>JAHLKU010000028.1 GCA_020444505.1 Actinomycetota bacterium | reverse complement strand
GAGGTGATCTGCGGCAGCGTGCCGAGGTCTGCCGACCAGTCGGCACGGTCCACGGCGGCGCCGTCCTCGTAGCGGAAGGACCGCACCCACCCGCCGCACCAGTCGCCGTAGAAGTAGTGGCCGTCGAGTTCGGGGATGGCGCCGCCCCGGTACACGGTGCCGCCGGTGACCGAGCAGCCCTCGTCGTGGCCGTACACCACCACCGGCGCCACGCTGCCGGGGTCGTCGCAGGTGGCGCTCCCGAAGCAGGCATCTCCCTCGATGATCGACCAGCCGTAGTTGAGGCCGCCGTCGGCGGCTGGGACCACGTCCACCTCCTCCCACAGGCGCTGGCCGACGTCGGCCACGTACAGCAGGCCGCCGTCGAACGAGAACCGCCACGGGTTGCGGAGGCCGTAGGCCCACACCTCGGGGGCGCCGCCACCGTCGAGGAACGGGTTGTCGGGCGGCACGGCGTAGGGCGTCCCGGCGTCCACGTCGAGGCGCAGCAGGGTGCCGAGCAGGGTGTCGGGACGCTGGCCGTTGCCGAACCGGTCGCCGGCGCCGCCACCGTCGCCCAGGCCCAGGTACAGGTAGCCGTCGGGGCCGAAGGCGATCATCCCGCCGTTGTGGTTGTCCCGCGGCTGGCTCTGGGTCAACAGGATGCGGAACGACGCGGGGTCGGCGGCCCCCGGGTCGGCCGACACGGCGAACTCGGCGAGCGTCGAGGTGCCGCCGGTGTCGGTGTAGGAGACGAAGAAGCGCCCGTTGCCGGCGTAGTCGGGGTGGAACGCCAGCCCCAGCAGGCCCCGCTCCTGGTGCGCCTCGCTGGTGAGCGCGGTGATGTCGAGGAACGGCTCCTCCTGCCCCACGATGCGCACCCGCCCCGGCTTCTCCACCACGAACAACCGATCGTCGCCGGGCGGTGAGGTCACGAACACGGGGTTGGCGTACCCGTCGGCGACCACCTCGGCGGCGAGGCCCTGCAGCGGCGGGAGGGTGGTCGTGGTGGTGCTGGTGCTCGTCTCGGTGACCGGCGAGGTCGTCACCGCCGAGGTGGTGGCCGGTGAGGTCGTGACGGCAGACGTGGTGGCGGGCGACGTGGTCACCGGGGAGGTGGTCCCCGGCCCGGTCTGGACCGGCCCGGTCGTGGCCGGGGCGTCGTCGGCACAGGCGGCGGCCAGCAGGGCGAGGGCGATCGGGACGGTGAGCAGCGTGGTGCGTCGCATGGGCCGGCAGCGTACCGCCCGGCCGCAGTTGAGCGCGGGGTGCCCCGGGCGATACGCTTCGCTGCCGTCTACGGGGAGACCGACGTGGCCGTCGCGGGATACGAGGGGATCGATCAGGCCGAGTACCGCAAGCGGATCCGTGCCTGGACCATGTACGACTGGGCGAACTCCGCCTTCGCCACCACCATCCTGGCGGCGGTGCTGCCCACCTACTACAGCAACATCGCCGCCTCCACGCTGCCGAGCAGGGCGATCGCCACCGCCTACTGGTCGGCGGGGCTCAGCATCTCGCTGTTCGTGGTGGCCCTCCTGTCGCCCATCCTGGGGACCATCTCCGACCTGAAGCGGGGCAAGAAGCGCTTCCTGTCGATCTTCGCGGGCACCGGCATCGTCGCCACCGGGCTCCTGGTGCTGGTGGGCTCCGGCGACTGGCTGCTGGCCTCGCTGCTGTTCGTGATCGGGCGGATCGGCTTCGCCGGCTCGGTGGTGTTCTACGACTCGCTGCTCCCCCACGTCGCCCGTCCGGAAGACCAGGATCGGGTGTCGTCGCTGGGCTACGCCATCGGGTACGTGGGCGGCGGGCTGCTGCTGGTGGTGAACGTCGTGATGATCTTCGTGATCGGCGACGAGTGGGGCTCCCGGCTGTCGTTCCTGAGCGTGGCGGTGTGGTGGGCCGTGTTCTCCATCCCGGTGCTGCGGAGGGTGCCGGAGCCGCCGGCGGCCGTCGAGCCGGTGGAGGGGTCGGTGCTCACCGCCGGGTTCCGCCGCCTGCGCGAGACGTTCGGCCACATCCGCAAGTACAAGGAGCTGGCCAAGTACCTGGCGGCGTTCTTCATCTACAACGACGGCATCGGCACCATCATCGGCGTCGCCGTCATCTACGGCGCCGAACTGGGCTTCGGCACGGTGGAGCTGGTGCTGGCGCTGGTGCTGGTGCAGTTCGCCGGCATCCCCTTCACGCTGGCGTTCGGCCGCATCCCCGGCGGGCAGGCCAAGCGGGCCCCGGTGTACCTGGCGTTCGTGCTGCTGAACCTGGTGATGCTGCCGCTGATCGGCGGCATCGGGGGGCGGACCCTCGACGCCGACCTGGTGGGGCGCCCCGGCGCCGACTTCGAGGCCACGGCCACCGCGGTCGGCCAGGGCGAGCACTTCGTCACCGACGCCGCCGTGGACCTGGACGGCGGGTGGTCGATCCGCAGCGCCGACGCGATCGGCGCCGCCGCCGACTTCGACTACGCCACCACCGACGACGGCGGCGACACGTTGTCGCTCACCTACCACGGGCGCGAGGTCGCCATCACCTACGGCAAGGGCCCCGGCCACGGCGAATGGGCCGTGGCCATCGACGGCGTGCCGGTGGAGGACGAGGACGCCGACGAGGACGGCACCCCGCTGGTCGTCGACGGCTACAACGCCGCCGAGCGCTACGGCGAGGTGGAGATCGTGGACGCCGGAGAGGCAGGCGAGCACACGCTCACCATCACCAACACCGGCACCACCGGCGACGCCGAGGCCACCGGCACCGCCGTCACCATCGGCCGGATCGAAGTGCTGGAGCCCACCCGGGAGTCGAGCCTCGGCTCGCTGCTGGGCCTGCTCCTGCTCGTGGAGATCGCCGCCGCCGGCATCGCCTTCGTCATCGGCCCGCCGCTGCTGAAGGGCGTGGCGGCCCGCATGACCACCAAGCGGACCATCATGCTGGCGCTGACCGTGTACTCGGCGATCGCGGTGTGGGGCTTCTTCCTCGACACCGTCATCGAGTTCTGGTTCCTCGCCTGGATGGTGGCGGTGGTGCAGGGCGGGAGCCAGGCGCTGAGCCGCAGCCTCTACGCCTCGATGTCGCCGGCGTCGATGAGCGGCGAGTTCTTCGGGTTCTTCGGGATCATGGAGAAGTTCTCGGCCATCCTGGGCCCGCTGCTGTTCACCGCAGCCGCCTTCGTGTTCGACAGCAGCCGCCCGGCAGTGCTGGGCCTGATCGTGCTGTTCATCGTCGGCGGTTACCTGCTCACCAGGGTGGACGTCGACGAGGGCAGGCGGGTGGCCGCCGAGGCCGACCGGACGGGACAGGTGTAGGAGGGGGCGCCGGGGAGCCGGGGCCCCGGCTGCGGCCGGGGGCCGGCTACTCGGCGTCCTCCCGCCACCAGACCACCTTGCGGCCCTCGAGCAGTTCGATGAGGGCGCTGTTCACCTCGTCGGGCCGCTCCAGCGGCGACAGGTGGCCGGCGCCGGGGATCACCGACGTGCGGGCGCCGGGGATGGCCTCCGCCATCGCCCTTGCCTGCGACGGCGGGGTGAGGGCATCGTGCTCCCCCACCACCACCAGCGTCGGCACCGCGATCTGCGGCAGCAGCACCGAGCGGTCGGGCCGCTCCTTCATGCCCTCCAGCGCCGCCACCAGCGTCTCGTAGCGGGTGCCCTCGATCATCGAGCGCAGCCGCGCCCTGGTGGGCCGGGAGGGGTGCGGCCCCAGCAGGGTGGGGAACATCTGGCTGGCGAAGTCGGTCTTGCCCCCGGCCAGCAACTGGTCGGCGAGGGCGTCGCGGGCCGCCCGGGCCTCCACCGAGTCGGGAGTGGCACGGGTGTCCACCAGCGTCAGCGTCCGCACCATGGAGGGGCGCAGCTCGTAGAGAGCCAGCGCGGCGTAGCCGCCCATCGACAGGGCGATGATGTCGGCCTCGGTGGCGCCGAGCGCCTCGATGAGCGCGGCGATGTCGTCGGCCACCACCTCCATCGACAGCGCCGGCTCCAGGATCGGGTCGGACCGGCCGAAGCCGCGCAGGTCGGGGGCGATGCAGTGGCGCACGTGGGCCAGGCCGTGCAACTGGTCGAGCCAGATGCTGTGGTCGAGGGGGAAGCCGTGGAGGAAGACGGCGAGGTCCCCCTCACCGGCCTCGCGGTAGTAGAGCATGGTCCCGTTGACCCTGGCGAACGGCATGTGGTCCTTTCCTGCGCCCTCCGATGGATCGGCCGGGCGGCCCTGGCCCTTGACGTCCGATTGACGGTACCTTGCCCCCATGCGCCGCACCCCGATCCTCGCCGCCGCCGCCCTGCTGGCCGCCTGCACCTCGCCCGACGCCGTCCCCGGCGCCACCGCCCCCACCGCCCCGGCCCCCGGGGTCGCGGTGCCGGCCATGCCCGACGGCGCCGTGCCGGTAGAGGTGCTGGACGTGCGGGACGGCGACACGGTGGAGGTGGAGTTCCTCGGCGAGGCGGTGGAGGTGCGCCTGCTCGGCATCAACACCCCCGAGCGCGACGAGTGCTGGGCCGACGAGGCCCGCGATGCGCTCGAGGCGCTGCTCGACGGCGGCGACGTCACGCTGTGGGACGCCGGCACCGACCAGTACGGCCGGGTGCTCGGCTACCTGGGCGCCGCCGGGGAGTTCGTCAACGCCCGCCTCGTCGCCGCAGGCCACGCCATCGCGATCTCCGCCGACCACCTCTACGCCCCCGAGTTCCGCGCCGCCGACGACGCCGCCGCGGCCGCCGGGGCCGGGCTGTGGGCACCCGACGCCTGCGGGCCCGACCGGGGCACCGCGGTCCGCATCCTCGAGGTGGACGGCGACCCGCCGGGCCGCGACGACGACCCGGGCGGCGGCGAGTCGGCCACCATCCGCAACGACGGCGCCGGCGAGGTGGACGTGAGCGGATGGACGCTGCGGGACGAGTCGTCGGCCCACCGGTTCACCTTCCCTGCAGGCACCCGCCTCGGCCCCGGCGAAGAGGCCGTGGTGTGGTCGGTGTGCCGGGACGGGGTGCTGTGCTTCCCCGGCGGCGGGGCGGTGTGGTCCAACGGCGGCGACACCGCGCTGCTGCTCGACGCCTCCGGCAACGTGGTGGACCGCGCCCCGTTCGGAAGGTGAGCCACCCCGGTAGGCTCCCGTGCCTATGACCCCCACCGACACGCTCGGGCGGCCGCTCCGCGACCTGCGCATCTCGGTCACCGACCGGTGCAACTTCCGCTGCCGGTACTGCATGCCGCGGGAGGTGTTCGGCAAGGACTACGAGTTCCTCGCCCGCGACCTGCTGCTGACCTTCGAGGAGATCGAGCGCGTCGCCCGGGTGTCGGCCCGCCTCGGCGTCCGCAAGATCCGCCTCACCGGCGGCGAGCCGCTGCTCCGCAAGGGCGTCGAGGACCTGGTGGCGATGCTCGCCGGGGTCCCCGGCATCGACGACCTGACCATGACCACCAACGGGTCGCTGCTGGCCCGCAAGGCGGAGGCGCTCGCCGGGGCAGGGCTGCACCGGGTGACGGTGAGCCTGGACTCGCTGGACGACGCCACGTTCGCCGCCATGAACGACGCCGGGGTGGCGGTGGGGGCGATCCTGGAGGGCATCGACGCCGCCGCCGGGGCCGGCCTGACGCCGGTGAAGGTGAACGTGGTGGTGAAGCGGGGCGTCAACGACGCGGAGGTGCCGGCCATCGCCCGCCACTTCCGGGGCACCGGCCACATCGTGCGGTTCATCGAGTACATGGACGTCGGGCACACCAACGGCTGGCGGCTCGACGACGTGGTGCCCGCCGCCGAGATCGTCGCCGCCATCGCCGCCGAAGCGCCGCTGCAGCCGGTGGCCGCCGGGTACCCCGGCGAGGTGGCCCGCCGCTGGCGCTACGAGGACGGCTCCGGCGAGATCGGGGTGATCTCATCGGTGACCGCCCCGTTCTGCGGCTCCTGCACCCGGGCGCGGCTCTCGGCCGAGGGCATGCTCTACACGTGCCTGTTCGCCACCGGCGGCCACGACCTGCGGGCGCTGCTGCGCGACGGCGCCGACGACGAGGCGCTGGCCGGGGCGCTCACCACGGTGTGGGAGCAGCGCGGCGACCGCTACTCCGAGCTGCGCAGCAGCCGCACGGTGGGGCTCCCCAAGATCGAGATGTCCTACATCGGCGGCTGATCACCCGGCGGTGCGCCGGACGGTGTACTCGTTGTTGTGCTCGATGGTCTCGTCGACCGCATCGGCCGGGTCGATCATCCAGGAGAACTCGTGCTCCCCGGCCGCCAGGGCCGGGTAGGTGCAGGTGAGGGTGGCCGGCACTCCCGACGCCGTCCGGTCGCAGACCGTCCGGCCGTCCACGGAGAAGCGCACCGAGAAGGAGCCCTGGAAGCCCGAGCCGTTGTGGTCCTCGACGGTGACCGCGACGTCGAACGGCGCCCCGGCCGGCGGGGACACGCTCGGCGCCGGGACGAACCGCAGGTCGGGCCGCCCTCCCTCCACCTGCGCCTCCCACGTCCAGGTGTTGTTGTCCTCACGCGTCTCGGCGATCTCGTCCTCGGGGTCGATCTGCGTCTCGACCACGTGGACCCCGGCGGCCATGCGCGGCAGGTCGCAGAACACCTGCACCGGTGCGCCCGTCTCGTCGACGCTGCAGGCCAGCCGCCCGTCCACCAGGAACCTGGTGGTGAACGCCCGGTCGAACCCGGTTCCGTTGAGGTCGTCGACGATCACCCAGAACGTGTACTGCTCGTCCCCTTGGATCGTCCCGGGATTGCCGTCGACGATGTGCAGGTCGGGGCCGGCGGACCATGCCGCCGCCACCTCGATCACGCCGGTGCGGGTGTTGTCCGCCTCGTCCGACTCGGCCACCCGGTCGTCGTCGTCGGCGTACGCCGTCCAGGTGTGGAGGCCGGAGGGCAGCCCCGCCGCCTCGCAGGTCCCGACACCGAACGTCATCGGCTCCAGGGACGGGAATCCGGCGGTGCACGCCGAGCCCGCGGCCTCCCAGGCGACCGAGAAGGGCCCCGACGCCGTGCCGCCGCGGTTGGTGACGCTGAACTGCACGAACACGGCCTCCCCCTCGACCACCCGGGCCCCGACGACGATGCCGTCGATCTCGAGGTCGGCGGGGTCGCCGGCCCCGGGGCCCTCGGGCTCCTCTCCGGGAGGCTCGGGAGGCGCCGCGACGGCCGGCGGGGCGGCCGCCGGCCCCGGCGCCGGGGCCGCGACCCCCGGGAACGCCGGGAGGCCTGCCTGCAGCCTGGTGACGAGCACGTTGTCGACACCGGCCACGGCGCCGTCGAGCGCCCCGAACCCGACCGACCCGCCGGGGAGCGCCGCGCCGGCCTCGGCGGCCAGCAGCGGCTGCCCGTCGACGTAGGCCTGCAGCGACGACCCGTCGCACCCGAACACCAGGGCGTGCCATGCGCCGGCGGCCACCGGGGCGCCGGAGGCGAGCGTGGTGAACGTGCCCCACGGGCGGTCGAGCAGCAGGTCGGTGCCGTCCTCGTGCAGGTGGAGCACGTAGCGGCCTTCGGGGCCGACGGCGATCGAGACCGCCAGGCCGCCGCGGTCGATGCGGACCGACGAGCGCAGCGCGTACGCGTCCGGCCAGTCCTCGCCGCCCGGCCACCACATCCAGGCCGCTCCCCCGGCGGCGGCCAGGTACTCGGTGCCCGTCCCGTAGAGGTACCAGCCGTCGTCGACGTCCCAGCCGGCGAGGTCGCCGTCCTGGAAGTCGTCGGCGAGCAGCACCATGGTCCCGGTGGCCGCCTCGCCCGACACCGCAGCGGGGGCCGTCGTGACCGGAGCTTGCGTGGTCACGGCGCCCTCCGTGGTGCCCGCCGCCGACGACGTGCTCGCGCCACCCTCGCCGCCTCCGCCGTCTCCGCAAGCCGCGGCGAGCACCACCGCCGCCGCCGCCACCGCCGCCCAGCGCCTCGCGCCCATCCTCCGACCCCCCGTCAGGTTGCGCCATCCTCCCGGGCGACCGGCGCCGCCGCCAGAGGCCTTGTCCCCCTTCTGCGGCTACATGCGCTCGGCCACCGTCTTCATCTCCATGAAGAGGCGCAGGTAGTCGGGCCCGCCCGCCTTGGCGTTGCTGCCCGACATGTTGAACCCGCCGAACGGCTGCACCCCGACCAGCGCGCCGGTGATCTTGCGGTTGATGTACAGGTTGCCGACGTAGAACTCGCGCCGGGCCCGCTCGATGCGGCTGCGGTCGCGGGAGTGGAGGCCGCCGGTGAGGCCGTACTCGGTGCCGTTGGCGATCTCGAGGGCGTGATCGAAGTCCCGCGCCCGGATCACCGACAGCACCGGCCCGAAGATCTCGTGCTGGGCGAGGCGGGCCTCCGGGTCGACGCCGCCGAACACGGTCGGCTCGATGAAGTAGCCGCCGTCGAGGTCCACCGGGTCGCCGCCCTGCAGCAGCTCGGCCTCGCCCCTGCCGGACTCGATCTCGGCGAGGATCGCCTCGTGCTGGGCGGCGGTGATGACCGGGCCGACCGGGTGGTTGGCGACGGCCGGGCCCACCCCGAGCGCAGCAGCGCCGGCGACGACCCGCTCCAGCACCTCGTCGTACACCCCGTCCAGCAGGATGAGCCGCGAGCAGGCCGAGCACTTCTGGCCCTGGAACCCGTACGCCGAGCGCACCGCATCGGCGGCGGCTGCGTCGAGGTCGGCGGTCTCGTCGACGATGAGGCCGTCCTTGCCGCCCATCTCCATGTACGCCCGCTTCATCCACTTCTGGCCGGGGTGCACCCTGGCGGACCGCTCGGCGATCCGCAGGCCGACCTCCTTGGAGCCGGTGAAGTTGATGAACCGGGTGCGGGGGTGGTCCACCAGCACGTCGCCCACCTCGCCGCCGGAGCCCGGCAGGAAGTTGACCACCCCGGGCGGGAACCCCGCCTCCTCCACCAGGTCCATGAACGCGGCGCCGATCAGCGGCGTCGCCGACGCAGGCTTCAGCACCACGGTGTTGCCGGCCATCACCGGGCCGAGCGTCATGCCGGTGAGGATCGCCAGCGGGAAGTTCCACGGCGGGATGACCACGCCGGCGCCCAGCGGGAGCAGGTGCGACTCGTTCTCCTCGCCGGGGTACGGCGCCACCGGCACGCCGCCGCCGAGGTGCACCGCCACCCTGGCGTAGTAGTCGCTGAAGTCGAGCGCCTCGCAGACGTCGGCCTCGGCTTCGGCGTAGTTCTTGCCGGCCTCCAGTGTCTGCAGCGCCGCCAGGCGGTACTTGTCCCGCCGCATCAGCGCGGCCAGTTTCACCCCGTAGCGGGCGCGCTCCTCCGCAGCGAGGGCGGCCCATCCCCCGAATGCGTCCCAGGCGGCGGCGATGGCCGCCTCGGCGTCGGCGGCGGTGGCGGCGGCGACGGTGCCGATCACCTGCGAGGGCCGCGACGGGTTCAGGCTCTCGATGCGGCCCGCCGTGTCCACCCGTTCCCCTGCGATGACCAGGGGGCGGTGGACGCCCAGGCCGGCCTCGACCCCGGCGATGGCGGCCTCGTAGGCGGCCCGGGCGGCCGGGTCGGTGAAATCGCTGTAGGGCTCGGGGCGGTAGGACTCGAACATGGGCTCCTCTTCCGACGACGGTCGCCACCCAAGTATCGCGATCGAGCGGCGCTTGGGGCGGCGCGGAGCGGCAGGCCGGGAGGGGACGTTCGGCCCTGGCCGGAGCCGTACCCTCCGCACCTACGGTGGTCGCGCCGCCCGAAGGAGCAGCCATGCAGCACCGCACCACTCCGCTCGGATGGGCCGCGGCCGCCCTCGCCGCCGTCCACGCCCTCATCCACCTGCTCGGCGTGGCCGAGGGCTTCGGCCTCACCGACGTGGACCAGTTCGCCGGGGACGTGCCGCCCGGCCTGGGGGTGCTGTGGCTGGCCGCCGCCCTGGCGCTGGCGGCGACGGCGGCGGCCATGGTGCTCCGGCCCCGGGTGTGGTGGGCGGTCGGGATCCCCGCCGTCGCCCTCTCCCAGGTGGCGATCGCCACGGCCTGGGCCGACGCCGCGGCGGGGACGGCAGCCAACGTCGTGCTGCTGCTCGCCGCGCTGCACTCGCTCGCCGCCGAGGGCCCGTGGAGCCTGCGGGCCCGCTACCGGCGGATGGCGGCGTCGCGGGCCGCCGAGCCGATCGCCGGCCCCGGGGGCGGGGGGCACGGCCTCGCCCGCCTGCCCGCGCCGGTGCGCCGGTACCTGGAGTGGGCGGGGGTGGCGGACGGGCAGCCCGTCGCGCGGTTCCGGGCGCGCATGGAGGGCCGCATCAGGACGGCGGCCGGCACCCCGTGGATGGCCTTCACCGCCGAGCAGGTGAACACGGTGGACCCGCCGCAGCGCCTGTTCCTGATGAAGGCGAGGCGCGGCGGCCTGCCGGTGGACGTGCTCCACGTGTTCGCCGACGGCGCCGCATCGCTGGAGGCAAGGCTGCTGTCCCTGGCCCGCGTCGCCTCGGCCGACGGGCCCGAGATGACCCGGGCCGAGACGGTCACGCTGCTCAACGACCTGTGCGTGCTGGCGCCCGGGGCGCTCGCCCACCCCTCGATCTCGTGGGAGCCGATCGACGACCGCACGGCTCGCGCCTCGCTCACGGTGGGGCCGAACACCGTGTCGGCCGTGGTGTCGTTCGACGGCGACGGGGCGCTGAGGGACTTCGTCTCGGACGACCGCCTTCGCATCGAGGAGGACGGGTCGTTCGCCCGCCGCCGCTGGTCCACGCCGCTGTCCCGTCCCGGCGAGGTCGGCGGCATCCGCCTCTCCACCAGGGGCGAGGCGCGGTGGCACGGCGACGGCCCCGACGGCGGCGACGGGTTCGCCTACGTCGAGATGCAGATCACCGGCGTCGAGGCCGATCCGATCGGGTGACCCTCACCCGCCCCGGGCCGGCAGCACCTCCACCCCGTGCTCTGCGAGCCACCCGGCCAGGTCGTCCACGCCCGAGAACGTGCCGTCGGCGATGACGTCGGCCAGGCACCCGAGCACCACCCTGGCGGCCGACTCCCGCGGCACCGCCACCTCGCCGCCGGCCAGGCGCAGCACCACCTCGTCGCCGACGGCGACCCCCTCGAACGGGCCGGACCCGGCGGCCCGGTGCGGGACGCCCCGGGCCGCCAGCCAGGCGGCCACGTCGGCCCCGCCGCCGAAGCGCTGCACCATCAGCATCAGGTCGACGGTCGGCGCGTCGCCGGCGGGCACCGTGAACGGGCCGAGCGCCAGCGCCCCGGCTGCGTCCACCGAGGCCTCGCCCGGGGGACCGGCCGCCGGTGCCAGCACCACGGCGAGGCGCGGCCCGCCCGGGGCATCCTCGTCGGCGGCGAACACCCCGCCCGGGTACACGCCGAGGCGGCACGCCGGACAGCGCCACCGGGGGTCGTCGCCGGTGGCCGTACACCCGCCGAGGGCCACCTCGCCGCGCCGGGCGGCCGCCATCGTCTCCCCGGACGGGAAGCCGTAGCGGAGCGGGACGAGGGCGCCGCGACAGCGCGGGCACGGGTGACCGGTCATGCCGCCAACGTAGGGGCGGGGTGTGACGCGTCCCCCTCAGGACCCGACGGCCTCCACCGCGTCGGGGCCGGGGCGGGCGCGGCGCTCCGACACCGCGATGCCCACCACCACCAGGGCGATGCCGGCCGCCTCCTGCCACGACGGCGTCTGGCGGAGCGCCGCCAGGCCCACCACCGTGGCCGTCACCGGCAGCAGCGCCAGCAGCAGGGCGAACCTCGCCCGGGGGATGCGGCGCAGCACCACCTGGTCGATGCCGTAGGGGATGACGTTCGAGAGGACGGCCGTGCCGAGGGCAGGCACCAGCAGCCACCACTCCCCCACGACGCGAGCGGCGTCGGGGAAGCCCACCGGCGCCAGCGCCACCGCCCCGATCAGCAAGCCGATGGTGAGGCCGTCCACGGCGCGGGCTTCGCTCGCCACCTTCGCGCCCAGCACGATGTACCCGGCCCACAGCACGGCGGCCGCCAGGGCGAAGGCCAGGCCGGAGGCGCTGGCCTCCAGTTGCACGTCGGCGAGCACCGCCACGCCCCCCGCCGCCATCAGCAGCGCCAGCCAGGAGCGCCTGGTGCGAGACCCCACCGCCGCCACCGCGACGGGGCCGATGAACTCGATGGCCACCGTCGTGCCCAGCGGCAGGCGGTCGATGGCCAGGTAGAACGACGTGTTCATGCCCGCCAGGACGGTGCCGAACAGGCCGGCCAGCAGCACCTGACGGCCGGTCCACCCCGCCCGCCACGAGCGGCGCACCAGCAGCAGGATCACCCCGGCCCCGCACACCCGCCACCACGCCACGCCGACCGCCCCGAGGTCGTCGAAGGTGTGCACCGCCACGGCGGCACCGAGGTACATCGAGATGCCGGACAGCACGAACAACGCCTCGGGGGGCGCGACGGTGGCGAACCGGGCGGCGCTGCGGCGGGGCGTCATCCCGCCACGGTAGACGCGCCGCTCAGCGGCCCAGGTCGGCGTCGCTCCAGGTGCGGACCTCGTCGCCCACCCCCTGCAGGACCACCCTGCTGGCCACGATGAACAGCATCAGCGCCCCCAGGGCCACCTCACGCGGCAGGCCCAGGATCGAGACCAGCAGGCCGAACACGAGCGGGCCGAGGATGGTGGCGAACCGCCCCACGGTCGCGTACAGGCCGTAGAACTCGCCGAGGCGGGCCGGGGGCGAGATACGGGCCATGTACACCCGATCGGCGGCCCAGAGGCCGCCCAGCGCGAGGCCGCCCAGTGCGCCCAGCGGCCACCCCAGCGCCCCGATGTCCACGATGCCGGCGGCGATGCCGACGGCGAACGCCACCAGCCACAGGTACAGCATGCCGTGGAGCATGCGCCGGGGGCCGATGCGATCCACCGCCAGGCCTCCCCCGATGCCGCCCGCCATCGCCCCCAGGATCGAGACGCCCAGCAGCGCCTGGATCTCGTCGCTGGTGAACCCCAGTTCCTCCTTGACGTAGATGGTGAGGAACCCGGCGATCAGCGTGTTGACGGCGTCGGTGTACAGGAAGCGGCCCACCAGGAACCGGAGCACGCCCGGGTAGCGGGCCGCGTCCCGCCACGCCCGGGCGAGGCGGCGGAAGCCGTCCGCCGCCGCCGGCGCCGGCCCCTCCTGCCGGGGCCGGGGCCGCTCCCGCACCAGGGTGAAGGTGGGCACGGCGAACGCCAGGAACAGCACCGCGATGGCCTTGAAGACGAAGGCGTGGCCGTGGGCGTCGAGGAACAGGGCGCCCACCAGCACCGCCACGAACGAGCCCAGGTACCCGACGCCGATGCCGATGCCGGACACCCGTCCGATCGTCGCCGGGGTCGAGACGTCGGGGAGCATGGCGTCGTACACCACACCGCCGAGGTTGAACCCCACCAGGGCCACCGCGTACAGCGCCAGGGACCCGACCACCGAACCGGACGCGAGGAAGAAGGTCGGGACGACGCACAGCAGCGTGGTGGGGAGCAGGTAGGGGCGGCGCCGCCCGGCGTGGTCGGTGCGGGCCCCGATCCACGGTGCCAGCACGATCACCACCACCATCGCCGCGTCCACCGTGACGGCGAGCGCGAAGTCGGGCGTGTCGTTGTGGAGGAGGAACCCGGGGAGGCCGGCCCGGTGGTCGGTCAGCCACTCGGCGAAGTAGAGCGACCCGACCCCGAGGGCGAAGATCGTGTTGGCCAGGTCGTAGACCGCCCACGACGCGACGCTCAGGGGGGTGGGGCGCCAGTCCTCGGATCGCACCGTGGGAATGTATCAGGGAGGTGGTGGCGCCGGAGACACCGCCGCAGGTGGCGGTGGCCGCCGTGCCGTCCTGCCGGGCCCGGTGCCGCCGCCCCGTGCAGGGGCGGCGCCGGTTCAGGCCGCCTGCGGGAGCGGGCGGTGGCAGGCCTCGCAGTCGGGGACGGGGCAGGCCTCGACCTCGGTGACGGCCATGCCGGCGTCGGCGAAGAAGGCCTCGAGCGGCGTGAGGTCCCGGTCGTTCCGGGTGGTCGTGTCGTGCTGTTCCATGTTCACAACATATGACGCCGGTGTGACACGTTCCGGTTCCCGGAGCCCGGTCCCGGGTCTACGCTCATGCGGATGCGCCGCCTCGTGCTCGTCGCCAATCCGGCCGCCTCCGGGTTCACCGCATCGCTCTACCGGGAGGTGGTGGACCTGCTCACCGGGCCGTTCGACGTCACCGCGGTGTGGCCGAACGGGCCCGAGGAGTCGCGCCGCATCGCCGTCGAGGCAGCAGGCGAGGGCTACGACGTCGTGGCCGCGATGGGCGGCGACGGGGTGGTCCACCAGGTGGCCAACGGCCTGCTGGGCGGCACCACCGCTCTCGGCATCATCCCCGCCGGCACCACCAACGTCCTGGGGCGGATCATCGGCTACCCGGCCGACCCGCGCGACGCCGCCGCCGCCATCTCCCGCTCCTCCGCCGTCCGCAGGATCCCGGTGGCCGAGGTGGCCACCGACAGCGGCACCGGCATCCGGCACCACCTGGCCACGTTCGCCACCGGCATCGGCTTCGACGCCGCCGTCGTGGAACGGGCCGAGCGCGCGCCCCTCACCAAGGTGGGGTTCGGGGCGCTCCACTACGCATGGTCGACGGCCCGGGTGCTGTTCGGCGACTACCGCACCCGGCTCCCCCACCTCCGGGTGACCGACGGGACGCGCCGCGCCGACGCGGTGGCGGTGATGGTGCAGTTGCACGACACCTTCACCTACTTCGGCCCCGTGCCGCTGCGCCTCGGCGGGAGCAGGCCCGGGCCGGTGGCGGCGGTCGTCACCAGCATGGACACGCTGGCCACCCTCCGCCTCCTGGCCCGGTCCGCCCGCGGGGTGGATCCCTCCGTCCTCGGGGGCGTCGAGGTGTGGGACGGCTTCGAGCGCATGGAGGTGGAGGCGGACCCGTCGGCCTGGGTGGAGGCCGACGGCGAGCTGCTCGGCAAGGCGGGCCGGGTGACGGTGGCGCCCGACGCCGAGGGGTTGCTGATCGTGGACACCGGGCCCCGGCCCCGGCCGCGCTTCAGCCCTCTGTCGTACCGCTAGGGGTCAGCCGCCGGTCAGCTCCGGCGCCACCTCGAGCTCCGCTGCCAGGTTCCCCGCCGCCTCCGGCGCCAGCACCCCGAACTCGGTGACCACGGCGGTCAGGTCGTCCAATGGGATCGGCTCGAAGCGCCCCGCCATCGTGCCCGCCCCGACCGCGCGGTCGAACAGCGGCCCCGGCAGGACCTTCTCCACCGACGCCACCAGGTACAGCGGCACCCGCAGGTCCACCGCCTCCTTGGTCAGCAGCGCCGAGCCGGCGATGTTCATCGCCGCCTCGGGGCCGATCGCGCTGGTGCCCAGCAGCACGATGTCGCATCCCAGCAGCACCTCGCCGATCTCGTCGTCGGGGATCAGCTCCACCGGCACGCCGGCGGCGGCCAGGTCGGCGGCCATCTCCACGCCCTCGCCGTCGGGCAGCGTGGTGGCGCACGACACGAAGATCTGCCTGGCGGCGCCAGCCGAGGTCAGCACCGAGCGCACCGAGCCCGATGCGCCGTAGGTGAGCACCCCGGCTCCCGGCTCGACGAGCGCCGCCCCCACCTCGCCGAGCAGCGACTCCGACACGGTGATGCGGCGCTCCATGTCGCGCAGCAGCGCGGCGAGCGCCACGGGGCCGTCCTCCAGGTGCAGGAAGACGGTGTTGGCCATGCCGATGATCGGGGCGATGGCCGGCTGGCGGGCGGCGAGGTCCTCCACCACGTTGCGGACCGCCACCGGGTACGACGAGGGGGCGTACTCGGCGAGCGTCTCGATGAACTCGGCCATCGACCCGGCGGCCAGGCCGCCCGCCGCGGCGGCGCCGCTCACCGGGAGGCGGGCGATCGCATTCAGGCGTCGCCAACTGGGCCAGTCGCGCCACTCCACCATGCGCGAACCCTACGCCCGCAGCCTGGCTTCGGCTTGCGCCGCGTCCACGGCCAGACCGGCCACGGAGGCGGCCAGGCTGGAGCGCTCCCAGAGCACCTCTCGCAGCGGGCCGCCGACGCGCTCCTGCAGCAGGTCGGAGAGCATCCCGGCGGCATCGGCGCGCCGCTCGGGGACGATCACGCCCTCCTCGCGGGGCACCTGCGCCTCGACCTCGCCGACCACCCCGGCCAGCACCTCTTCGATCCGCGCCGGCGGGAAGGCGGCGCGGATCCGCATGCCGAAGGTGCCCCCCGCCTCCCGGGCCACGCGGCCGACCAGGTCCTCCAGCGCGGCGAGCGCCTCCTCGAACCCCGTCCCCCCCTCCTCGGCGATCGACAGGCCGGTGGTGATCTCGGCGAGCAGGCCCTTCCACCGCTCCTCGAAGGCCAGCGACCCGCCGCCGACGAGGCCGGCGGAGGCGGCGACGTCGCGCGCCGCCCGGCGCGCCTCGGCGATGACGGCGTTCATCTGCACCCGCTTGGCGTCGAGGCGTCTCTCCAGGTAGGCCGCCAGGTCGCCGATGCCGCGCTGCTCGCCGTCGGGCGGGTCGGCGGCGGTGTGGAACACGATGGGCGACGGGATGCCGTCGTCCACGAGGCGGCGCCGCAGGTCGTCGGCCACGGTCACCCGGTCGGACGCCCCCAATCGGTCGATCTGGTTGAGGACGAACAGGAACTGGTCGGCGGAGTCGGCGAGAGGCCGGATGAACTCTGCGTGGAGCAGCGGGTCGGCGTACTTGTCGGGGTCGAGCACCCAGACGACGGCGTCGATCAGCGGCAGCAGCGCCTCCACCTGGCGGCGGTGCCCCAGTTCGACGCTGTCCACGTCGGTGACGTCGAGCAGGGCGATGCCGGGGAACCGGTCGTGGGCCACCCGGTCGGCGATGCCCAGCCGGTCGAGCAGGTGGTCGAGGCCGGGCTCGGCGCCGGCGGGCACCCAGGCGAGGGGCCGGGCCGTGTGGGGGCGGACCGGGCTCACCGAGGCCACCCGCCGCCCGGCGAGGGCGTTGAGCAGGCTCGACTTGCCGCTGCCGGTGCCTCCGATGATGCCCACCACCAGCGTGCCGCCCAGGTAGCCGCGGCGGTCCCGTGCCCGGGCGGCCGCCGCCCGGGCGCGCACCACGTCGTCGGGGTGCACCACGCCGGCGGCCATCTCCACCACCAGGTCGAGGCCCTCCACCACCTTGATCAGCTCAGTCATCGCCGCCACCCTCCGGCGGCCCCAGCCGTTCGACCAGCGCGGCGGGGATCTGCGGCCCGAGCGCGCCGGCGAATCGGGCGGCGTCGGCGTCCAGGACCGCCTCCAGTCGCCGCCCGAGGTCGTTGCGGGCGGCCACCACCGCGCCGTCCAGGCGCTCCAGGCGCCGCAGGTCGCGCCGGCCCGGCACCCAGGCCCGGTCCACTGCGGCGCGCCGCACGAGGTCGGTGGCGCGCCGCAGGCGTCGGGCCGCCATCCGCTGCTTGCCCCGCCACACCAGCACCCGTTCCGGCAGGTCGTCGAGCCAGTCGTGCACGGCCCGGGTGGCGGCGGCCACGGTCTGCGGCCCGTGGGCCCACAGCGACGTGTGCTCGGCGATCACCCGGGCGCCGACGGGGTGCAGCGCCCAGACGTCGGAGGCGGCGCGGGCGGCGCGCCCGGCGCGCAGGGTGGTCAGCACCACGAGGTCGGAGACCAGCCGGCCGGTGTCGCCGGACACGTCGGAGAGGGCGCCCGCCTCGGCGCCGGCCCGCAGGCCGGCGGCCTCCGCCCGGTAGGCCTCGGTGGCCAGCGCCGCCAGGCCCAGCCGCAGACTCCGCTCCTCGGCCACCGCCGCCCGCACGTCCACCAGGCGCACCGCGGCATCGGCGAGACCGTGCTCCACGACGTCGGCCGACACCAGCAGGCGGGCCTGGGGGTCGGCCAGGGCGTCCAGTTCCTTGCGCAGCGCCGCGACCAGTTGCGGGGCGGGGCCCCCGATCGCCCGCAGGACGGTGGTGGCGGGCACGGCCAGCACCTCGTCGGGGTCGGGCCGCGGGATCAGGTTGCGGCCGGCGAGGCGCCGCGCCATGTCCTCGCGCACCTGCCGCTGCACCCCGGGGTCGGCCGGGAGCTTGTTGAGGACGAACACGGTGGGGATGCCGCGGCGGGCCACCACCTCCAGCAGGTCCCACCCCGAGGCGTCGGCGTAGCGGAGGGCGCCGGTGACGAACACGCAGGCGTCGGCGGCGTCGAGGATCGCATCGACCGGCCGGGAGCCGTCCCTGCCGGGGACGTCGGGCGGGGGCGCATCGACCACCACCATGCGCTCCGGGGCGCGGCGCTCGCCCGCCACCGCCACGCCGCCGAGCGAAGCGCGCAGCGCCTCGAGCGCCGCCGGGAGCGGGCCGTCCGACCAGAAGACCGGGTACCGGGTGCCGGGACGGATGGCGCCGGTGGGGCCGAGCCGGGCCTCTGCGAGGGCGTTGACCAGCGACGACTTGCCGCTGCCGGCGGGTCCGACGACGGCCACCACCAGGGGGGACTCGGGGTCGCCGGTGCGGGGCACCAGGTGGTTGAGGATGGTCTCGCGCAGCGAGCGCCGCGCCGCCTCGGCCTCGGGCCCGACGAGGCGCAGTTCGACGGCGCCGAGCGCACCGGCCACGGCAGTGAGTTCGTCCCGGAGCCACTCCTCGTGGCGAGCCCTCGTCATCGAACACCGATTGTGGCACAGCGCGACGCCGATCACCGGCGTGGTTCCTGTCACACCCCGTCGATACGTTGCCCCCATGACCGCCAACGTCGCAGCACTCCCCAGCACCGACATCCGCATCGACGGCACCACCGTCGTCGTCCGTGACCTGACGGTCGACGACGCCGGCCTCGCCGACCTGCTCGCCGCCCACCCGCCGGCGGAGCATGCCTCCCTGGTGGCGCGCGCCCTGGCCGTGGGCGCCCGCGGCCTGGTGACGATGGGCCTCGGGCTGGACGTCGCCGCCGTCGACGCCAGGGTCCGGGCGACCCTGGCCGCCGCAGTCGACGAGGCCGAGCGGCGCACCGCCGAACTGCTCGACGCCGGGCGGCGCGCCTTCACCGAGCACTTCGACCCCGAGCTGCGCTCGTCGGCGGTCGGCCGGGCCCTGCACGAGTTCGGCGAGTGGCGGGACGGGCTGCTCGGCAGCCTCGACCCCTCCGGCGCCGACAGCCACACCACCCGGTTCCTCCAGCAGCTCCACGAGGTCCTCGGGCCCGACGGCTCGCTCGACCACCGCCTCGCCGAGGCGCTCGACCCCGACGCCGACGGCAGCGGGCTGTCCCGGCTGTCGGCCTCCATCGACACCCGGTTCACCGAGCTGCGCGACCTCATCGTCCGCACCCAGGGCCGCGACGAGGGCCGCGACGAGGAGGCCGCCCGGGGGACGGCGCAGGGCCTCGACTACGAGGACGTCGTCGAGGCGCTGCTGCGCACCGAGGCGGCCGGCCTCGGCGGCTGCGTCGTCGAGCGGGTCTCCCGGGAGCACGGCGCCCTCGGGTCACAGAGCGCGGTGGGCGACCTGGTCGTCCAGTTCCCCGGCGGGGGCCGCCTGGTGGTCGAGGCCAAGAACCAGGCGCGGGTGGGGCTCACCGGGGCCACCGGCATCCTCGACGAGCTCGACCGGGCCATGGCCAACCGCGACGCCGGGTTCGCCGTCTGCGCCTCCAAGCGCGACGCCTTCCCCACCGAGGTCGGCACGTTCGGGCTCTACGGCGACCGCCTGCTGGTGGTGGACGACGGCGACGGCATCATGCTGCGGGTGGCGCTGCGCTGGGCGCAGGCGGCGCTCGCCGCACGCGCCGAGGGCCGCGACCTGGCCGTGGACGCCGCCTTCGTCGCCGAGCGCCTCGACCGCATCCGGGTGCTCGCCGGGCGCCTCACCTCCAGCCAGAAGTCCCTCACCGACGTGGGCAAGTCGGTCGACGGCGTGCGCGAAGCCCTGCGCGAGATGCGGGCCGAGCTGGTCGAACTCGTCGACGACGTGCGTCGCGAACTGGCCCCGTCGGCGGGGGCCTGACCCGGCGGGGAAAGACACGGCGGGCGGAGGGCCTGGCCGTACCCTGGTGCCTGCATGCGCACCGCCACGCCGCCCACACCCCGGGGCGGGCGGCCCTCCCGCCGGGGGCCCGTCCGATGACCTTCCCCGAGAGCGCCGCCGCCCTCGACGACGGCGCCGTCGCCAAGCTGCTCCAGGTGCAGCGCCTGCGCGACCGGGCGCTGGCGGGCCACGGGCGCCGCACCGCCGAGGTCGCCGTGGCCATCGGCGGCGCCATGCACGCCGACATCGAGACGCTCGACCTGCTCTACCTGGCCGGGCAGCTCCACGACATCGGGAAGCTGGCCGTCACCGAATCCACGCTGTGGAAGCCGGCCGGGCTCAACCACACCGAGTGGCGCGAGATCCGCACCCATCCCGAGGAGGGCCACCGCCTCGTGGCCGACGTCGTGCACCGCGACGTCGCCGCCGCCGTGCTGTACCACCACGAGCGGATCGACCGCAACGGCTACCCGTACGGCATCGACGCCGGGACCACCCCCCTCGTGGCCCGCATCGTGTCGGTGGCCGACGCCTTCGACGTGATGACCGCGGGGCGCCCCTACCAGACGGCCGTCCCGATCCGGGCCGCCGTCGAGGAGATCGAGCGCTGCTCCGGCACCCAGTTCGACCCGGACGTCGCCGCCGGCCTCCGCAAGGTGATGGTCACGCGCGGCGACCCCCGCCTCACCCCCGCGGCGCCGATCGCCGGGCGCCTCGAGGCGGTACCCGAGGAGATCCCCGCCCCGGTCCCGGCGGCCGCAGCTCCCCGGGCCGTGCCCGCCCCCGAACGGGCCCCCGGCGGGGGCACGGTGGTGGAGCTCTCCGACCGCGCCTACGGGCCGCCCGACCCATCGCCGGCCGACCCGTTCGAGCGGTCGCCGTCGATGATCCGCCTCCGCCGCTCCGGCTGAGGCGTCATTCCTCGGCGCTCCCCCGCGGGTCGGCATCGTCGTCGGCGACCACGTCGTAGGTGGTGAACCCCAGCGACCGGTAGGCGCCCACCGCGGCGGGCGCGTCCTGGTAGGCGTCGATGCGGACCACCTCCCTGCCCAGCGACGCCAGCCGCTCGACGGCGGCGGCCACCAGTGCCGAGGCGATCCCCCGCCGCCGCGCCTGCGGCACCACCGCCACCACGCTGAGGTAGCCGTCGTCCGCGCGGGGGAAGCAGATGCAGAAGCCGGCCAGGGCGCCGCGCTCCTCGGCCACGAACACGCCCCCGGGATCGAAGCCCTCGAAGCGGTCCCAGTCGTCCGGCCACGGGTCGTGGCCGAAGGCGGCGGCGTACACACCGGGGATGCGGGGGTGGTCGTCACTGCGGCGCCACGGGCGGATCTCCACGCCCGGCACCACGGCGGCCTCCACCCCGTCCGCCGGGCGTTCCATCCGGACCAGCGTGCGGCGCATGCCGGCACGCTACGCGTCGAGGATCGCCCTGGCGGCCCTGCCCTCGTCGCACTCGTCGAGCAGCGGGCACCACCGGCACCACGGCCCGGCGTCGCGCGGCAGGCTCCCGCCCCGCTCGAACGCCTCGCGGAGCCGGTCCACCATCGCCGCCACCCTGCCGGCGACCTCTTCCACGCCGGTGCGGGTGGGGACCTCCTCGTAGCGCTCGCCGCTCGACACCGACACGGCTTCCACCCGGCCGGGGATCTCTCCGCGCTCCAGCGCCCACAGCAGGGCGTAGAACCCGAGTTGGGCCTCCGGCTCGCCGAGGCCCCCGGTCTTCCAGTCGACCAGCCGGGTGCCGGCCGGCCCGTCGGAGAACACGGCGTCGACCTTGCCCCGCAGGGTGAGGCCGTCCGCCGGCTCGGCCTCCAGCGGCACCTCGGCGCCCTCGAACCCGTCGGCGCCCAGCGTCTTGAAGCGCTCGTACAGCGCCCCCACCTCCCCCACCACGGCCTCCAACTGGCTCGGCTTCAGGCCGAGCGCGGCCAGCTTCGGGTTCATGGAGGCGCCGATCTCCTCCCGGCACACCGACGGCAGCCGGTCGGGCCCGATCGGGCCGGCGGCGAGGTGGCGGGCGAACACCCGGTGGGCCAGGCCCCCCACGAACGACGCCCGCGACTCCGGCCCGTAGACGCCGCGGAGGCGGCCGGCCGCCTGCTCGGGGCACCGCTCGTAGGTCTGGAACAGCGTGCCCGACACCACCATGGGCTCGCCGGGCCGCACGTCGGGGAAACGGATCGGGGCGGCGTCGCTCATGCGGCGATGGTAGAGGGCCCGCCCCGGCCGCCCTCACATCCGGGGGGCGCCGGTACAATGGCGGCCGTCTCCGACACCGGTGCCATGTCCCGATCTCTCCGCATCACCCTCATCGCCGCCGCTGTGCCCGTCGCCATCGTGCTGTGGGCCACCGGCGTCTTCGCCATGGACCGCGTCTCGAACAGCGGTGAGGTCCTCGGCACGGTGACCGTGGCCGGCACCGACCTCGGCGGCCTCGACGAGGACGAGGCCCGCGCCACCCTCGAAGGCCTGCAGGAGCAGCTCTCGACCATGCCGATCTCGGTGACCGTGGCGGGGCAGACGTTCAGCCTGCTCCCCTCCGAGGTCGGCTTCCAGATCGACGTGGACGCCATGCTCACCGAGGCGATGGCCAACGGCCGCGACGGCGGCGTCACCGGGCAGTTCGGCTGGTGGCTCGGCAACCTCGGCGGCGGCGACCCCACCCAGATCCACCTGGTCACCGGGTACAGCCAGAACGCCCTGTACGACGTCCTCGACCAGTGGGTCACCGAGAGCATCGACAACCCGGCGTTCGAGGGCGGCATCGAGGTGGTGGACGGCGAGGTGCGGGCCCTCTACCCCTCCACCGGCCTCGGCATCGACAAGGAGGAGTCTGCCGGCCTGGTCGCCGCCGCCCTCGTGGACCTGAGCCGCACGCCCATCGAACTGCCGACCCAGGTGATCACCCCCACCCGCACCAACGAGGAGCTCGACGCGATCGTCGCCCGGATCGAGGCCGACGCCGCCGACCTCATCGACGCCGACATCACGCTGTCCTACCTGACCCCGCCGGTGTCGGTGAGGTTCGACCAGACGCTGCTGGCCGAGTCGCTGCGGGCCCGGCTCACCGACTCCGAGTCGGACGACGTGGAGCTGTACTTCGACGCCGACCCGCTCATCACCTACCTGCTCGGCATCCGAGACCAGATCGAGCAGCCCCCCCAGGACGCCGAGATCGTCGCCAGGTGGGACGAGCAGGTGACGATCGTGCCCGGCCGCAGCCAGCTGCTCATCGACGAGTCGAAGGTCTCCAACGCCGTGCTCCAGGCGGCCCGCTCCGCCACCAAGGCCGGCGTGTTCCCGTTCAAGGAGGGCGACCCGCCCAACCTGTCCACCCAGGAGGCCGAGGACCTGCACGTGGACGGCCTCCTCTACCGCGCCACGACGTACTTCACCCCGGGCGGCGACTGGATGAACCAGAACCGCGTGAAGAACATCCAGCGCATCGCCGAGGAGGCCGACGGGGCGCTCGTCATGCCCGGCGACACCTTCTCCCTCAACGACTACGTCGGCCAGCGCACCATCGAGGACGGCTACTTCCGGGCCGGCGCCATCATCGGCCCCGTCGTCCAGTGCTGTGACCACCCCGCCAACATCGGCGGCGGCGTCAGCCAGTTCACGACCACCATGTACAACGCGGTGTTCTTCTCGGGGCTCCAGGACGTGGAGCACACCCCGCACACCCTGTACTTCCCCCGCTACCCGATGGGTCGTGAGGCCACGCTGGGCTACCCCTCGCCCGACCTGGTGTTCCGCAACAACACCGATGCCGCCGTCCTCATCGACACCGAGACGGGCAGCGACTACGTCACCGTCCGCTTCTACGGCAACAACGGCGGGCTCGAGATCGAGGCCGGGCTGTCCGACCAGCGCGACTGGGTGGACCCCAGCGACTACTACGTCGCCAACCCGGCGATGGACCCCGATGCCGAGCCGGAGCAGACCTCCAAGGGCAAGGCCGGATTCGCGGTGACGGTGTTCCGCTACATCACCTACCCCGAGGGCCACCCCGACAAGCCCGAGGGCGGCCAGATCACCAACACCTGGGTGTGGCGCTACGACCCGTTCCCCAACGTGTTCGAGGTGCACCCCTGCAAGCTGCCCGAGGACCACCGCGACTACGTGGCGACCTGCCCCTCCGGCGTCCCCAGCGTGATCGGGAAGCAGCAGAGCACCGCCGTCACCCAGATCGAGAACGGCGGCTGGGTGGCCGACGTCGTCACCGTGGGCAACAACGTGCACAACTGCCTGAGCGTCTCCGACAACGGCAAGGTGACCGACCAGAGCCCCACCGGCGGGTTCCTGGCCCCGGAGGAAGAGGTCACCCTCTACGTCTGCAACTGGACCACGGAGACCACCACCACCACGGCGGCGCCGTAGCGGTCAGTCGCCTGCGTAGAACACGAAGAAGGCGGTGATCGCCGCCCGGACCCGGTCCAGCACGGCGTCGTCCCAGCCGCCCGCCCGCTCCACCACCACCTGGTTGGAGGCCACGAACACCCGCCCCACGGCGTCGTCGGCGGCGAACAGTTCCGCCGCCAGCAGGGCCGGGAAGCCCTCGCCGCCGGCCCCGTCCCGCCGGAAGGAGGCGCCCGCCTGGCCGGTGACGCCCCGGTCGGTGGCGATCATGGCGACGTCGCCCGTCACGGTGGTGGAGAGGATCTCGATCGGCTGGCCCATGGCCCGGGATGCTAGCCCGCGGCGCCGGTGCCCCCCGCCACGTGCATCTTCAGCAGGTTGGTGGAGGCGCGCTGGTTGGGCGGGACGCCCGCCGTCATCGCCACCCACTCGCCTTCGGCCACCATGCCCCGCTCCAGCAGCATGCGGTCGGCCGCCGCCATCATCTCGTCGGTCGAGTCGAGGCGCTCGAAGCGCAGCGGGGTGACGCCCCACAGCAGCGCCATGCGGCGGTAGGTGGACTCGTCCGGCGTGAAGGCGACGATCCCGGCGTGCGGCCGGTACTTCGACACCAGCAGCGCCGTGCTGCCGCTCACGGTGAAGGCCACCACGGTGTTCAGGCCCAGGCTGTCTGCGGTGTCGGCGCACGCCTTGGCGATCGCGGACGAGAACCCGGTCTGGCTGCGCACGAAGTCCACGTCGGGCCCGCCCATGTAGGCGGCGCTGCCCTCGATGACCCGGCAGATGCGGTCCATCGCCCGGACCGCGTCCACCGGGTGGCGGCCGATGGCGGTCTCCGCCGAGAGCATCACCGCATCGGTGCCGTCGAGCACGGCGTTGCCCACGTCGGTGGCCTCGGCGCGGGTGGGGCGCCGGGCGGTGGTCATCGACTCCAGCATCTCGGTGGCCGTGATCGAGATCTTCCCGGCCCGGTTGGCGCGGGCGATGATGTCCTTCTGCGCCAGCGGCAGGTGCTCGTAGCCCAGTTCCACCCCCAGGTCGCCGCGGGCCACCATCGCCCCGTCGGCCGTCTCCAGGATCTCGGCCAGGTTCTCGTAGGCGGCCGCCCGTTCGATCTTGGCGATCACCGGGGTGTCGCCGACCACCTCGCGCACGGCGGCGATGTCGGCGGCCGACGACACGAACGAGGCCGCCACCAGGTCGGCGCCGATCTCGCGCCCGAACGCCAGGTCGTCGCGGTCCTTGTCGGTGATCGCCGGCAGGGTCAGCCCCGCCCCGGGGAACGCCGCCCCCTTGCGATCGGCCAGTTCCCCGCCCTGGACCACCGTGGCCCGCACCTCGCCGCCCTCGCCGGCCGTGACGGCGAGGTGGATGAGCCCGTCTGCGAGCACCACCCGGCTCCCCGGCCCGACGTGCGCGTCCCTCAGGTGGCCGACGTGGATGGTGGTGGCGTCGCCCTGGCCCCGCCCGTCCACCAGCCGCACCTCCGAGCCCTCGACCAGGTCCACCGATCCGCCGGCGAACGTGCCCACCCGGATGCGCGGGCCCTGCACGTCCTGCAGGACGGCCACGGCGCGCCCCTGGTGGTCGGACGCCTCGTGCACCCACTGCGCCCACCGGGCGTGGGTGTCGTGGTCGCCGTGGGAGAAGTTGAGGCGGGCGACGTCCATCCCGGCGGCGACCAGGCGGCCGATCGTCTCCCGGTCGCCGGTGGCGGGGCCGATGGTGGCGATGATCTTGGTCTTGCGCTCCACGCCTGCGACCTTACCCCGCCCGGCGGTCGATCCCGCGGCCCCCACCTAGGCTGGCGGGCGGCCCGACCATCCAGGAGGCAGGCCCCGATGCGGCCCATCATCGCCGTCCCCCTCAAGCCGTTCGCCGCGGCCAAGGGGCGCCTCGCCGACGCCCTCGCCCCCGGCAGGCGCGCCGCCCTCATGGAGGAGTCCGCCGCCCGGGTGCTGCGGGCCGCCGCCACCACCGCGGCGCTCCCCGTGGTCGTCACCGCCGACCCCGGCGTGGCCGACTGGGCGCACCAACGCGGCATCGAGGTGCTGGCGGAGCCGCCGGGCGGCGGGCTCGACGGTGCTGCCGCCGCGGCCGCCGGGAGCGCTGCGGCCGCCGGGGCGGTGTGGTGCATCGTCCACGGCGACCTGCCGCTGCTGGAACCGGCCCACCTGGAGCGGGTGCTGGCGGCCGCCGACGGCGGTGCTGCGGTGCTCGCACCGTCCCGCACCGGCGGCACCAACGTGCTCGGCGGCACCACGCCCGTCGAGTTCCGCTACGGGCCGGGCTCCTACGCCCGGCACCTGGCCGCCTGCGCCGGCGTCCCCCGCCGGGTGATCGTGGCCGCAGGCACCGCCCTCGACCTGGACACCCCCGCCGACCTGATCGCCGCCGCCGCGCTCCCCGGAGGGGCGTGGCTGCTGCCGTACCTGGACGGCGCCCACGTAGGCTGGCGACCGTGACCGGCCCGCTCCCCACCCCCGCCTCTGCGCTGGCCGTCGGCGCCCACCCCGACGACATCGAGTTCGGCGCCGGCGCCACCCTGGCGGCGTGGGCCGCCGCCGGCGCCCGGGTCACCATGCTGGTGATGACCGACGGCTCCAAGGGGTCGTGGGACCCCGACGCCGACCCCGCTGCGCTCGCGGCGCGCCGGGCCGCCGAGCAGCGGGCGGCCGCCGACGCGCTGGGCGCCGCGGAGGTGATCCACGGCGGGCACGTGGACGGCGAACTGGAGCACTCGATGGCGTTGCGGGAGCAGGTCTGCCGGGTGATCCGGGAGGTCCGCCCCGAGGTGGTGCTGTCGCACGACCCGTGGCAGCGCTACCAGCTGCACCCCGACCACCGCGTCACCGGCTTCGCCGTGGTGGACGGCGTGGTCGCCGCCAGGGACCACCTGTTCTTCCCCGGCCAGGGGCTGGCCGCCCACCGGCCGGGCGCGCTCCTGCTGTGGTCGGCCGACGAGCCCAACCACTGGGAGGACGCCGCCGGGGGCCTGGGCCGCAAGACGGCGGCGCTGTTGTGCCACGCCAGCCAGGGCGCCACCACCATGGGAGGCGCCCACGACGACGAGGGCAGGCAGCGCGCGTTCGAGGACCGGATCGCCGAACGGGCGGCCCGGGACGGCGCGGCGGCCGGCATGGCCGCCGCCGAGGCATTCCGGAGGATCACCCCATGAGCAGGATCAACGTGCTGGGCACCGGCATCGTGGGCACGGCCGCCGCCTACGACCTGGCGCGGCGGGGCCACGAGGTGCGCGTCGCCGACGCCGACCCGGAGGCGGCAGCCCGGTGCGGCGAGGCCCTCGGCCTCCCCCACACCACGGTGGACGCAACCGACGGTGGCGCCGTCGCCGGGTTCCTCGACGGCCTCGACGCCCTCGTCTCGGCCGTCCCCTACGGCCACGGGGCGGCGGTGGCCGCCGCAGCCGTGACGGCCGGGTGCCACTACCTCGACTTCGGCGGGAACCCGTCGGTCGTGGCAGCGCAGCTCACGCTGGACGGCCCCGCCCGCGCCGCGGGGGTGGCGGTGGTGCCCGACTGCGGGCTGGCACCCGGCTTCGCCAACGTGCTGACGTTCTCCGCGGTGGAGCGGCTCGGCGACGGGCCCGTGGACGAGGTCCGGCTGCGCGTCGGCGGGCTGCCGGTGAGGCCCGAGGGCGCCCTCGGCTACCAGCTGGCGTTCAGCCCGGGCGGCCTGATCAACGAGTACGACGAGCCCTGCGAAGTGCTCGTGGACGGCGCCTATGCCACCGTCGAGCCGCTCACCGGCTTCGAGGAGGTCGAGTGGGAGGGATGGGGGCCACTGGAGGCGTTCCACACCGCCGGCGGCTCGTCGTCGCTGCCCCGCCTGTTCGAGGGCCGGGTGCGCGACCTCGACTACAAGACCCTCCGCTATCCCGGGCACGGCAGGATCGTGCGGGCGATGCGGGAACTGGGCCTCTTCTCCGAGGAGCCGGTGGACGCAGGGGGCACGGCGGTCTCACCGCGCGCCGTGCTGGCGGAGCGGCTCGCCGCCCGGCTGCCCGGCGGCGCACCCGACGTGGTGCTGCTGCGGGCCTGGGCGGCCGCCGAGCGCGGCGGCGAGCGGCGCGCCGCCGGGTACCAGATGGAGGATCGCCACGACGGCCGGTTCTCCGCCATGGCCCGCACCACCGCCTTCCCCACCACGGCCCTGGCCCACCTCCTGGCGACGGGGGGCCTCACCGCCGCCGGCGCCGCCACCATGGACGCCACGGTGTCGGCCGGCGACCTGCTCCCCGCGCTCGAGGGCAGCGGCATCGCCGTGGAGGCCTGGGCGCCCTAGA
>JAHLKU010000027.1 GCA_020444505.1 Actinomycetota bacterium | reverse complement strand
CCCCCTGTTCCGACTGGAGCCCACCGGGGCCTGACACCGCGTCCGGAGGCGCGCCCGCCCCGGCTACCCGGCGGAAGCGCACCCGGGGGCGTCGGACGGCCAGGCCGCGCCCCTCTCCAGGAGATCGAAGCACTCCCCCGGCACCGTCACCTTCACGCCCACCACCGACCGTCCCGTCGCGGTGACCCCGAGGGTGCCGACGACACCGGTGATGCCGGCGTCGCCGGCGCACTCCGGATACGGGACGGGCCAGTGGTCGCCGGTGTCGAGCAACTCCGAGCATCCGGGCCCGGCCAGGAAGCGCACCTCGATCTCGTGGGTGGGGTCGACGAGCTGCACGCCGAACAGCGCCCACCCCCCGGGCGCCCGGAGGTCTGCCACCACCCCGGAGCCGTCGGCGGGGATCTCCACGGGGCGGGTGTCGTCCACGACGACGACGGCCGACCCCGACCGGAGCCCCACGGCCACCGCGCCCATTGCCGCCAGGGCCACGAGGACGACGATCGCGGCACTGCTGATCTCGGGCTTCCCGGCCATGCCCCGACCGTATCAGAGCGGCCTCCGCCCCAGACCCCGAGGCCGTCCCCGGCCCCACCGCCCGCACGCCCCCACGTAGGCTGAGGGCATGTCCACCCTGCTGGTTCGCAACGCCGAGGTCCTGGTGACCATGGACCCGGACCGGCGCGAGATCCCCGACGGCGGCCTGTTCGCCCGTGACGGCTTCATCGAGGCGGTGGGGCCGTCCGATGCGCTGCCGGCCACCGCCGACGAGATCCTCGACGCCACCGGTCTCCTGGTGCTCCCCGGCCTCGTCAACACCCACCACCACCTGTACCAGACCCTCACCCGGGCAGTCCCCGGCGCCCAGGACGCCGGCCTGTTCGACTGGCTGCGGACCCTCTACCCCATCTGGGCCCGCATGACGCCCGAGGACGTCGACCTCGCCACCCGCACCGGCCTGCTGGAACTGGCCCACAGCGGGTGCACCACCGCCTTCGACCACCACTACCTGTGGCCCAACGGGTCGTCGGTGAGCGACCAGGTGGCCGCCGCCCACGAGGTCGGGGTGCGCTTCCACGTGTCGCGGGGGTCGATGAGCCTCGGCGAGAGCGACGGCGGCCTCCCGCCCGACTCGGTGGTGGAGGACGAAGACGCCATCCTCGCCGACTCCGAGGACGCGATCACCCGCTTCCACGACCCGGCGCCCGGGTCGATGACACAGGTGGTGCTGGCCCCGTGCTCGCCGTTCTCGGTGTCCACCGACCTCATGCGCCGCACCGCCGAACTGGCCCGCGCCCACGGCGTGCGCCTCCACACCCACCTCGCCGAGACCGCCGACGAGGAGGGCTTCTGCCTGGAGACGTTCGGCGCCCGGCCGGTCGCCTACGCCGAGGAGGTGGGCTGGGCGGGGCCGGACGTCTGGTACGCCCACGGCGTGTTCATCGACGACGGTGAGATCGCCCGCATGGCCGGGGCCGGCACCGGGGTCGCCCACTGCCCGTCGTCCAACATGCGCCTCGCCTCCGGCATCGCCCCCGTCGCCCGCTACCTGGCCGCCGGGGTGCCGGTGGGCCTCGGCGTGGACGGCTCCGCCAGCAACGACGGCAGCCACATGCTGGGCGAGGCCCGCCTCGCCATGCTGCTCGCCCGCCTCAACGCCGCCCCCAGCCTGGAAGGCGGCCCGCAGATGGCGGCCAGGACCGCCCTCGAGATGGCCACCCTCGGCGGCGCCGCCGTCCTGGGGCGGGACGACATCGGGTCGCTGGCGGCCGGCAGGTGCGCCGACTTCTTCACCCTCGACCTGGGGAGGATCGAGTACGCCGGGGGCCTGCACGACCCGGTGGCCGCCGCCCTGCTGTGTGCCCCCACCCCGGCGGTGCACACCTACGTGCAGGGCCGGGCGGTCGTCTCCGGCGGCGAGTGCACCTGCCTGCTGCACGAAGGCCACTGGATCGAGGAGCACAACCGGGCGGCGATGCGCCTGGTGAACGGCGACTGACGCCCGGCGGTGCGGTAGTTTCGTGGGGATGGAGATCGCCCGCCCGACCGACCTGGCGGGGGTGCTGGACGCCCTCGACGCCGACCCCGCCGCCACTCTGCTGGCCGGCGGCACCGACCTGATGGTGGAGGTCACCTACGGCGGCCGCCGCCCCGCGTCGGTGGTCGCACTGCGCCGGGTGGATGAACTGGCGACCTGGGAGGGCCGCACCATCGGGTCGGGCGTCACCTGGGCCCGCATCGAGCACGGGCCCGTCCGGGCCCTCGCCCAGGCGGCCCGCACCGTCGGCTCCCCGCAGATCCGCAGCGCCGGCACCATCGGCGGCAACCTGGGCACCGCCAGCCCCGCCGGCGACGGCCTGCCGTTCCTCGCCGCGGTCGACGCCTCGGTGGTGCTCGCGTCCACGGCGGGGCGCCGCACCCTGCGGTGGGACGAGTTCCTCACCGGCCCCAAGCAGAACGCCCTGCAGCCCGGCGAGGTGATCGTCGGCGTGGAACTGCCCGAGCACCTGCCGGAGCGCCAGGAGTTCGCCAAGATCGGCGCCCGCAACGCCATGGTGATCTCGGTGGCCTCGGCGTGCCTGGTCCGCGAGGCCGGCGGCGCCACCCGCATCGCCCTCGGCTCGGTCGGGCCCACCCCGGTGCGGGCCCGGCGCGCCGAGGAGATGATCTCCGCCGAGCCGAGCCCGTCGCCCGCCGCCGTCGCCGAGTTCGGGCGCCTCGTCGCCGAGGAGGTCTCCCCCATCACCGACCACCGATCCACCGCCGAGTACCGCCGCCACGCCTCCGGCGTGCTGGCCCGCCGTCTCCTGGAGCGCTGCCTGTGATCCGCCTCACCGTCAACGGGATCGAGCACACCGCCGAGCCGGCGGGCGCCGAGAGCCTGCTCGCCACCCTGCGCGACCGCCTCGGGCTGGCCGGGTCGAAGGACGCCTGCGAGCAGGGCGAGTGCGGGTCGTGCTCGGTGATCATGGACGGCGAACTGGTCTGCTCCTGCCTGGTGATGGCCGCCGACGCCGACGGGTCGGAGATCACCACGGTCGAGGGCCTGGCCCCCGCCGGCGAACTGCACCCGGTGCAGCGGGCGCTCGTCGAGGCGCACGGCGTGCAGTGCGGCTACTGCACCCCCGGGTTCGCCGTCGCCGCCGCCCACCTCTTCGAGCGGGAGCCCTCCCCGTCGGCCGACGACATCAAGGAGGCGCTGTCGGGCAACATCTGCCGCTGCACCGGGTACGGGGCGATCCTCCGGGCGCTCACCGGCCTCGCCGGGGAGGAGCCGTGACCACCACGCCCACCGCCGTCCCCACCACCACGGCCGTCGCCGGCGGCATCGGCACCTCGCCGCTCCGCCCCGACGGCATCCCCAAGGTGCGAGGCGAGTTCGCCTTCTCCGGCGACCTCCACGAGGAGGGGATGCTGTGGGGCGCCACCGTCCGCAGCCCCCACGCCCGGGCCAGGATCCTGTCGATCGACCCGGCGCCGGCGCTGGCCATCCCGGGCGTCCACGCCGTGCTCACCCAGGACGACGTCCCCGGCCGCAAGACCTGCGGCCAGGCCGTCAAGGACCAGCCGGTCCTCGCCGACGGGGAGACCCGGTTCTGGGGCGAGCCGGTGGCCGTGGTCGCCGCCGACGACGCCGAGACCGCGGCGCGTGCCGCCGCCGCCGTCGCCGTGCGGTACGAGCCGCTCGACGCCCTCACCGACCCCGGGGAGGCCGAACGGCAGGGCTCGGTGTTCCGCACCATGCACGTGGTGAACGGCGACCCGGACCGCCGGGGCGAGGTGGTGGTCGAGGGGTACTACGAGACCGGCACCATCGACCAGGCGATGCTGGGCACCGAGGCCGGCCTGGCCGTCCCCGACGGGGAGGGCGGCGTCGACCTGTACGTCGCCACGCAGTGGATCCACGAGGACCACGAGCAGCTGTACGCCAGCCTGGGGGTGGAGCCCGGCGCCGCCCGCATCCACCTGTCGGGCATCGGCGGCGCCTTCGGGGCCAGGGAGGACCTGACGCTGCAGATCCACCTGTGCATGCTGGCGCTGCACACCGGCCGTCCCGTCAAGATGGTGCTGGACCGGGCCGAGTCGTTCGCCGCCCACGTGCACCGCCACCCCAGCCGCATGTGGTACCGCCACGAGGCCGACCCCGACGGGACGCTGGTGCGGGTGGAGGCGAAGCTGATCTTCGACGGCGGCGCCTACCAGACCACCAGCCACGCCGTCATCGCCAACGGCGCCTACTTCGCCATGGGCCCCTACCACTGCGAGTCGGTGGACGTGGTGGGCATCGCCACCCGCACCAACAACCCCCCGAACGGGGCGATGCGCGGCTTCGGCGCCGTGCAGGTGTGCTTCGCCTACGAGGCGCAGATGGACAAACTGGCCGCCGCCCTCGGCATGGACCCGATCGACCTGCGGCTCCGCAACGCCCTCGATGCCGGCGACCGGCTCCCCACCACCGGGCAGGTCATCGAGGGGGCCTTCCCCGTCGCCGAGGTGATCCGCTCGCTGGCCGCCATGCCGCTGCCCGACGCCGGGCCCGGCGGCGACCCCCGCCACCTTCCGGGAGGGGCCGGGCTCACCACCACCGCCGCCGACATCCGGCGCGGCGTGGGCTTCGCGGTCGGCTTCAAGAACATCGCCTTCGCCGAGTCGTTCGACGACTACGCCGAGGCCCGGGTGACGCTCACCCCCGACGGCCTGCTGGTGGAGACCGCCGCCGCCGAGGTCGGCCAGGGCATGGTCACCGTGCTGCAGCAGATCGCCCGCACCGCCACCGGCATCGAGCAGGTGGAGGTGGCGTTCGTGGACACCGCCGCCATCGGCTCGGCCGGGTCCACCTCCGCCTCCCGCCAGACCCAGATGACCGGCGGGGCGGTGCTGGAGGCCGCCGAAGCGGTGCGCGACGAGGCGCTGCGCCGGGCCGGCGGAGGCACCCTCTCCGGCGAGGGCGTGCTCCGGGACGGCGTCGTGGTCGCCACGCTGGCCGATGTGCTCGCCGAGGGGCCCATCACCGAACTGGTCCGCTTCCGCCATCCCCCCACCACCGCGCCCAGCGAGACCGGCCAGGGCGACCTGCACGCCGGCTTCTCGGTGGCCGCCCACCGCGCCGTGGTGGACGTGGACCCCGACCTGGGGCTGGTGCGGGTGGTGCAGGTGGACACCGCCCAGGACGTCGGCAAGGCCCTCCATCCCGCCGCCCTGGTCGGGCAACTGGAGGGCGGCATCCTGCAGGGCGTCGGCATGGCCGTGATGGAGGAGTTGCGCATCGACGACGGCGTGGTCCGCAACGCCTCGTTCACCGACTACCTGCTGCCCACCATCCTCGACGCGCCCGACGTGGAGGCGGTGCTGATCGAGGAGCCCGACCACTGGGGGCCGTTCGGGGCCAAGGGCGTCGGCGAGCCGCCGACCATCTCGTCCACCGCCGCCGTGGTGGCCGCCATCCGCGACGCCACCGGCCGCGACCTGACCCGCGCCCCGGTGCGGCCCGAGGACGTCGCCGGCGTCTGAGCCGCTCCGGCCCGCCACGGGGCCTCCCGGCGGGAGGTAGCCTGAGAACTGCCGCTACCTGCACAAGGAGTCCCCGTGAGCCCCAACGACATTCGACCCGCGTCCGGCACGCTCGGCGTGCTCACCCCCGGCATGGGCGCGGTGGCCACCACCTTCTACGCGGGCGTCATCGCGGCGCGCCGCGGCGTGGCCGACCCGATCGGGTCGCTGACCCAGATGGGCCACATCCGCCTCGGCAAGCGCACCGAGGGCCGCAACCCCCTCATCTCCGACCTGGTCCCCCTCGCCTCCCTCGACGACATCGTCTTCGGCGGATGGGACCCCATCTCCGACAACGCCTACGAGGCGGCCCGGCGCGCCGGGGTGCTCACCAACGAGCACCTCGACGCCATCGGCGACGAGTTGCGGGCCATCGAGCCCATGACCGCCGTGTTCAGCCACGACTGGGTGAAGCTGCTCGAGGGCGTGGACCACGTCAAGACCGGCGAATCCACCATGGACCTCGCCGAGCAGGTGATCGCAGACATCGAGCGGTTCCGCACCGAGCACGGCTGCGACCGCCTGGTGATGGTGTGGTGCGGCAGCACCGAGGCCTACCACCCTGCCTCGGAGGTGCACCAGAGCCTGGAGTCGTTCGAGCAGGGCCTGCGGGACAGCGATCCGGCCATCGCCCCCAGCCAGGTGTACGCCTACGCCGCCCTCAAGACCGGCACGCCGTACGCCAACGGCGCCCCCAATGTGTCGGCCGACTTCCCGGCCATGCTGGAACTGGCCGCCCAGACCGGCACCCCCATCGCCGGCAAGGACTTCAAGACCGGCCAGACCCTGGTGAAGACGATCCTCGCCCCGGGCCTCAAGGCGCGGCTCCTCGGCGTGAGCGGCTGGTTCAGCACCAACATCCTGGGCAACCGGGACGGCGAGGTGCTCGACGACCCCGAGTCGTTCAAGAGCAAGGAGATCACCAAGGCCGGCGTGCTCGACCAGATCCTGCAGCCCGACCTGTACCCGTCGCTCTACGGCGACATGTACCACAAGATCCGCATCAACTACTACCCGCCCCGGGGGGACAACAAGGAGGGCTGGGACAACATCGACATCTTCGGGTGGATGGGCTACCCGATGCAGATCAAGGTGGACTTCCTGGCCAAGGACTCCATCCTGGCCGCCCCGATCGTCCTCGACCTGGCCCTGTTCATGGACCTGGCGGGACGCACCGGTCAGAGCGGGGTGCAGGAGTGGCTGTCGTTCTACTTCAAGAGCCCCCAGACCGCCCCGGAGTTGTACCCGGAGAACGACCTGTTCATCCAGTTGATCAAGCTGAAGAACACCCTCCGGCACTGGGCGGGCGAAGACCTCATCACCCACCTCGGCACCGAGTACTACGAGAAGTGACCCCTAGGCCGGCCCTACCGGCTGGCGGATGATCGTGCGCAACCGCTCCGGTGCCGTCCGGCGCGGGTCGCTCAGGTAGATCTCGTGATGGCGACCACGCCGGGCCAGTCCTTCGGCGTCGATGAAGTCGTGGAGGCGCCGGATGGTCGGTTCCTCGTCGGCGTAGGGGCCGAGGTGCAGGATCTGCGCCGCCTCCCCCTCGGCGAATCTCTCCAGACGGATACGGTCGATGCCCGGCGGCGGCTCCTCGCCCGCCGCCAGCGCCCCGACCAGTCCCTCCACCACGGCCTCCGGCACCGAGTCGGGGAGGGCGATCATGGCGGTCCACTCCCAGGCGTCCTTGTCGCCGGCGATGAACGCGTCCATGTCGGGCGCCCACCACAGCCCCTCGAGGGGCGCCACCACGAAGTCGCGCCCCGCCGCCTTCTCCCGGAACTTCACCGTGTAGGCCACCTTGAAGAGCACGCCGAGTGCCTCTGCGTAGTCGTCGGAGGTGTTGGGGTCGCCGGCCCCATCCACCATCAGGAACGCCACGTCGCCGATATCCACCAGCGCCGGCTCCTGCGTGGCCGAGTAGTGGTGCTTCCGTGCCCGCTTCAGGTCGATCTTGTCCGCCATCGTCAAGCCCCGATCGGCAGGCGGACCTCGGTGACCGGGCCGCCGGGCTCGTCCGGCCCGGTCAGGTAGACCTCCACCGCCGGCCCTCCGACGGTCCTGCCCTGCTCGCTGAACCACGCGAGCAGCGCCTGGTACGCCTCGCCCAGTGTGGGATACGGGCCGAGATGCACCGTCACCGCCGCTTCCGCGGCCGGTACGACGCACTCCACGATCTCGCGGCCCCCGGGGGTGGCGCCGGAAGGAGGGGCGGCGGTGGGGATCAGCACCTCCATGTCCACCGCAGCCGGATCGAACTCCGGGTCGTGGTACACGGCCATCGGCGGGCCGGACGGTGTGGCCCCCTGCATCATCACGCCGCCCAGCACGTCGCCGAACATGGGCCCGATGCCCATCTGGTCCACGGTGTCCCGGCACCCCAGCCCGCGCACCGCCTGGACCTGCTTGATCACGATCTCCTGCCCGGGCATGCCACCCTCCTTCTCGATGAGCCTGAGACGGGCTTCCACCCGATCGAGCCGCTGCTGCTCCTCCTCCACGCGGCGGCCGATCTCGGCCCGTTTGAGGCGCAGCATGCCGCGCAACTCGTCGGGGCCCAGTTCGTCGGCCACCACCGCCTTGACCTCCCCGAGCGACAGCCCGAGGTCCTTCAGCACCAGCAGGCGGTTCACCAGCGGCACCTGCTCTGCGCTGAAGTACCGATACCCGGTCTCCGGGTCGACGTACGCGGGGACCAGGATCCCAAGATCGGCGTAGTACCGCAGCGTCGTCACCGGCACCAGTGTCAACCTGGAGAACTCACCGATCCTGAACACGACCGCTCGCTTCCGTCCGCCGTCCCCCAGCATGGGGTCTCCACCCACTGGAGAGTCAAGTCGCTTGCGGGACCGGCGTGGTGGTGGTTCGGTAGCCTGAACCCAGGCGCAGTCGCGCCGTCCGTCCCCAACCGGGAGGCTCCATGTCCAAGTGGAAGGACGAGATCGACGGGAAGCGACTGCATCCCGAGAGCCTCATGATGTCCTACGGCTACCGGCCCGACTGGTCCGAAGGCGCCATCAAGAGCCCGATCTTCCAGACGTCCACGTTCGTGTTCCGCAGCGCCGAGGAGGGGCAGCACTTCTTCGACCTCGCCCTCGGGCGCGCCCAGCCCGCCGACGGCGAGAAGCCGGGCCTCATCTACAGCCGGCTCAACAACCCCGACATCGAGATCGCCGAGGACCGCCTGACGCTGTGGGACGGCGCCGAGGAGTGCGCGCTCTTCAAGTCGGGCATGTCGGCCATCTCCACCACCTGCCTCACCTACCTGCGCCCCGGCGACCTGCTGGTGGCCAGCGAACCGCTCTACGGCGGCACCCACCACCTCGTGGAGGGGATCCTCCCCCAGTTCGGCATCGAGGTGCTGCGCTTCGGGTGCAGCGCCACCGCCGACGACCTCCGCGCCCGCATCGACGCCACCGGCAAGACGCCGGGGATGATCCTGATCGAGACGCCGTCGAACCCCACCAACGACCTCATCGACATCGCCATGTGCGCCGAGGTCGCCGCCGGGTACCGCACCGAGGACCGCCCGGTGCCGGTGGCGGTGGACAACACGTTCCTCGGCCCGATGTTCTCCCACCCGCTGGAGCACGGCGCCGACATCGTCCTCTACTCGGCCACCAAGTACATCGGCGGCCACAGCGACCTGATCGCCGGGGCGGCGCTGGGCTCGGCGAAGCTCATCGAGCCGATCCGGGAGTTCCGCACCATCCTCGGCACCCAGACCGGGCCGTGGACCGCCTGGCTCATCATGCGGTCGCTGGAGACCCTCCAGATCCGGATGACCCGCCAGCAGGAGACCGCCGGCAGGGTCGCCGGCTTCCTGCGGGACCACCCCAAGGTGCTGAAGGTGCTGTACCTGGGGCACCTGGAGCCCGGCCACCCCCAGTACGACCTGTACAAGCGCCAGTGCCTGGGCCCGGGGGCGATGATCGCCTTCGAGGTCGACGGCGGCCAACCCGCCGCGTTCCGGTTCCTCAACAACCTGTCGCTCATCAAGATGGCGGTCAGCCTGGGGAGCACCGAGTCGCTGGCGGAGCACCCCAAGACGATGACCCACAGCGAGGCGACGCCGGAGGCGTGCGACGCCGCAGGCGTCACCGACGGCCTGGTGCGGCTGTCGATCGGCGTGGAGCACCCCGACGACCTGATCCTCGCCATCGGCAAGGCGCTCGAAGCAGTCTGACCCCCTAGGGGCGCACCGGGCGGCAGGTCTCGTCGTAGTCCACCAGCGGGGGCGGCGCCGACGGGTCGCCGCACGCCGGGCAGGCCGGGTCCCGGGCCGTGGTGAACACCCGCAGGTCGCCGGCCAGGCCGTCGTACACGGCCAGACGCCCGGCGAGCGGCTCGCCTGCGCCCAGGATCAGCTTGACGGCCTCCACCGCTTGCAGGCTGCCGACCACGCCGGCGACCGCGCCCAGCACGCCGGCCTCGGCACACGACGGCGACACGCCGGGCGGCGGCGGCTCGGGGAACACGCAGCGGTAGCAAGGCCCGGCGTACGGGTCGATCACCGTCACCTGCCCCTCGAAGCGCAGCACGGAGCCGTGCACCAGGGGGATGCGCAGCCGCAGCGCCGTGTCGTTGAGCAGGTACCTGGCGGGGAACGAGTCGGTGCCGTCCACGACGACGTCGTGCCCGGCGGCGATCTCCTCGGCGTTGGACGCATCGAGGCGCACGGTGCGGGTGCGCACCACCACGCCGGGGTTGAGGCGTGCCAGGGCGGCCGCCGCCGAGTCGGTCTTGTGGGTGCCGATGCCGGAGGTGGCGTGCAGGATCTGCCGTTGCAGGTTGGACACGTCCACCACGTCGGGGTCGGCGATCGTGAGGGTCCCCACCCCGGCCGCAGCCAGGTACAGGGCCGCCGGCGACCCGAGGCCCCCCGCCCCCACCACGAGCACCGAGGCGCCGCCGAGGCGCTCCTGGCCCTCCGGGCCGATCTCGTCCAGCACCAGGTGCCGGGCGTAGCGGGCGGTGTCGTCGCCGGGGAGAGGCATCTCGACGGGCAGGCCCGACGCCCTCCACTCGGCGATGCCGCCGGCGAGCGACGAGACCGAGGTGTACCCCATCTGCTCCAGCACCAGCGTCGCCAGCGCCGAGCGGTTGCCCACCGTGCAGTAGAGCACCACCTCGGCGTCCCGGTCGGGGGCGACGTGATCGATGCCCTTCTCCAGCGCCCCGCGGGGCACCAGCGCCGCCCCCGGCAGCACCCCGGTGGCCATCTCGTGCGGCTCCCGGACGTCCACCAGCAGCGGCGGGGCGTCGAGCCGGGCGGCCAGGTCGGGGACGCCGATCTCGGTGATCTGCGCCCGTGCGGCGCGGACCAGGTCGTCGTAGTCGTAGCCGCTCACCCGGCACCCCCCGAGGCGGCGGGCAGCACCAGGATCTCCGCCCCCGGCCCCACCGGGGTGTCCAACCCCCGCAGGTGCCGGGCGTCCCGGCCGTCCACGAACACCGCCAGGTAGCGCTTCAGCGAACCGTCCCGCTCGAACACCAGCGAGGCGAAGGGCGGGTGGGCGTCGCCGACGGCCCGCAGCGCCTCGCCGACCGTGGAGCCGGCGGCCTCGACCTCGGCGTCCCCGCCGACGGCGGGGCGGAGGATGGTGGGGATGCGCACCGTGGCCGTCACACCCGCTCCACCACCACGACGGCCTCCTCGGTCACGGCGCCGCCCTCGATGCGGAACGCCCGCACCTCGGGCGCCTCGCCGCCCAGGCCCACGATCACATGCGCCCACTCCGGCTCCAGCGCCCCCGCCACGTCGGAAGGCGACGGCACCGGCGGGCCCTGGGGATGGGAGTGGAACACGGCGGACAGGTGCCGCCCTGCGGCCTCGGCGTCGTACAGGGCCCGCACGTGCCCGGCGGGGTCGAGCGTGTAGGACACCGGCGAGGCGTCCACGTTGCCGATGGGGCGGGCGCGCATCGCCACCCCGTCGGGCCCCGCCTCCAGCAGGCCGCAGCCCTCCTCCGGCGCGGCGGCGATGCAATGGGCGACCAGGTCGTCGTACGCCTGTCTGGTGATCTCCACGGCCGCTACGGTACCCGGCCCCCCGCCGCTGTTCAGGGGACGATGACCGTGCGGATGTCGTCGCCGAAGCCCTCCAGCGCCACCAGCGACGCCTCCACCGCCGACTGCTCCAGCGGCACGGTCGCCGTGATCACGCCGCCGTAGTCGAGCGCCCCGCGGCGGGCCAGTTCCAGCAGGATCGGGATCTCCGACGCCAGGTGGTCGGCTGCGCCGATCACCTCCGCCTCCCGCTGCACCAGGTCCTCGTACGAGTTGAGCGAGAACTGCTCGTGCGTCAGGCCCACCGCCACCGCCCTGCCGCCCGGCGCCAGCGAGGCCACGGCCTGGCGCATCGTCGCCGGGAGGCCCACCAGTTCCAGGGCCACGTCCACGCCCCGCCCGGCGGTGAAGTCCATGATCTGGGCGACCGGGTCGGATTCCCCGGCGTGCACCGGGATCGCCCCGTGCACGGTGGCGGCCGCCAGCTTGGTCGGGTTGACGTCCACGGCGAACACCTCGAAGGCGCCCAGCACCTCGGCCAGCTGGATCGCCGAGGCGCCGAGGCCGCCGCTGCCGAACACGGCGACCGTGTCGCCCACGTCCAGCCGGCCCCGGCGGAGGGCGTGGTAGGAGGTGGCCGTGGAGCACATCATGACCGCGGCAGCCTCCAGCGGCACCCCGTCGGGCACGACGAACGCGTTGCGCGCCGGCATGACGATGACCTCGGCGTAGCCGCCCTGGCGGTCGAGCCCGATCATCTGCCCCGAGGCGCAGAACTGCTCGGCGCCCCGGCGGCACGCGCCGCACACGCCGCAGGAGACGAGGTAGTGCAGGCACACCCGGTCGCCGACCGCCGGGTGGTCCACGCCCTCCCCGACGGCCTCCACGATCCCGGCCACCTCGTGGCCGGGCACCAGGGGCAGGGACGCGACCGGCCGGGAGCCGCTGCGGTAGTGCACGTCGGAACGGCAGATGCCAGCCGCACCCACCCGGACGGCCACCTCGCCGGGACCCGGTGCCGGGTCCGGCAGTTCCACCTGCTCCAGCGGCCGGCCGTACTCGACGATCTGCAGCGCTCGCATCGCACCTCCTGAGGCGAGCCTACGTGCCCCGCCGCACCGGGGACGGCGCCGGGCGCTAGCCTCCGGTCCCGTGATCAACCAACCTCTCGCCGACCTGATCGGCGGCGGCCGGGCGCTCACCGTCCGTTCCCGCCGGGGCCGCCCGCTGCTGCGCGTGGGCCTCGGCCCGGGGGTCGCCGCCGGGGTGGCCGCGGTGCTGCTCGCCCCTCGCGCCACGGCCGTCGCCGCGGTGGGCGCCATGTTCCGGGGCATCTCGCTGACCGTGGACCGCATCGAGCCCGAGGTGCGCGCCTCCGAGGCCGCCTAACCGTCCGAGCCGGGGCGCAGGTCCACCAGCAGCGCGGCCACGAACGCCGTCTGTGCCGCCAGCGCGGCGATGCCGGCGACGGTGAGCCCCAGTTCCGGGTCGATGTGGAGCACCACCGGGATGATCGCCCCCACCACCCAGGCCAGTTGGAACAGCGTCTCGGCGCGGGTGAACGACTGGCCGCGGCGGCCCGGAGGGATCGACCGCTGCAGCAGCCCGTCGAACCCGAACTTCGCCATGCCCCAGGCGATGCCGGCCGCCCCCGCCAGGGCGGCCGCCCCCACCAGGCTCAGCTCCTGCGACACCAGGAACGCCGACCCGGCCTCCAGCGCCAACCCGGCCACCACCATCGGCTCCTCCCGCAGATGCCGCTCCAGCCACGGCGACACGTACGACGCAAGCCCGTAGCCCGCCCCCGCCGCCGCCACCAGCGCCCCGAAGTCCAGCGCCCCCTGACCCGCCTCCTGGAACGCGAACGCCAGCAGCAGGATCAGGTAGCCGTTGATGAGCCGGACCCCGGCGGTGGCGAGCCGGGAGATGCGCACCGCCCGCAACGGGCCGGGTGCCTGCGCCGCGTACGTCTCGGCCACGGTCTCGGCGGCGCTGCGGGGATCGGGCAGGCCCAGGCTGACGAATCCGGCGAACAGGAAGAACCCCACCGACAGCAGCAGCGCCAGCGCCGGCCCCACCTGCACCGCCAGCGCCCCAACGGGCAGCACCACCGCCCCGGCGTAGATGCCGATGCGGGCGAGGCGGGCGTTGGCGGACACCAGCGCCGTCGGCTCGTCGATGGCCACCGGCAGCATGCTGCTCTTGCTGATGCCGTAGAGCCGGGACAGCACCAGCATCGTGAAGGCCAGCGGGAACAGCCAGATCGTGTCCAGCCCCAGCATCATGATGACGGCCACCACCGCCCGCAGCGCGTTGGAGGCGGTCATCACCGCCCGATAGATGGGGAAGCGGCTGAACAGCCCGCCGAGCAGCGGCGCCACCACGGCGAACGGCGCCATCGTGATGCCCAGGTACAGCGCCACGTTGTTGCGGGCCTCGGCGGTGCTGGGCACGTCGAAGAACAGCGTCCCGGCGAGGGCGACCGCCACCAGGGTGTCCCCCGCGACGTTGGATGCCCACGACATCGCCAGCTGGCGGAAGGCGGGGCCCCGGGCCGAGAACATCGCATCCACCCGCCGCAGCGCCGAGCGGGCCGCACGACGGGAGAAGCGCTCCGGCGGCGGCAGGGGCGGCTGGGGCGGCCGGTTGGTGGTCACGACGACGACGGTAGCGGCGGGCGACGGGGGAAGCGACGCGCTACAGCAGGGCGGTGGCGAGCTCGGCGAGCGGGCTGCGAACGGTGCGCTCCAGCGTGACGTGGCCGAACAGCGGGCTGCCCTTGAACTTCTCGATCAGCGCCGCCGCACCGCCGAACGGCGACACGTAGGGGTTGTCCACCTGCGAGAAGTCGCCGCAGAACACCACCTTCGACCCCGGCCCCATCCTGGTGAGGATCACCCGGAGCGTGGGCAGCTCCAGGTTCTGCGCCTCGTCGATGATCACGAACTCCCCGGTGATCGACCGACCCCGCAGGTAGGTGATCGCAGCCATCTCCAACTGGTCCCGCTCGACCAACTCCTCGAGGGCGTCGCGGGCGACCCTGCCGTCGCTGAACAGCGCCAGCACGTTGTCGTGCACCGCCGCCATCCACGGCGCCAGCTTCTCGTCCAGGTCGCCGGGCAGGTAGCCCACCTCCTGGCGGCCGACGGCCACCAGCGGCCGGTACACCGACACCTTGCGGTACCGGCCCGCCTCCAGCACCTGCTCGAGCCCGGCGGCGAGCGTCAGGAACGTCTTGCCGGTCCCCGGGGGGCCCATCACCGACACGGCGGGGACCTCGGGGTCCATCAGCAGCTCCAGGGCAAAGGTCTGGCGGACGTTCTTGCTCTCCACCCCGAACACCCGGCGGCCGCCCGGCACCCGGGCGAGCACCGGCGACGGCCCGGCGTCCACCACCTGGCCGAGCGCCGAGTGCGACCCGCTGCCCCGCAGCACCACGAACTGGTTGAGGAGCAGGCCGGTGGCGTCCACCCGCACCTTGCCCTCGTCGTACATGCGATCCACCACGTCGTCGCGCACCGCCAGTTCGGTAGCCCCCGAGTACGACTCGTCCACGGCCACCGTGTCGGCCCGGTAGTCCTCCACCTCCACGCCCAGCTGGGCGCCCTTGATGCGGAGGGCGGCGTCCCTGGTCACCAGCACCGGGTCGGCGCCGGCGTCGGCCAGGCCGAGGCACACCGCCAGCATCCGGTGGTCCGGCTTGGCGGCGTCGAACACGTCGGGGAGCCGCTCGTGGTACAGGCCGTTCATCTCGATGCGGAGGTCGCCGCCGTTGGGCAGCGGCGCCGGCTCGCCGAGGCCCCCGAGGCGGGAGGCACCCTGCTCCTCGAGCAGCCGGATGGCGCGGCGGGCGTTGGCCCCCACCTCGTCCATCCGGGTCTTCTGGCGGTCGAGCTCCTCGATCACCGCCAGCGGCAGCACCACGTGGTGCTCCTCGAACCGGAGGGTGGCGGTGGGGTCGGCCAGCAGGACACAGGTGTCGAGGACGTACGTGCGCCGGGTCAACCTCGGGTCCTCCTGTGCCGCTCGCCTGCCGCCAGACTCATGGAACCGGGCCCCGAAAGCAAGGATCGCGGCGACGCACCGGCCCGCGGCGCCCGGTACGGTGGTGCCGGGAGGAGGACACGCGATGCAGGTTGCCGTCATCGGCGCGGGGTCGTGGGGCACCACGGTGGCCGCCCTCGCCGCCGCCAACGCCCCCACCACGCTCTGGGCCCGCCGCCCCGCCCTCGCCGAGGCGATCTCCTCCGCCGGCGAGAACCCCGACTACCTGCCCGGCTTCAGGCTGCCGGACGGCCTCTCCTGCACGGCAGACCTCCGGCAGGCCGTCGCCGGGGCCGACGTGCTGGTGGTGGCGGTCCCCTCGCACGGGTTCCGCGACGTGCTGCGGCAGGCGGCGCCGCACGTCCGCTCCGGCGTCCCGGTGCTGAGCCTCACCAAGGGGATCGAGCAGGACACGCTCACCCGCATGACCCAGGTGGTGGTGGAGGAACTGGATGCCTCCCCGAGCCGGGTCGGGGTGCTGACCGGGCCCAACCTGGCCAAAGAGGTCGTGGCCGGCCAGCCCACCGCAAGCGTCATCGCCGTCGAGGACGAGTGGGAGGCCGAGCGCCTGCAGCGGCTGTTCATGGGACCCACCTTCCGGGTGTACACCAACCCGGACGTCGTCGGCTGCGAGGCGGCGGGGGCGCTGAAGAACGTGATGGCGCTCGCCGCGGGGATGGCGCACGGCCTCGGCTACGGCGACAACTCCATGGCGACCATCGTCACCAGGGGCCTCGCCGAACTCACCCGGCTCGGCATGACAATGGGCGGCAAGCCGATGACGTTCGCCGGCCTGGCCGGGATGGGCGATCTGGTGGCCACCTGCATCAGCCCCAAGAGCCGCAATCGCACCGTCGGCGTGGAGTTGGGCCGGGGCAGGCCGCTGGACGAGATCACCGGCGAGATGCAGATGGTGGCCGAAGGCGTGAAGACCACCGCGGCGGTCCTGGCGCTGGCGGAGGCCGCTTCGGTCGAGATGCCGATCGCGACCATCGTCGGGCGGGTCCTCTACGACGGCAAGCGCCCCGCCGACATGGTGGAGAGCCTCATGGGCCGCCCCGCCAGGGCCGAGCAGCACGGCATGGAGTGAGCAGCGGAGAGGCCGCGGTTCAGCGGACCAGTTCCAGTTGCGGCCGTGCGATGAACAGGTAGGCGGTGGCCCCGAGCACGCTGCCGAGCAGGATCACCAGGATCCAGACGATCTCGCTCTGATGGGCCCGCTCCCACTGGTCGGTCGGGCGCTTGACGGCGTCGATGAGCGCCCAGGCCCAGAACAGGAAGAACAGGAGTGCGAACCCGCCGAACCCGACCAGCCTGAACACGGTGCTCCTCCTCGCTCGCGATGGAGGGTAGCGGCCGGCGGGCCCCCTCCTCCGACCGTCCCGCCACGACGCCCTCCCCTCGGCCAGCGTGCGGGAATGTCACCAGAGGGCGGGTGGGCTACTCGTCCTCCATGTTGTCTAGGTGAGGCTGAGCTCTGTACTCGGCTGTGACCTCCCACCAGCCACACTCGGGATACCCCTTGTCACCGGAGGCTGTTCAGGTACGGGACGATGCCCCTGACCGACGGGACTGCGACGTCAGCCAACGTCGACGCCTCCTTGATGGCTGAGTGTGGGCGCAAACCGGCTTCTGTGCCGAACCCGGTGATACAGATGATGTGCTGAATGCCAGCCCGACGGGCACCTTCGAATTCCGAGCTTCCGCCATCGCCGACATACACGACGGACTCGGCTGGGACTCCCAGTCGCGACAGGACGGCTTCGTAGGCAGGGAGGTCAGGCTTGACGGAGCCGATCTGGTAGGAGAACAGGGCGTCGGGAATGAGTTGCGAAAGAGGAGACCGATGCCAATTCGCCACCTCTCGATCGTCTGCGTTGCTCAACAACGCCAAGGCGTACCCCCGTTCACGAAGGCCCTCCAAACCCGTGAGCACCTCGGATCGTGGGGATGCGAGGGCGCGGTCGTGGTATTCGCCATAGACCGCCAAGGCGGCGGCGACGGCTTCGGCGGCGGTATCGAGACCCTGCAGGCTCGCCGATTTCCTCAGAAGATCAGCTACCGGCTCGCCGACGTAGCGCTCCATTCCGTCCGTCCACCAGAACGATTCGAATGCCGCAGGGTCAACCTCGAGCGCCAGTGCCGCCGCTCGTTCCCGATTGAAACGTGCAGGCCACACATCCTCGGGGGATACCAGCGTGCAGAACAGGTCGAAGATCACAGCACGGGACACCATGTACGGCTCACTCTCTCCTACGACCCCGTTCCAGCGGCTCCGTCGGTGCCCACCGGAAGCGACACTAGGAGTGTTGACACCGCGGGGCCACCCTGCCCTCCGGGACGGCCACGCCATCCGGGCGGGCCGTGGCCGCCACCCGGACGTCGCCGCCGCCGTTGGGCCGTTCGGCCCTTCCGGGCGGCAGGGGCGCCACCCACACTGGGCGCATGGTGCGGAGAGCGGCTGCCGTCGGCGCTTCGGTGGCGCTCGGAGCCGCCATCGGCGCCGGCCTGCGACTGCTCTACCCGCAGGTCAACCCCGGCCTCCACGGCTTCGCCCACGACCTCGGCGTGACGGACGCGACCATCGCCGTCGCCGCCGTCTGGATGATCGCGGCGCTGGTGCTCTCCGCAGCCGTGCGGGCCGCCGCCGGATGGCTCGTCCGCCGATCCCGCCGCACCGCCCCGGCCGCAGCCGCCGCCGTGCTCCTGGTGGCCCTCCTCGCCGGACCGGCCGTCCTCGCCCAGGGTGCCGGGACGACGGTGGTGGAGTACGTCGTCTACGTGCTCTCCGCCGACGAGTACGACGCCTGGGCGGGCTCCGGGTACGAGGGCGAACCGCCCACCCTCACCTTCCCCGAGCAGTTCGTCGCCGCCGAGGTCACCTTCCCCGACGGTGCGGTCCGCGGCACGGGCACCCTCACGCACATCTCGGGCGCCTTCGTCGGCGCACCACCGTGGTCGATCGAACTGACCGGCAGCTTCCTCGGACTCGAGGACGGCGAGATCGGCGGCAAGATCAGCGGCGAGTACGACTTCAGTGACGACTACTGGATCCAGTACGGGTTCGCCGACGTCGACGCCTGCTGGGAGACCGTGGAAGAGGTCCGCGAGGAGTGCCCGGGATGCGCCGACGCGCTCGCGGAGACGTGCGCGGCGGACTCCGAGGCCTTCCACGCGCTCTGGGACCCGGTGGACTCCGCGCCGCCGCCCGGCACGATCACCGGCGGGTTCCAGGGGACCCTGGCCGGGGACGGATGGGCCGATGCGTCGTTCACCATCACCCGCCCGGGCCACACCGACGGCCCGTTCGAGGTGTCGGAGATCACCGAGACCGGGTACCTCGTGTTCGTGCCGCTCGATCCCGACGCCCTCGCCGCCGTGCTGCCCGGCGCCGGGGCCACCGAGGGGACGATCGCGGAGGAGACCACCACGACGGCGCCGGCGGCGGCGCCCGACGACGAGGGCCTCGAACCGGTGCCGGGATCGTCCGAGGGGATGCTCCCCGGCGAGGATCCCGCCTTCCCCGCCGGGGCCGCCGGCGTCGACGACTGCGGCACCTGGACGTGCGACGATCCCCCCGTGGGGTTCGAAGGGGGCCTCTACGCCTCGGCCGTGCTGGGCGGATTGCTCGCCCATCTGGCCGCCGCCCCGAGGACGTTCCGGCACGACCCCGACCTCCATGCCGACACGCACGTCACCGGCGCCCAGGTGCGCGGCAGCGGGGCCATCACCACCGACGAGTACCTCCGGCCGGAGACGACGCCGTCCGGCCGCATCGGCCGCTGGGGCAGCATCGACGAGTACCTCGCCGCCGCCGGGCCGCCCGAGCCCGGCGCCGCGCCCGGCGGAGTCGACCTCACCGACGAGTGGCACGGCGCGTCCACGGCTCCGGGCACGCCCGCCGCCGAGCCACCGCCGCCGCCCGGCTTCGAGAGCGCCGTCGACGACCCGCCCGACCGGCCCGGCCCGCGCATCAGCGAGGACGAGCGGATCGCCCACGAACGCCTGGTGGCCTCACTCGAGGACCCGGAGGGGGTGGCCGGCGACGTGCGCGAAGACCAGGAGTGGCTCCTCCGCATGGAGATCCGTGAGGCACTGGAGCGCCGGGGCATCGACGTATCGGAGTTGAGCCCGGAGGAGCGACGCGCCTACGGCATCGACCCGCCGGAGGATCCGTGAGCCGCTTCGACGACCTCGCCGCCTCCCACCGGCGCCTCGCCGGTCTCCGCGACGCGGGGACACTCACGCCCGAGGAGTTCGCCGCCGCAGCCGGCCGGTTGGGCCTGGTTGCGGACGACGGCACCGCATGGGCCATCGGCGCCGCCAGCGGCCGCTGGTACCGCCTCACCGCCGAGGGGTGGGTGCAGGCCGAACCGCCGTCGGCGGCTCCGCCCCCACCGACAGGGCCTCCCGACGCAGCCCGGGCGCCCCGGGGGTCCCGCATCCTGCCGGTGAGCCTGTCGGTCGCCTCCGTGGTGGTGGCGGGCCTCTTCGGCGCTGCCGCCGTGCGCGGCGGTGATCCGCCCGGGACGATCACCTCCACGACCCTCGGCGCCGCTGCGACGCCGGAGACGACCGCCGCGGGGACCTCGACGACGACGGCGACGACCGTGGCGCCGACGACGGCGTCCCCGACCACGACGATCGCCACGCCGGGCCAGATCGCCGATCCCGCCTCCCGGAACGCTGAGCCGCTGGTGTGGCGCCGGGCGATCGACGCCCGCTTCCGGTCGGCCGACGACGTCGCCGACGTGTTCCCCGACTACGCCGCCGGGGTGGAGGCGCTCCCGACGACGGTGTCCGGCATCGACGCCGTCCTGCTGGCCACCGAGGAGACGGTCATCTCCTACGGCCTCGTGGGCAAGGGGCAGCTGGTCGAACTCGTCGTGGCGCTGCCAGACGAGCAGACCACGGTGGCCGTGTCCTGCCACCTCGGGGGCATCGGAGAGGGAGGCGGGCACATCGTGGAGATCGGGCGCGACGGGTGGACCATCACCCGGACCCGGGACGACGACGAGGTCGCCGCCGGCGAGGTGGGCGGCGAGCTCGCCGCAGGGGCCATGTCGGCCGTTCGCGTCGTCTGCACCGACACCACCCTCGAGCTCGTGGAGAACGGGCGCGTGCTCTACCGGGACACGCCGGCCGGCGGGGTCGGTGCCGGGCAGACGGCCGCCCTGTGGATCGAGCCGCACACCATCGGCGCAGGGCACCCCGAGGGCCAGGTGGTGCTGGTCCAGTACCGGGTGTACGTCGCCCAGCCCGGGACGGTGAACGGCGGGCCCGGCGACCGCGTGTACGCCGGCGGCCTCGGGGTCGAGGTCGAAGGCATCCGTTGGGTCGAGGAGGCATCCGAACCCACGCTCGGCGTGTGGATCAGGGCGCACGCGACACCCGCCGCGCTCACCCTCGCCGCCGGGGACGTCTCGCTGGACGGCGCCGGGCAGGTCGCCACCGGTCCGGCGTCGGCGGTCGCCTACCCCCTCGGCGCCGAGATCGAGGCGGACGGGGCGCTGCAGGGAGAGCTGTGGTTCCCCGCCGGCGACCTCGGCCCCAACCGGATCACCGTGCTCCGGGTGGCGTCGCCGCTCGACCCGGCGGTGTCCCTGACCATCGAGTTGATCACCCCCGAGGCCTGAGGATCGGGGGCCGGGACGCTGCGGGTGCCTCGGCGAGGGTGCGGCCGTCAGGGCAGCGGGTCGAACCGCACCTCTCTCACGGCCGCCCCGCCCTGGGAGGCCAGTTCGTTGCCCACCCGGATCACGAGCATGTCGGTGGCGCCCGCCCACTGGCAGTAGGTGCTCCCGGCCGCGGCACCGCACGACGGCGGCTCCCAGAGGTCCGATGCGGCATAGGGCCGGACGGCGAGCGCCGCGGCGGCGGCAGGGTCGACGAGCGCCGCCACCGGGCCCAGGTCGCCGGCCACCCAGGCCGTGAACACGGCGAAGGCATATCCCTCGGGGCTGTCCGGCGGGGGCACCGGCGCGACCGTGGTGGTGGTGGTGGCAGGCGGCGGCGTCGCAGTGGTGGACGTGGCAGCGGCCGACGTCGAGGTGGACGGCGGGCCCGTGGTGGAGGCGGACTCGGGCAGCGTGGTGGACGTGGCCGCCGGCTGCGACGTCGAGGCGGATGTCGACAGCGGGGAGAGACCGGAGTCGCATGCCGTGGCGGCCAGCACCACGACCGCGAGCACCGGGAGGGTGATCCGGCGATGCATGGTGACCTCCTCCACCGAGCGTAGCGATCGGCGCACGGAGGCGGCCGTCCGCAACCGCCCCGGACGCGGCGAGGCCCCCGGCGGCGGCCGGGGGCCTCGTGGCAGTGATCTGCAGGCTCAGCCCGAGATGGGGGCGGGCACCAGCACGCCGCCGACGATCTGGCCCTGGACCAGCACCGCATCGTCCGACCAGGACGTGCCCTGCTCGGTCCGCATGCTGTCCGGGTCCACCGCCGGGATGTCCGACAGCGGGATCGACGCCCCTCCGCACTGCGGCGGGAAGGACTCGGCCAGTGCCTCGCACAGCAGGGGGCCGCCGCCGGTGTCCACGTAGAACCCGCGGACCATCACGGTGGTGCCTTCGGCGGCGCCGACGATCTCGGCGACGGTCGGCACCCGGTCGGACGGAAGGTCGGATGCGCCCTCGCCGGGCAGCACGCCGTCCTGCGGCTCCCCGTCGGGATACAGCGGGGTGTCGTTGCAGTCGGGCGTGCCCTCGAGGCAGGTGCCTGCCGCGAGATCGCCGTCGTCCGCCGGCAACTGGGCGGTCTCGTCGCCGCCGCACGCTGCGACGGCGAGCGACAGCGCAAGGACGAGCGCCGTCAACGTCTTCGTCTTCATGGGGATCCCCTCCAAGTGATTGCGTCTTCGGGGCTTCGACGCACCGCCCCCGCTCCCGGGTTCCCGGGTACCGATAAACGGGTATCCGGTCTACGGTCGTTCAAGAGATGCCGCGCCGAGTGCCGATGACACGATGACAGCCGACCAGCAGGGACCCATGCGCATCAGGACCATCGCCCTCGTCGTCGCAGTCGCCGCGGCCGTGGCGCTGCCGACGGCCGCCTCCGCCCACCCCCAGGTGAGCGGCACCCTCCACGAGTTCGGGGAGGTCGTCGACTACCCGATGCTGTTCCCCATCGTCGACGGCGCCTCGTACACCTACTTCTCCGACACCTTCTGGGCGGACCGTTCCGACGGTGTCCACCACGCCACCGACATCATGGCCCCCAAGATGACCCCGATCATCGCCCCGGTGGCCGGGACGATCGGCTTCGTCAACTGGACGCGCGACCCCAACCAGCCCAACTGGGACCGCTGCTGCAACCTGACGCTCGAGCACGACGACGGCTGGTCCACCTGGTACATCCACCTCAACAACGACACCCCCGGCACCGACGACGGCCAGGCATGGGGCATCGCTCCCGGCATCGTCCAGGGCGTCCACGTGGAGGCCGGCACGCTGCTGGGGTGGGTCGGCGACAGCGGCAACGCCGAGAACACCGGGCCGCACCTCCACTTCGAACTGCGCGACCCCGAGGGCACCATCGTCAACCCGTACCAGGCACTCCGCGACGCCACCCACGTGGACTGGAGCGTGAAGTGCTTCGGGAAACGGGCGACCCTGGTCGGCACCGACGGCGACGACGTGCTGACCGGCACCGACGGCAGGGACGTCATCCACGGCATGGGCGGCAACGACACCATCGAGGGCCTCGGCGGGGACGACCTCATCTGTGCAGGGACCGGCGACGACGTCGTCGACGGCGGCGACGGCAACGACAAGATCAGGGGCCAGGAGGGCGACGACATGCTCGACGGCGGCGAGGGCGACGACGTGGTCCGCGGCGGGGCCCACAACGACACTCTCGACGGCGGGCCCGGCAACGACCGGGTGTACGGCGACCGCAACGGCGACGTCCTCTACGGATCGGACGGTGACGACCTGCTCATCGGCGGCGGCTCCCGGGACGTCATCGACCCCGGCGACGGGTCCGACCAGGCGTTCGGCCGCAGCGGCGGCGACCTGTTCCTCTCGGCGCCGGGCACCTGCGCCATCGAGGGCGGCCCCGGCAACGACACCGTCAGCTACGAGCCGGCCTCGGGGGTGGTGGTGGACCTGAGCACCGGCATCGGCACCGGCCTGGGCCAGGACGCCATCTCGGGGGTGGAGAACGTCACCGGGTCCCCGGTCGCCGACATCCTGAACGGCGACGGCCGCCGCAACCGGATCCGCGGCCTGGACGGTGACGACCTCCTCGACGGCAAGGGCGGCGACGACGTGCTCATCGGCGGTTCCGGGTCCGACGAGATCGACGGCGGCGACGGCACCGACCACTGCAAGGTCGGCCCGGTGATGGTCAACTGCGAGCCGGCCGCGGACTGACCCGTCAGCCGCCCAGCAACTCCACTCCCCTGGCGGCCACCGGCGGCACCAGGGCCCCGAGCGCGGCGAAGCGGTCGTCGCCGGTCTGGCCTCTCCGCCACCGGATGTAGATCTGCTGCACGATGACGGCGATGCGGAACAGCGCCAGCGCCTCGTAGAACGCCGTGCCGGTGACGTCGAACCCGGTGCGCGCCGCGTACCGTTCGACGATCTCCGGCTTGGCCATCACGTGCGCCAGCGTGGTGCCGTGCTCTCCGAACACCCCGAAGGTGGGCTCGTCGGGGCCCGACCAGTACGCCAGGGCGGTGCCCAGGTCCACCATCGGGTCGCCGATGGTGGCCATGTCCCAGTCGAACACCGCCACCACCTCGCCGCGGGGCCCCGCCATCAGGTTGTCGATCTTGAAGTCGTTGTGCAGGAGCGTGGCCCGCTGCGGGGCGGGGACGGCGCCGGCCAGCGCATCGGCGAGCGTGTCCATCGCCGGGACGTCGTCCTCCCTGGCGCGGTGCCAGCGATCGGTCCACCCCGCCACCTGCCGCTCCACGAAGCCCTCCGGCTTGCCGAGATCACCCAACCCGAGGGCCTCGTAGTCCACCAGGTGGAGGTCGGCGAGCACGTCCACCGCACACTCGGCGAGCGTCCGCCGGTACCCGTCGGTGTCGGGCAGCGCCGCCGGCCAGACCTCCCGGATCACCTCGCCGTGCCGCCGCTCCATCACGAAGAAGACGTCCCCCATCACCTCCGGGTCCTCGCACAGGTGGTAGGCCCGGGGGGCCGGAGGGAACGCCCGATGCAGTGCCGACAGCACCCGGTACTCCCGCCGCATGTCGTGGCTGCCGGGGGCGACGGGGCCCAGGGGCGGGCGGCGCAGCACCAGTTCCACGTCGCCGGCGCGGGCCAGGTAGGTGAGGTTGGCCTTCCCGCCGGGGAACTGCTCGAACGTCATCGGGCCGCCGCCGACCAGGTCCGGCAGGTGGGCCCGCAGGTGCGCGGCGACGGCGTCCTCGTCGAAGCGCTCGTCGGGGCGGATCGGGGCGGTGTCCGGCACGCCCGGGATGCTAGGGAACGGGGCCGCCGGGCGCCGGGCGTCTCCTAGAGCACCGCCGACCATGCCGCCACCACCAGCACCGCCGCCCCCATGGCGGGGAGGGCCAGGTAGGCGCCGTCCCACACCGTGGCGACCCGCGAGGTCACGACGACGCCGAGGAGGGAGGCCGCCACCAGGGCGGTCGCCACGGCGAGCACGGCAACGTCGGAGCCCACACCGCAACGCTACCGCCGCCGGCGTCCCGAAGGACCGCCATCTCAGACGACGGCGTCGAGGGCCATGGCTGCGAACACGAGCGTCAGGTACACGTTCGAGTAGCGGAACACCAGCATCGCCCGCCGCTCGTCGCGCACCAACCTGATGCACTCCGCCACGAACCACACCCCCGACACGCCGGCCACCGTCAGGTAGATGGGGCCGAGCGCGGTGAGCGGCTGCAGCATCAGCGACAACCCCACCGTCGCCGCGGCGTACAGCAGGATCTGCATCGCGGTCTCGCGGTGCGGCGCCACCACCGGCAGCATCGGCACCCCGGCGGCGGCGTAGTCGTCCCGGTAGCGGACCGCCAGCGCCCAGAAGTGGGCCGGCGTCCAGGCGAACACCACGGCGAACATCACCCAGGAGGCGAGATCGGGCGTCCCGGTCACCGCCGTCCACCCGACCACCGCCGGGATCGCACCTGCGGCGCCGCCGATGACGATGTTCTGGGTGGTCGTCCGCTTCAGCAGCAGGGTGTACACCAGCACGTAGAACCCGAGCGCCCCGGTGGCCAGTGCGGCCGCCGCCAGGTTGGCGCCCAGCCACAGCGTGACGAACCCGGCGGCGCCGAGGGCCAGGCCGACGGCGAGGCCCTGACGCGGCTCCACCCGGTGGGCCGGCAGCGGCCGGTGCCGGGTGCGGCGCATCTTGGCGTCGATGTCGCGGTCCACCACGTTGTTGATCGCATTGGCTCCGCCGGCGCTCAACGTGCCGCCGACCACGGTGAGCACCACCAGCCAGGTGTCGGGCCACCCCTCCTGCGCCACCAGCATGGCGGGGACGGTGGTCACCAGCAGCAGTTCGATGATGCGGGGCTTGGTCAGCGCGACGTAGGCGCGGAGCCGCTCCCCGAAGCCCTGTGGGGCCCGCCGCGGGTCGGTGATCGTGACCCCGGCGGTCACGCCGGCGCCTCCACGGCCTCCCGGCGGGAAGCGGCGGTGGCCTCGACCGAGAACAGCACGAACACCACCCACAACAGGTCGGCGGCCAGCAGGTGCACCACCTGCATCCACACCGGCGCCAGCAGGGCCACGTTGAGGATCCCGAGCGCCAGCTGGGCGGCGACCAGCCAGATCAGGGCCGCCGACAGCCGCGCCACCTTGCCGCCGAGCCCGGCGTAGCGGGGTGCCAGCCAGGCGATGGCGACCCCGACGACCACCGCCACCACCGGGTGGATCCACCTCAGCCGGACCAGGAAGGCGCCGGTGAAGTCCTCACGGATGCCGTGGAGCACCGACTCTGCGGGGAAGAGCGTATCGCCGAGCGCCGTGATCGCCCCGGCGGCACCCACCAGGACCAGCCCCGCAGCGACCCAGCCGAACAGGCGCCGCTCCCTGCGGGGCAGGGGGCGGGCGGGGCGGCTCCCGCCGCCCAGCCACCAGGCGGTCAGCGCCAACGACGCCAGCAGCCCGAAGGTGATCACCAGGTGCACGGCGATGGAGATCGCGCGCCCCGTGGACTGGTCGTCCTCCACCCAGCCGAACACCACCAGGGCGGCGCCGACCACGGCCTCGGCGACCATCAACAGGCCGGCGCTCACCGCCGGGACGCGGACCGGATCGCCCTTCGGCCGGGCACGCCACACCCAGGCCAGCAGCACCATCACCAGCACGAACGCGATGCCGCTCGATGCCCGGTGGGAGAACTCGATGACCGTCTCCACCGTGCCGGACAGCGGCACCATGCCGCCCCGGCAGGTGGGCCAGTCGCTCCCGCACCCGGCGCCCGACCCGGTGGCGCGCACCACCGCGCCGAACAGGACCACGACGATGGTGGCGCCCAGGGTGAACCAGGCGAATCTCCTGAGGCGAACGTCGCGCACCTGCGCTCCTCCGGGTGGGGACCGTCAGGGTACCCGGCGCCGGAACCGGGCAGAATCCCGCGGGTCCCGGCGCAGCGGCGGGCGATCCGTACAATGGCGGCACGACCACGAGAAAGGGGTGAGGTGCATGAAGAAGATCATCCTGCTCCTCGTCCTGGTGGCGATCGGCCTGGTGGTAGCCAAGCAGTTCGTCGGCGACGAGTAGCACCCAACCGGATTCGTTCGGCCCGATCTCCCCTCCCGCAGGGGAGATCGGCGCGTGCGGGGCCTCAGCCCAGGAACGAGCGGATCGCCTTGGCCACCTCGGCGGGGTGCGTGAGGACCGCCTCGTGGCGGGCGCCCTCGATCTCGACCACCCGGTTGTCGGCCAACGCCGCAGCGGTCTCCCGCTGCCGTGACGGCGGCACCAGCTGATCGCCGGTGGGGACGATCGACAGGGTGGGCAGGTCGAGGCGGCCCACCCACGACCCGGCGTCGAAGCGGAGGATGGCGAAGCCCGCCTCGTAGTAGAGGTCCACGTCGCGGTCGAGCAGGCACTCCCACAGCCAGGCGGCGTGCTCGGGAGGGATCGCGCCGGTGGCCAGCAGGTAGCGGTGGGCGATGCGGGGGGCGATCAGCCGGTCGAGGCGGGCGGCGGCGCGTCCCACGAAGAACCCCACGGTGCCGAACCACCTGGGCACCTTGACGGGCCTGGCGGCGGTGGCGGCCAGCACCAGGCGGTCCACCCTGCCGGGATGGCGTCTGGTGAGGGCCTGGGCGACCATGCCGCCCATCGAGTAGCCCACCAGCGCCACCGGGCCGAGGCCGAGCACGTCGAGGACCGCCGCCACCTCGTCGGCCATGTCGTCGATCTCGACCCTGCCCCGGATGCGTGCCGACTTGCCGTGCCCCCGCAGGTCGATCACCACCACCCGGTGGGTCTCGGCCAGCACGGGCGCCACCCGATGCCAGGTGACGTGCCCGTCGTACACCCACCCGTGCAGCAGCACCAGCGGCGGAGCGTCCACCGGCCCGAGTTCGCGCACGAAGAACTCGTGGCGGCCGGCGACGACGGTGCGGCCGGTCATCCCGGCGGGACGCTCCTGGCGGCCGCGGAACCGTGGCGGGACCTCGGGGCCGAACAGCCGCCACGCGGCGAAGCCGCCGAGCGCGGCGAGGATCATCGGTCGGGAGGGGCGCATGCGGCCAGCATAGGAGCCGCCCGGAGGTGTGAGACCTCCGGGCGGCGGGTCTCCCGTCGGGGCCGGGACGGCGCCCCGCGGAGAGGAGGGGTCAGCCTTGCTTGCCCTGCTGGGCCTGGGACTGCTCCCCACAGGGCGCTTCGGTGCAGTCGGGGGTCTGCGTCTGGTCCTGGGACTGGGACTGCGTCTGGGTCTGCGTGCCGCACTCACCCTCCACGCACTCCGACCCCTGCTGCTGGGTCTGCGTGCCGCACTCACCCTCCACGCACTCCGACCCCTGCTGCTGGGTC
>JAHLKU010000026.1 GCA_020444505.1 Actinomycetota bacterium | reverse complement strand
CCGACAGCGACCTGCTGGGCGGGACGGCACCGGGCGCCTTCTTCCGGGCCATGCCGGCCCGGCCCGATCACCTCCCCTTCCTGGGGACGACCTGCCTCCTCCACGGTGGGGAGTTGCGGGCGATCACGCTCGGCGGCGCCCCGTTCTGCTCCACCGCAGGCGGCACCGGGTACTTCGCGGACACCGGGCAGGAGCTCGGCATCAACGGCCTGGGCACCTACGCCGCCCTCGGGGTGGCGCTCGGCGACCTGGACGGCGACGGCGACCTCGACGCCTTCGTCGCCCAGTTCTACGAGCAGGGGAACCAGGTGTGGCTCAACGACGGCACCGGGATCCTGGTGGACAGCGGCCAGGAGCTGGGCTCCAGCGACTCGCTGGCCGTGGCCCTCGGCGACCTCGACGGCGACGGCGACCTCGACGCCGCCGTCGGGAACTACGCGGCTTCCAACCGGGTGTGGCTGAACGACGGCACCGGCACCTTCACCGACAGCAGCCAGGACCTGGGCCTCTCCATCACCGAGGGCGTGGCCCTCGGCGACCTCGACGGCGACGGCGACCTCGACATCGTCTTCACCAACCTGTACCTGGCTGCGAGCAAGGTGTGGCGCAACGACGGCGCCGGCACCTTCACCGACTGGCAGACCTTCGGCGACGGCCACAACTCCTACGACGTGGCGCTGGGCGACCTGGACGGCGACGGCCACCTCGACGCCTTCGTCGCCAACTCGCAGCAGGCCAACCACGTGTGGCTCAACGACGGGACCGGCATGCTGGTGGACAGCCAGAGCCTGGGCGACGCCACCCGCTACAGCCGCTCGGTCGCCCTCGGCGACCTGAACGGCGACGGAGCCCTCGACGCCTTCATCGCCGACAGCGACGGCGCCGACCGGGTGTGGGTCAACAACGGGTCTGGCGTGTTCAGCGACTCCGGCCAGGCCCTCGGGTCCTCGCCGTCGTACGGCCTCGGCATCGGCGACCTGGACGGCGACGGCGCCCTGGACGCGGTCACGGGCGGGGAGTTCGGCGACGCCACGGTGTGGCTCAACAACGGGTCGGGCACGTTCGCCGATTCGGGCCAGACCCTCACCGGACCGTGGGGGTTCAGCACGGCCTTCGACCTGGCCCTCGGCGACCTGGACGCCGACGGCGCCCTCGACCTGGTGCTCGCCTGGGTCGATGAGCCGAGCCAGGTCTGGCTCAACGGCGCTGCGGCGCCGTAGGCGACGGCGATCCGGGAGCGGGACCGGGCGTACTTGCGCGGCGCACCGGCTCCGCGCCGCGGCATGGAGGGATAGGGTCGGCACTACCTAGTCAAGGGGAGGGTCCAGTCGTGAGCAGGATCGCATCGCGCAGGCAGGTCGCCGTCGTCGGCCTGATCGGAGTCGTCGTCGGAATCCTGGTCACCGCAGCCGTCATCGCCCCACCGATCGCACGCGCCGGCGACGGCGACACGTTCCTGCTGGGCCGCAAGAACGTGGCCCTGCACCTCACCAAACTGGTCGCCAAGAACGGGTTCCTGGTGAAATCCACCAGGGGCATCCCCCTCACCATCGAAGCCCCCGACGGCCAACCCCCGCTGGCGGTGAACTCCTCGGCCCTGGTCTCCGGCCTCAACGCCGACCTCCTCGACGGCGAGGACGCCACGGCCTTTGCCGACGCCGACCACGACCACGACACCGACTACCTCGGCATCGACGCCACCGCAGCCGACAGCGACCTCCTCGACGGACAGGACTCCACCGCCTTCGCCGACGCCGACCACGACCACGACGCCGACTACCTCGCCCCGGGCGCAACGACGGGCGCCGACGGTCTGCCGGCCCTGGGGATCGGGTGTCTGTTCCGGGGCGGGTTCCTGCTCTCGCTCACCCCGGCCGGGGACCCCTTCTGCTCGGCGCCGGGCGGGAGCGGTGCTCTCGTAGACACCGGCCAGTCGCTCGGCTCCACCGACGGGTACTCCGTGGCACTCGGTGATCTGGACGGCGACGGGGACCTCGATGCCTTCGTGGCCGTCAACGGCGGCGGGAACGAAGTGTGGTTCAACGACGCCGGCACGTTCTCGACCTCCGGTCAGTCGCTCGGCACGTCGGACAGTTGGGACGTCGCGCTCGGGGATGTGGACGATGACGGGGACCTCGATGCCTTCATCGCGAACTCGGGCACACAGGCCGATGTGCTCTGGCTCAACGACGGCACGGGTTCCTTCACCGCGTCGCCGCAGCCCCTCGGCACCGGCGACGGCCACGGCGGCGCCTTCGGCGATCTCGACGGGGACGGTGATCTCGACCTGTTCGTCGCCAACGACGGTGACGGTGAAGCCGACACCGTGTGGACGAACGACGGTTCGGGCACGTTCACAAACTCGGCACAGTCGCTCGGCACGTTCCACTCGTTCTCCGTCGCCCTCGGCGACCTGGATGGAGATGGAGACCTGGATGCGTTCGTGTCCACGTACAACGACGAGGAGAACGCCGTCTGGCTCAACGACGGCACCGGGGGATTCGCGTACCTGGAACAGCCGTTCTTCCCGACGAACACCTGGGACGCGGCCCTCGGTGACCTGGACGGGGACGGCGACCTCGACGCGGTGGTCTCCGAGCACGGTGGCAGCAACATCGCCAGATTCAACGACGGTACCGGCTACTTCAGTAGCAGCGTGTGGGTGCTCTCCGGAGAGGCCCACTACAACTGGGATGTCGGCCTCGGCGACCTGGACGGCGACGGCGACCTCGATGCGTACTTCGGCAGCAGCGGCAGCGACGAAGTGTTCCTCAACGACGGCGACGGCACCTCCTGGACCGACACCACTCAGGTGTTCAACGTCGTGGCGACGGCCGGCGTGGGGATCGGCGACCTGAACGCCGACGGCGCCCTCGACGTCTTTGCTGCCGTCGTCACCGACGGCCACGAGGTGTGGACCGGATAGGAGCGACGCCGACGAGGGCGAACGACACGGGGCGGGGATCGGGCTTCCGACCCATCGGGATCGGCCCGGGGACCCGATGGGACCGCTGGGACCGCTGGGGTTCGGCCACCCCCCACCGCGCTGCGGTGCCGGGGAATATGGTTGGGGCAGACAGCCAAGGGGGAGGATCCAGCCATGCGCGGGATCGCTACACACCAGCACGCCGTCGTCGCCGGCCTGGCGGGGATCGTCGCCGGAGCCCTGCTCGCCGCAGCCGTGATCACCCCACCCCTCGCACGCGCCGGCGACGGCGACACCTTCCTGCTCGGGAAGAAGAACGTGGCCCTGCACCTCACCAAACTGGTCGCCAAGAACGGGTTCCTGGTCAAGTCCACCCGGGGCGTCCCCCTCACCATCGAAGCCCCCGACGGGCAGCCCCCGCTGGCGGTGGACTCTGCCGCCAGGGTGATGAACCTGAACGCCGACCTCCTCGACGGTGCCGACGGCGCCGCCTACATGGCCGTGACCTCGCCTCTGGCCATCGCCGCCGCCGAGTTCCAACCGGTCTGGCCAGACAGGGACGTCGCCGGCGAAGGACACATGTGGGTGACTCAGACCGACTCGGCGAGGCTGACCGCACCGGTGCGGCTCCCCGATGGTGCGACCATCACCCGGATGACCGTCAACTGCATCGACGACACGGCGGTGGCCGGCCTGGTCGTGGAGCTGAGGAGGGACGAGCTCGCATCGTCCGACGGCGGCGCCACCATCGCGCATGCCCAGACCCGGGACGCCGACGACGCCCCGTCGATGCAGACCATCGAGGACGACGGCATCACCGAGGGCCGGGAGGTCGTGGACAACGGCACCTACGCCTACTACTTGCTGGTGGCGATCGACGGCGGCGGATTGAAGCTGTTCGACGCCGCCATCGAGTTCACGGTCCCGTGACCCGGTCCGGTACCTACCGGACCCGACGCCTCCGTGGCGAACGGCCCCCGGAGGGATGACACTGCGGCGCCGAGCGGTGGGCGCTACTGGGATCGAACCAGTGACCTCTGCCGTGTGAAGGCAGCGCTCTCCCGCTGAGCTAAGCGCCCGGGGACCGGGAGGCCCGGGAACCGGGAGCGTACCACGGCCGCGATGGCGCCTAGAACCGCTTGAGGAAGGCCACCTGGGTCTTCTCGACCTCGTAACCGCGGGCCAGGTAGAAGGCGTGGGCGCCGTCGCGGATCTGGTTGCATCGGAGCCGCAGCGCCGCCATCCCCCGGCTCCTCCCCCACTCCTCGGCGGCCTCGAGCAGGCGGCTGCCGACGCCGTCGCGGCGGCGGGCGGCGGCGACCACGAGGCCGGCGATGGAGGCGTAGGGCGGCAACTCGATCTCCCGGGTCTCGTGGACGTGCACCCACCCGACGACGGCGGCGCCGTCGTCGGCGACGAGCACGGCGTGGCCGTCGCGCCCCAGCACGTCCGCCAGCCGCGCATCGGTGCCCGCCGGGTCGTAGCCGAGTTGGCGGGCCAGGTCGGCGATGGCCGGGGCGTCGGCCGGGACGGCGGATCGGATCTGCACGACGCCCTTTCTACCCGCTCTACGCTGCGGGCATGCGCCGCAGCCAGTTCGAGCGGATCGTGGACGAGGCCCTGGAGAGCCTCCCGCAGTGGGTGGTGGACGCCGTGAACAACCTGCACGTGGTGGTGGAGCCCTGGCCGACGCGGGAACAGGACCCCGACGGCGAGGGCATCCTCGGCATCTACGAGGGCGTGTCGCTGCTGGAGCGGGGGGTGGACTACAGCGGCTACCTGCCCGACCGGATCGTGGTGTTCATGGGCCCGCACCTCGACCTGGGGCTGTCGAAGGCCGACCTGAAGGCGGAGATCCGCACCACGGTGCTGCACGAAGTGGCCCACCACCTCGGCATCGACGACGAGCGCTTGACCGAGCTGGGCTGGGACTGAGTTCAAGGATCAGCCGGGGCGTGCCGATGCCCCCGGCATGGACGCACCGATCCCCGACCCGTACCGTCACTGCCACGTGGCGTGCAGCCACGAGTTGAGCCGCGGCGTGACGATCGACGAGTTGCTGGGCGGCGACGGCCCGCACCCGGCGGGGACGCTGCTGGTGAATCTCCCGGCGTCGCGGCCTGCGCTGCTGGACGACGAGCAACGCGAGGTGGCGGCGCCGGCCGCTGCGGCCGGGGTCTAGAACCCCACCTCGGGCGGCTCGATGCTGTAGGTGAACCGCACCTCCTGCGCGCCGCCGGCCGCCACCTCGATCGGCACCGTCACCCGCACCCGCTCGATCAGGCACAGCGACTCGGCGTCGGCCGTGCAGTAGTAGACGGTGAGGTCTGCGGTCACCGCGCCGCTCCCTGCCGTGAACTCCACGGGGGCGGTGAGGGGGAACTCGGGGGCGACGATCTCCCGCTCGGCGCCGGGGCCCGGCGTAGCGATGCCGCCGTCGACGATCCACTCCATGGAGTACGGCGCCAGGTCGTTCACCTTGTACCCGTCGGGCAGCGTGACGTCCACCACCAGCGTGCCGTCGCCGGGCGCCACCGTGACGGGGTCGAGCGCCACCTCGACCCCCCGGTACCCGTCGCCGCGGCCCGCGAAGCGCTCGATGCCGTACAGGACGAGGGTCCGGGCCGCCCCGGTGTCCGGGTCCACCACCCGGATGGCGTGGTTGTTGGTGTCGGCCACGTACAGGAGGCCCCCGGCGTAGTCGATGCCGCCGGGCTCGTAGAACCGGGGAAGGTCGCCGTCGGCCCAGCCGCGCCCGTACCCGGACAGGGTCACCGCCTGCCGTGTGACCGGGTCGATGCGCTTGATCTTGTCGTTGTAGGTGTCGGCAACCCACACCATGCCGCCGCCGAAGGCGACGCCCAGGGGATGCTGGAATCGCGCCTCGGCGCCGACCCCGTCGGCGTCGCCGAACGTGAACAGGTCGGAGGATGCGCCGGCCACCAGCAAGGTCTCGTCTGCGGCGACGTCGGCGACGCGGATGCTGCTCGACTCCGAGTCGGCGAAGTACAGCATCGGCCCGTCGAGGGCCAGCCCGCTCGGCTGCGCCAGCGAGGCGCCGGCCGACGGCCCGTTGCCCACACCCTCCCGCCCGCTGCCTGCGGTGGGGCCGGCGAGGCCGGAGGCCAGGTCGAGCTGCCAGATCTGGTGGGAGCCGGCCATGGCGATGTAGAGCATGCCGCCGTCGAGGAGCACGTCCCAGGGCGAGGCGATCTCCACCGACGGGGCGGTGCCGGGATTGGGCGGGTAGGAGGCGGCCTGGTAGCCGGTGCCGAGCACCGTCTCGACGACGCGCCGGTCCAGGTGGACGGCGCGCACCGCGTGGTTGCCGGTGTCGGCCACGTACAGGGTGGAGCCGTCGCCGGACAGCGCCATCCCCTGCGGCTGGTCGAAACGGGCCGCCTCGAAGGAACCGTCCTCGTAGCCGGGGTCGTCCCCGCCCGCCACGTCGAGGATCTCGCCGGTGGCGAGGTCGGCCACCAGGATGCGGTGGTGATTGGTGTCGGCCACGAACAGGCGGCCGCCCTCTGCGTCGGCCTCCACCTTGCCGGGGTACGACAGCACCGACGAGGGTGCGGTGTCGCGTTCCAGGTCGATGGCGATCGGGGTGCGGTCGATCTCGCCGCGGGCGTCGAACTCGGCGACCAGCGAGTCCACCACCGGCTGGAACACGGCGTACACGCCCTCGCCGCTGTAGCCGCCGACGATGTTGCCCGCCGGGTCGATGGCCACCACGGTCGGCCATGCCCGCGCCCCCCAGGTGGTCCACACCTCGAAGTCCCTGTCGTTCACCACGGGGTGCTCGAGGCCGTACCGCTGCACGATCTCGCGGATGTTGTCGGTCTCGCCCTCGTTGTCGAACTTGGCGGAGTGCACCCCGATCACCGCCAGCTCGTCGGCGTACTCCTGCTCGAGGCGCTGCAGGTCTCCGATGATGTGGATGCAGTTGATGCAGCCGTAGGTCCAGAAGTCGAGCAGCACCACCTTGCCCCGGAGGTCGGCCAGGGTGAGCGGCCCCGCCGTGTTCAGCCAATCGAGGCCGGCGGGGAACTCGTGGGCCGGTTCCGTCCCTGCGTACGAGGCCGGCCGGGCCGGCGTCGTCGCGACGGTGGTGTCGGCGCCGTCTCCCCCACCGCTGCAGGCGGCGAGGAGGACCGCGAGGGCGGCGAGGAGCGCGATGCGTCGTGTCACGGGCGGTCCAACGCCGCCCGGCGGCGATGCGTTCCCATCAGCGGTACAGCCCCTCGATCTCGGCGGCGAAGTGGTCCGTGACCACGTCGCGGCGCACCTTGAGGGTGCCGGTCAGCTCGCCTTCCTCGATGGTCAGCGGCCGCGGCATGATCCGGAACGCGCGGACGTGCTCGACCGGGGCCCGCCCTTCGTTGCAGGCGTCCACCGCGGCGGCGACCTCCTCCCGGACCTCCGGGGACAGGTGCAGCGGCCCCTCGGCTCCCCGATCGGCCGCCCACGCCGCCGCCGCGTCCGGGTCGAGGAACAGCAGCGCGGCCAGGTGGCTGCGACCGTCGCCCACCACCACGGCGTCGCCGATCAGGGGGTGCTCCTCGATCGCTCCCTCCAGGTTCTGCGGCGACACGTTCTTGCCGCCGGCGGTGACGATGAGGTCCTTCTTGCGCCCGGTGATGGTGAGGTAGCCGTCGCCGTCCAGGCTGCCCAGGTCGCCGGTGGCGAGCCACCCGCCCGCCAGGGCGGCGGCCGTCGCCTCCGGGTCGTCGTAGTAGCCCATGAAGACGTTGCCGCCCCTCACCAGCACCTCCCCGTCGGGGGCGATGCGGATCTCCACCCCGGGGTAGGGCGGCCCGGCGGTGCCGAAGCGGGTGCCGCCGGGATGGTTGTAGGCAGCGGGGCCGGTGGTCTCCGACAACCCGTACACCTCCATGATCGACAGCCCGAACCCGGCGAAGAACTCCAGCACCTCGGTCGAGATGGGCGCGGCGCCGCTGATGACCAGGCGGGTGTCGCCGAGGCCGACCGCCTCCCGCACCCTGGCGCCGATCAGGTCGGCGGCCCGGGCGGCGAGCGCCACCGGCAGCGGAGCCGCGCCGCCCTCGTTGGTGGCGTGCACGTTCGCCCGCAGCCGCGCCATCGCCCACCGCGCCGCTGCCGCCTTCGCCCCCGACGCCTTGGCCAACTCGCCCTGGATGCCGGCCCGGAACCGCTCCCACACCCGGGGCACGCCAAAGAACACCGTCGGGCGGGCCTCCCGGATGTTGTCGGGGAGGCGCTCGATCGCCTCGGCGAAGTACACCGCATACCCCACGGTGACGGCGAGGTGGATGGTGAACATCTGCTCGGCGATGTGGCTGAGAGGCAGGTACGACACCAGGCGCTCGCCCGGGGTCACCGAGAACAGGTCGATGCCCTGGTCGGCGGTCCAGGTGAGGTTGGCGTGCGACAGCATCACGCCCTTGGGCGGGCCGGTGGTGCCGGAGGTGTAGACGAGCGTGGCGAGGCCTCCGGGCTCCAGGCCGTCGAGGCGGGCGGCGAGATCGGCGTCGGGCACCCCGTCGCCCCGTGCCAGGAACTCGTCCCAGGCCAGGACGGAGGGATCGTCGTGCAGCGGAGCGCCGCGCATGGTGACGATCCACTGCAGGCCGGGCGTGCGGTCCCGCTGCGCCAGCACCTTGCCCAGTTGCTGCTCGTTCTCCACCAGCGTGATCGGCGCCCCGGAGTGGCGATTGACGTAGGCGGCCTCCTCTGCGCCGGTGGTGGCGTAGATGCCGGCGGGGGCGCCGCCCGCGGCCATGACGGCCAGGTCGAACACCACCCACTCCGGCCGGTTGAAGCCCATGACCGTGGCCCGGTCCCCCGGGGCGAAGCCGAGGGCGATCAGGGCCTTGGCGGCGCGCTCCACCTGGGCGGCGTACGCCGACCACGACGTGGCGGCGTACTCGCCGTCGCGGTGCTCGTAGTACGCCGGGCTGCCGGGCCTGCGACGGGCCTGCTCGAACAGCCGGGCCGGGATGGTGTCGGCCATGCCTCCCTCCGGGTCCGCGGGAGCGGCATCGTACTCAGCGCCGCGCGTCTACGGCGGGTCACTCCGGGGGCGGAGCCAGCCACATCTTGGAGGGGTCCGGGACCACCGGGAACTCGTCCCACACGTGCACCGGCATGCCCTTGTAGAACGAGGGCGTGAGGGCGTCGGCCTCCCAGTTGGGGATGCGCACGCAGCCGTGCGACGCCGGGTAGGCCGGCACCGTGTTGTAGCCGTGAATGGCGTAGGCGCTGGTGAAGTTCCACGGCTTGTAGATGCACCAGCCGTACAACGGATCGCACGACCACCCGTTGCTGCCCCGCAGCAACGCGAAGTCGCCCTGCGGGGTGCGGGCACGGATGTTGGCGCCGACCCGCTTGCTGAAGTAGGTGTACCCGCCGCCGGTGCTCACCGGGACGATCGCGTCCACCTCGCCGCCGAGGAACAGCACCATCACCTGGCGCTCGATGTCCACTTCGATGCGGTCCGGCTCGTCGGGCCGGTCGGGGATGCCGGACAACGCGAACGTGGCCAGCAGGTCGGTGTGGGCGGCGTCCCAGGTCCACTCCCGATCGAGGCCCATCACCTTGCGGAACGCCATGACGGCGTACGCCGTCATGCCTCCGTACTCGCCGTCGATGGCCCCCCGGTAGAACCCCTTGGCCGCCAGCGTCGCCTGCAGGCGGACGACGCCGACCCCCCGGTCGCCCCACCCCGCGGTGGGGATCTCCACCATGCGCAGGGGCGCCGCCGCCACGCCGGCGGGCGCACCGAACCGCCCCGCGACCGGGAGCATCCACGAGGACCCGTACGGCAGGATCGTCACGCCATCGGCCACGTCGTCGCCCCGGTACAGCCAGAACTCGGCGCTGCGCGCCCGGTACACCGCCGCCGTCTGGCGGCCGTCGCCGTCCCAATCGCCCACCACCACCGAGTCGGCATCGCCCACGGTCGGGAACGCCACGGCGGCGCCGTCCGACCACCAGGCGCCGTCCACCTCCACCATGACCTCGTCGCGGCCGTCCCCGTCGCGATCGGCCGCCACCGCCCTGGCCGCATCGCCGGCGACGATCACCTGCACCGTGTCGCGGCCGTCTCCGTCGGGGTCGGCCACCACCGGCACGCCGCCGGCGGCCACCACCAGCGTGGGCCCGCCGTCGAGGCCGACCAGGCCGGAGGCCGGGTCGTAGACCCCCACCGTGTCGATGCCGTCGCCGTCCCAGTCACCCGCCACCGGCACCGAGCCGGGCTCACCGAAGGCGAAGGAGACCGTGCCCCCGGCGGCGTCGCGCAGGTACCAGGTGCCGGTGAGGGGGTCGAACAGGCCGACGGTGTCGGGCGCCGCGGCGCCGGCTGCAGGGGCCGCAGGGGCGAGCGCCACCACCAGCGCCGCCGTCAGCGCCGCGGCGGCGGCCGCCGCGGTGCCTCGCGCCGTACGACCCGTTCGTGAGCGCACCTGCCTCCTCCTGTCGGCGCCAGCGTAGAACGCCGGGCGGGCTGAGGAGGGTCACTCCTGGTAGCCGGGGTGCGGCACGCGGGTGCCGCCGCCCTCGTGGCCGGGGAGGAACGGGGCCGACCCGGCCAGGCCCTGCAGCAGCACCCAGAGGTCGGCCGCGGGGCGCAGCGACACCTCGCCGTCCCCGCCGCCGTCGGCCTCGAGCACCTCCCAGGTGCCGGGGTCGATCTCGGCCCGGACCCGGGGCGAGCGGTACGACAGCCGCCCGTTCACCTCGACGCGGTGGGTCTCCCCGCCGTAGCGGCCCTCGATGGCCGGGGTCTCGCCCCGGAACAGCATGAAGGCGTTGTCGGTCTGGGCCTCGAAGTCGGCCCGGTCCAGGTACAGGCGGGGTTTGTCCCGGTAGGGGGCCCCGGCCGTGGGGCAGAACGTCTCACAGTTGCCGCACTCGTTGCAGAAATCGGTCAGCACCGCCACCTGCAACTGCTGGCCAACCGCGTAGTGCTCGGTCCCCGCCACCGACGGCTCACCGCCGAGCGCCAGCACCGGCACGTCCACGGCCACGGGCTCGCTCTCGTAGGTGAGGATGGCCAGGTTGGGGCACACCCCGACGCAGATGCTGCAGATGGTCTGGCAGTCGAGGCACCGGGACGCCTCCTGGCGGGCCTCCTCCTCGGAGTAGGTGAGCACCACCGGTTCGAATCCCTCGCGCTCGGCCACCGGCACGTGCGGCACCGGCACCCGCCACTCGCGGCGCGACCGCCGGGACAGCAGGCCCACCCGGTCGGCGGGGGCGCGGTGCGGCTCGGGGGGCGGGGCGTGGCGGCCGCTGATGGCGGCGGCGATGGCCTTGCCGTCCGCCGCCGCCTTCACGATGGAGGCAGGCCCGTCGCCGCCCACGTCGCCGCCGGCGTAGATGCCGGGGATGCTGGTCTCGAGCGTCACCGGGTCGGTGGCCAGGTACCCGCGGCGGGTGAGTGCCGGCGGGGCGTCGCCGAAGAAGTCGAGCACCGAGTGCTGGCTGATGGCCAGCAGCATGGTGTCGAACGGCAGGACGTGCTCGGAGCCCTCCACCTCGTGGGGGATCTTCCGCCCGCTCGCATCGCGGTCGCCGCGGAACTCCATGCGACGGCACTCGAGGCCGGCGAGGGCGCCGTCCTCCAGGACCAGGCGCACCGGAAGCGACAGCTCCTCCACGTGGACCCCCTCGTCGAGCAGGGCCCGGATCTCCTCCCGGTCGGCCGGCATCTGGTCGATGGTGCGCCGGTAGACCACGGTGACGTCGGCGCCGAGTCGGGCCGCGCTGCGGGCGCAGTCCATGGCGGTGTCGCCGGCGCCGATCACCGCCACCTTCGACCCGATCGGGATGGGGTCGCCTTCGCGGACGCTGCGCAGGAAGGAGATGCCGTCGAGCACCCCGTCGGCGTCCTCGCCGTCCAGCCCGAGCCGCTTGGCGAGTTGCGCCCCCACCGCCACCACGACGTCCTCGTAGCCGTCGGCCCGCAGGCCCTCCAGGGTGAAGTCCACCCCGGCCGCCTGCCCGAAGCGGAAGTCCACACCGAGCCGCTCCAGCGGGGCGAGGTCCTGATCGATCACCGCCTGCGGCAGGCGGTAGGCGGGGATGGCGCCGCCCACCATGCCCCCGGCGTAGGGGTGCTGCTCGAACACGGTCACCGGGTGGCCGGCGGCGGCCAGCCGCTCAGCGGCGGCGAGCCCGCACGGCCCGGCGCCGATCACGGCCACCGGGGGCCTGCCGTCCGTGCCGGCCGGGTCGGCGGCGGGCGCCTCCTCGCGGCTCATGATGAACCGCTTGATCTCGCGGATGGCCAGCGGCTCGTCGTAGTGGGTGCGGATGCAGGTGTGCTCGCACAGGTGGTCGCACACGTGCCCGAGGATGGACGGCATCGGGTTGTCGCCCCGGGTGATCGCCACCGCGGTGGCGTAGTCGCCGGTGCGGACCGCCTCCATGTACTGCGGCACCGCCTGGTCCACCGGGCACTCGTCCACGCAGGGGGCCTCGATGCAATCGAACAGGTCCAGGCGTCGCACCGTCTTGGAGCGCGTCGTGTCGAAGGTGGACTTCACGAACCGCCGGTCGGCCCGCACCCGGGCGGCGTAGTCCGCCAGGTTGGCGACCCCGGCCGCGGCCGTGGTCCCCCCGCCGGCCGACTTCACCGTGTAGTCCTCGAGGCCGGTGGCGCCGACGGCGTCCATCGCTGAGTCGAGTTCCTCGAAGTACTGCAGCATCCGCAGGTAGCCGCCGGACTTCAGCAGGTCGGAGCACACGGTGACGGTGGTGAGGCCGCTGCGCAGGAGGTCGGCGACGTTGAAGCAATCGGCACCGCCGGCGAACGACAGCAGCATCCCGCCGTCGTACTGCTCGGCCACCTTCAGCGCCAGGTTGGTGGTGATGGCGTGCAGCGGCCGTCCCGACAGGTACATGGTCTCGTCGCCGGGGAACCGGGAGCGCCAGTTCTCCACTTCCAGTGTGTTGGACAGCTTCAACCCGAACGTGACGCCCTCGTCGGCGGCCACCGCCCGCAGCCGGTCGAACATGGGCACGGCGTCCTCCCACCGCAGGTCGTGCTCGAAGGCCTGGTCGGGCACCGGCACGTCGGTGAACCCGAGGTCGTCGTGCAGGATGCCCCGCACGCCGTCGGCGCCGAGCAGGGTGGGGTTGCATTTCACGCTGGTGTGCAGGCCCCGCTCGGACATCAGGTAGGCGGTGATCTGCTCGATCTCGCCGGGCGGGCAGCCGTGCATGGTGCTGAGGGTGACGTTGTCCGACAGCCGGGCCGGCACCTCGACGTCGCGGATGCCGGGATAGCGGGCGGCCACCAGGTCGAGGTAGGCGGGCAGGTGGGCCGAGGCGTCGGCCATGGCGTCCAGGTACCACTGCACGTTGGGACGCAGGATGCCCTCCAGGTTGTACCCGACGCTCATGTTGAAGATCATCCCGGGCCGCTCCCCCGGCAGGCCGAGGGCGTGATGGAGCGCGTGGATGAGCACCCAGGCCCGCAGGTACTCGTCGAACGACTCGAACACCTTCAGCTCCTGGGACCACTCCACGTTGTAGCCCTCGTCCTGGGCGTCGATGCACGGCTTGTTGACGTCCAGTTCGTCGAGGGTCTGGACGGTCTTCAGCTCCAGGAACCTGCCCCCCACCAGCCACGCCGCGATCAGGTTCTGCGCCATCTGGGTGTGCGGGCCGGCCGCCGCGCCGAACGGCGTCTCCAGCGGCTGCCCGTACACCGACAGCCGGAAGCGGTCCCCGGCCGCGGGCGTGAAGAACAGCTCGCGGGGGATGCCGAACACGGAGCCGTGGCCTTCGAGCTCGTCGAACACCCAGCCGGTGAGCTGCTCCATCGTGACAGGGTGGAAGCGGTCGGACATGGGGCCTCCTCAGGTGCTCACAGGCGGGCGTGCAGGCGGGCCGCCTGCTCGGCGGCCCTGGCGCGGATCTCGTCGGGATCGACCCGGGTGGGGCGGCCGTCGGCGAACACCACCTCGCCGCCCACCTCGATCTCGAGCGGGCGGACGCCCGGCGTGAACGCCAGGTGCCACGGGTCCATGGGGTCGTACGACCAGGTGACCCGGTCGTCGCGGGCCTCGGGGACCAGCCGCCATCCGTTCTCCAGCCACTCCCAGGCGGTGTCGGGCGATGCGGTGACGTCCACCGATCGGTGCAGCACGTAGGCGAGACGGAACTCCTCCACCATGTTGCCGCCGATGCCGTCGGTGCCGAGCACCACCGGGTTCTCGAACCGGGTGGGCCGGGCGTACCCGACGGCGTTGTTCAGGTTCGACCGGGGGTTGTGGAGGATGGTGCCGGGCAGCCCGTGGTCGTCGGCCAGGTGGACGCCGTGGGCCAGCAGCCAGTCGTCCTTGGCCAGCGGGGCGATCCGCTCCGGGGCGCCGGCGTCGCCGGAACCCTCCGCCACGTGGATGTGCACCCCGGCGCCCAGGTCCTCGGCCAGGCCGGCGGCGGCCTCCAGGGTCTCGTCGCTGCAGGTGAAGGCGGCGTGGATGCCCACCAGGCCCCGCCCCCCGGCCTCCAGGAAGCGCCGGTTCTCCTCCAGGCCGCGGCGGGCGCCGTCGGCGCCGTGGCGGTCGGTGACCCCGTAGGCGCACACGACCCGAACGCCGACCTCTTCGCATGCCTCGGCGATGGCGTCGAGCGACCCCTCGATGGCGGTGGGCGACTCGTGGTGGTCCACGATGGCGGTGGTGCCCTGCTCCAGCGCCTCGAGGGCGCCGAGCATGGCCGACCAGCGGATCATGTCGAGGTCGAGCGCCACGTCGAGGCGCCACCAGATCTGCTCCAGGATCTCCTGGAAGCCGGTCGGCACCTTGGGCGGCGCCGGCATCCCTCGAGCGAGGGCCGAGTACAGGTGATGGTGGCCGCAGACGAGTCCGGGCGTCACTGCCGACATGTCACACCTCCGGGGTCACCCTCCAAACTACCCACCGCCGCCGCGTCTGCCGCGGCGGCTCCGGTGCCTACACCAGGCCGGTGGCCGCGTTGAACTCGGTGATCAGCCGGTCGATCTCGGGGATCAGGCCCTGGATGGAGGTCCAGTAGTCGGGGTCGTGCCACTGGGCCTGGATCTCCTCGAAGGTCTTGCCCTGCTGCTCCACCCAGGTGAAGTACTTGAGGTTGTGGATGCGCTTGCGCCCGTAGTGGTCGAGCTCCTCCATCCAGTCCGTGGTGGCGCCGAGCAGGTCGCGGTGGTAGGCCACGGCGGCCTCGGTGGGCCCGAACGGCCCCTCCTCGTCGCGCAGCTCGTCCACCCGGCTCTCGTACATCTCCATGGAGTCGGTGAGCACGGTCAGCACCACGTCGCGCGACGACAGCTCGTGCCACTTGGCGAACTTGATCGCCGACAACAGGTTGCTGATGCCGCTGATCCCCAGCAGGGGCAGCTGGGACAGGAACGCCTCCGGGACGCCCTGCGACGCCAGGTACTCGATGCCGGCCGGCTCGTTGAACAGGCGCATCACCGCCATCGGGGCGGCGTCGTCGATGGCCACCAGCATGTCGGTGTTGCGGCTGTTGTGGATCCACGGGACGTGCTTGTCGCCGATGCCCTCGATGCGGTGGGCGCCGAACCCGTTCAGCAGCAGCGTCGGGCACTGCAGCGCCTCGCTGGCCGCCACCTTCACGTCGGGCCACACCTGCTTGAGGTAGTCGCCGCTGGCGATGGTGCCCGCAGACCCGGTGGCCGAGACCATGCCGGCCACGTGCGCGCCCGGGGCCGCCGCCTCGACCGCCTCGACGAAGGCGGGGCCGGTGATGGCGTAGTGCCACAGGTAGTTCCCGAACTCGTCGAACTGGTTGAAGATGACGACGTCCTCGCCGGAGCGGCGCAGCTCCCAGCACTTGTCGAAGATCTCCTTGACGTTGCTCTCGCTGCCCGGCGTCTTGATGGTCTCACCGGCCACCGACGCCAGCCAGTCGAACCGCTCCTGGCTCATGCCCTCGGGGAGGATGGCGATGGAGTCGCACGCCAGCAGCGCCGAGTCGTAGGCGCCGCCCCGGCAGTAGTTGCCGGTGGACGGCCAGACGGCCTTCTGGGTGGTCGGGTCGAACTGCCCGGTCACCAGCCGCGGCACCAGGCACCCGAACGCCGCCCCCACCTTGTGGGCGCCGGTCGGGAACCACTTGCCCACCAGGGCGATGATGCGGGCGTCCACGCCGGTCACCTCGGGCGGGATCTCGATCCAGTTCACCGGGCCGAAGCCGCCGCCCGAGGGGACCGGCTCGTTGTGCCAGGTGATGCGCCACAGGTTGCGGGGGTCCAGGTCCCACAGGCCCACGTCGCGCAGCGACTCGGTCACCTGCGGTGGCACGAGCCCGGGGTCGCGCATCTGGGCGAAGGTGGGGATGGCGATGGTGCGCTCGCGAGCGCGCTCGACGGTGCGCGCCAGCGTCGCGCCGTCAACGGTGAGATCGATCATGACCCTCCTCCGGGCTCGTTCGGGATGTCCAGTCGGTCGAGCGCCTCGTCGAGCGCCGCCACGTCTGCAGAGATCAGCACGGCCTCGGCCCCGGCCGCCTCGGCGGCGGCCCTGGCGGAGGCGACGTCCTTGAGGCCGCTGCCGGTGTTGAGCACCACCACGCGGTCGTGCTCGCCCACCAGGCCGAGGCGCGACGCCTCGACCAGGCCGGCGTACGCGGCGGCGCCCGCCGGTTCGCCGAACACGCCGCTGCCGCGGGCCATGGCCGGGATGGCGGCGAGGATCTGGTCGTCGCTCACCACCACGAAGGCGCCCTCGCTGTCCTCGACGGCCCGCAGCGCCTTGATGCGGTCGCGGGGCAGCCCGGCGCTGATGCTGTCGGCCACCGTGTCGGCCTGGATCGGCGGCTTGGTGAGCACGTCCTCGCCGCGGGACCAGGCGTCGGCCAGGTAGGCGCTGCCTGCGGCCTGCACGCCGTAGATGCGGGGCATGCGGTCGATCCAGCCCAGGGCCACCAGGTCGGCGAACCCCTTGTGGACGCCGCCGATGATGCACCCGTCGCCGACGCTGACGAACACGGCGTCCGGCGCCTGCCAGCCCAGGTCCTCGGCGATCTCGTAGGAGGCCGTCTTCTTGCCCTCGCTCATGTACGGGTTGAAGCCGGTGGTGCGGTTGTACCAGCCGCGGGTGGCTGCGGCGCGCATCGCCAGGGCCACGGCGTCGTCGTAGACGCCGTCCACCAGCAGCACGGTGGACCCGTACGCCAGCAGTTGCGTCACCTTGGCGGGCGGGGCGCTCGCCGGCACGAAGATGACGTTGGCCATCCCCACGCTGGCGCAGATGCCGGCCAGGGCGGCGGCGGCGTTGCCGGTGCTGGAGGTGGTGATGACCCGGGCGCCGGCCTCGGCGGCCTTGGCCACCGCCATGGCGCTGGCCCGGTCCTTGAGGGAGGCGGTGGGCTGGCGCCCCTCGTCCTTCACCCACACCCGGCCGGTGCCGGTGGCGCGGGCCAGGCGGGGCGCCTCGTGCATCGGCGTCGCCCCCACCAGGATCGGCGGCACCGCCGTGGGGGGCTCCAGCGGCAGCAGCGGGCGGTACCGCCACATGCCGGGCCCCGAGAGGGCGTCGCGGTCCACCGCGGCCCGCAGGCCCGGGTAGTCGTAGGCGACGTCCACGATGCCGTCCTCCCCGTGGCGGGGGCAGACGTAGTCGATCGCCCCCGGGTCGTGCCGCTCGCCGCAGACGAGGCAGTCGAGCCCGAGGACGTGCTCCATCAGGCCACGATCCTCGTGCCGGCCTCGCCGGCGACGGCCCTGGCGACGTTGGCGGGGTCGGTGATGATCACCGTGCCGCCGCCGCGCTCCAGGTAGTCGATGGCCGCCTGGATCTTGGGCGCCATCGAACCGGCGGCGAAGTGGCGGCCCTCGGCGAGCCGCTCCTTGGCCTCGGCCAGCGTCATCTCCGACACCCACCGCTGGTCGGGCGTGCCGTAGTCGAGCGCCACCTGCTCCACGGCGGTGCTGATGACGAACATCTCGGCGCCCAGCACGTTGGCCAGCAGGCCGGAGGCGTGGTCCTTGTCGATGACCGCGGCAACGCCTTCGAGGTCGCCGTCGGCGTTGCGGACCACGGGGATGCCGCCGCCGCCGGCGGTGATCACCACCATGCCGGCGTCGAGCAGCGCCCGGACCGCAGCCTCCTCGACGATGCGGATGGGGCGGGGGCTGGCGACCACCCGGCGCCACCCGCGCCCGGCGTCCTCCACCACGTCCCAGCCCTCCTCGTCGCGCCGCCGGGCCGCTTCGTCGGCGTCCATGAACGACCCGATCGGTTTGGTCGGGCCGGCGAAGCCGGGGTCGTCTGCGGCCACCTCCACCTGGGTGACGACGGTCGCGACGGTCTTCTGGATGCCGAGCTCACGGAAGTGGTTGGCCAGGTTCTGCTGCAGGGCGTAGCCGATGGCCCCCTGCGTGTCGGCGCCGCACACGTCGAGCGGCACCTCGTGGAGCTCGCCCGCCGCCAGCTCGGAGCGGCGCAGGATGAACCCCACCTGGGGGCCGTTGCCGTGGGTGACGGCGACGTCCCAGCCGGACTGCACCAGCGCCGCGATGTGGCGGGAGGTCTCCCCTGCGGCCTCGTACTGGTCCCGGACCGTGACGTGGGCCTTGTCCTTGATCAGCGAGTTGCCGCCGATGGCGACGACCGCGAGTCTGCGCATCTCCATGCTCTCCTACATCGTCAGGGCCATGACCGCCTTCTGCACGTGCAGGCGGTTCTCGGCCTCGTCGAACACGACGCTCTGCGGACCATCGATGACCCCGTCGGTGACCTCGATGTTGCGGTCGGCCGGCAGCGGGTGCATGTAGATCGCCTCGGGTGCGAGCCGGGCGAGACGGTCGTCGGTGATCCAGTCCTGGTACCGGCTGCTGATGCGGGCCGATTCCTCCAGGTCGCTGGTGGTCAGCATCGACCCCCACGACTTGGCGTACACCACGTCGGCGCCCTTCATGCCGTCCTCGAAGTCCTCCAGCACCTCGAACGAGCCGCCGGCTGCGGCGGCGTTCTCCTCGGCCTGGGCGACGATCTCGGGCATCAGCTTGAACTCGGGCGGCCGGGTGAGCCGCACGTTGGCGCCGAAACGGGTCATCAGCAGGATGAGGCTCTGCGGCACGCTGAGCGGCTTCTGGTACGAGGCGGCGTAGGCGTACGACACGTCCACGGTGAGCCGGCGCGGGTCGCCCTTGTGCTCGATGATGGTCAGCAGGTCGGCCAGCGCCTGGAACGGGTGGTACAGGTCGCACTGCATGTTGAGCACCGGCACCCGGCTGGCCTCGGCCACGTCGCGGATGTACCCGTTGCCGATCCCCCAGTCGACCTGACGGATGGCGATGCCATCGTTGTACCGGCCGAGGATCTCACCGATCTCGGTGGCGGTGTCGCCGTGGGCGATCTGGGTGGTCTTGCTCTCGATGAACTGGCCGTGCCCGCCCAGCTGGGCGATGCCGGCCTCGAACGAGGCGCGGGTCCTGGTGCTGCTGAAGAAGAACAGCATCGCCAGCACCTTGTCGCGCAACAGGGCGTGCTCCTCGCCGAGCGCCCGGCGGCGCTTCAGGTCGAGGGCCACGTCGAGGACGGTGTCGAGTTCGGACCGGGTCCACTCCTGGGTGGTGATCATGTCCCGGCCGCGCAATCCGGTCTGCATGGGGTCCTCCTACTCCGTCGCGCCGAGCACGAGGGCCAGCAGCGCCATCCGCATGACGACGCCGTTGTAGGCCTCCTGCCAGTAGCGGGCGTGCTTCGACTGGTCCACCTCGGGGAGCAGCTCGTCCATCCGGGGCAGCGAGTGCAGGACGATCGACGAGCCCCTGGCCTTCTTCATGACCTCGCTGGTCACCTGGTAGTTGGCGGGGGTGAGGCCGTACTCGTCCTGCTTCTCCTGGCGGCTCTGGGTGTAGTCGGGCTGCACCACCGGCTCCATGTAGACGACGTCGGCCTCGGCGATGACGTCGTCGATGTGCTCGACGATCCGCCACGACGTGCCCTTCTCGTCCAGCTCGGCGAGGAACTCGGGGGTGGGCGACATGTCCTCGGGGGCGAGGATCACCATCTCGGCGTCGAACTGCGACAGGGCGTAGCCGAGAGAGTGCATGGTGCGCATGCGGTGGTCGCCGATGGCCACGAAGGTCTTGCCGTCCACGGAGCCCATCTCGCGCTGCACCGTGTAGAGGTCGGTCAGGACCTGGGTGGGGTGCTCGCCCCAGCCGTCGCCGGCGTTGATGACCGGCACCGACGACCAGCGGGCGGCCTCCTGCGGGGCGCCCTGCTGGAAGTGGCGCATCACGATGGCGTCGCCGTAGTACTCCAGCATGTGGACGGTGTCCTTGATGGACTCCTGGTAGAAGTCGCCGGCCCGGGTCATCTTGGCGTCGGAGAAGCCGGTGACGTGGCCGCCGAGGCGGTGCATGGCGGCCTCGTGGGCGAGGCGGGTCCGCGTCGACGGCTGGTAGAAGGCGGTGACCAGGGTCTTGGCGGACAGCAGGTCGGTGTTCCGGCGTTCCCGGGCGATCGGCTCGAGGCGGTCGGCGATCTCGAAGACGTGCTCGAACTCGGCACGCTCGAACTCCTTGAGCGAGAGGATGTCCCTCCCGGCGAAGCTCCTCATTGGTGTGGTCCTCCCCGCCGCATGCGGCGCGCTCGGGGCGGCCGTCGCCGGCCGCCGGGTTCCCGCCCCGGTGGCTCGCCGTTTCGGCACCCCGGGGGTATATTGATCATACAACATGATGACTATACCAATGTGTGCCGGGGGCCGTCGATGGTGATCGGGCGGGGGCCGAGCCTCACCGAGCAGGTGACCGCCCACCTCAAGACGCAGATCGCCGACGGCGCGTTCGCCGAGGGCCGGATCCCTCCGGAGACCGAATTGGCCTCCGATCTCGGGGTCAGCAGGACCACGGTGCGCGACGCCCTGAGCCGCCTCGAGCACGAGGGGGCCATCTACCGGCGCCAGGGCAGCGGGACGTTCGTGAACCCCCACGGCCTGCAGATCCGCAGCCGCCTGGAGGAGATCTGGTCCTACGAGCAGATGCTGCGAGACCACGGCTACACGCCATCGGTGCGGGTGGTCACGCTGAGCCGGGAGCCGGCGGGCGCCGGGGCCGCCGCCGACCTCCGGGTGGACCGCGGCACGCCCCTGCTGGTGATGGAGAAGTTGTTCCTGGAGGACGACGTGCCGGTGGTGCTCACCCGCAACCGCATCTCCGCCGACCGGATCGATCTGGAGCCGGGCGAGGCGGACGCCGCCGCCCCCATCTTCGAGTTCCTCGACCGCCACTCCGCGAACAGCCTGTCGTACTACCTGTCCGACCTGGTGCCCGCCGTCCTCGACGAGCGCCGCGCCGGCCTGCTCGGGGTGCCGCCGGGCACCGCCGCCCTGTCGTTCGAGGAGGTGGGCTACGACGCCGCGGCGCAGCCGGTGGTGCAGTCGGTGTCGCACTTCCGCGACGACCTGGTGCGCTTCCGCCTCATGCGGCGCCGCTCCCCCGCCTAGGCCCGCCTACCCCCGGCGCTCCTCGACGTACGCCCGGATCGCGGCGAACTGACCCTCGCCGTCGAGGCCGGCCTCGTGCACCACCATCTCCCCCACCCCGCTGCCCAGGTAGTGGCCCTTGCGGAACGGGTACAGGCTGTGGCGCCGGCCCAGGTCGCTGCGGATCCAGCGGTACAGGGTCGGCATGGTGAACCCGGTGATGCCCATCGCCTCGGCGCCTCGCTCGGCGGGGAAGATCTCCTCGCGCCGCTCCGCCGGCAGCAGGTCGAACAGCTCCAGGCTCGCCACGTAGAGGACGTCCAGGTCGATGCCTGCCTCCTCCAGCAGCGGCAGCGTCTCCAGCAGGAAGGCGTAGGCCACCGACGAGCCCTGGATGACCAGCGTCCCGTCGCGCCCCTCCCCCGCCGTCCGGAACCGGTAGACGCCTTCGGCCGCCGCTCCGGCAGGCGGCAGGCCGAGGGCGGCGCGGTCCAGGATCGGCTCGCCGGGGCGGGTGACGTAGGGCACGATCACCGCCGGGCGGGCCCGGAAGGCGGCCGCCACCAGCGGCCACATCTCGGCGGGATCCCACGGGGTCAGGGTCACCGCCATGCCCGGCACGAAGTTCTCCTGCATGATCTGCAGCGCCTGGGGGTCGGCGTGGGTGGGGCCGTCCTCACCGGTCTTCATGCCGGCGTGGCCGCAGATGAGCACCATCGGCCGGTTGGGGCTGCCGGGCTCCACCTCGCGGCGGGTCTGGTTGCCGATGGCGTGGAGGCGGGACGGGATGTGGCCGAGCGGGGCCAGGAACGCGCCGTAGGAGGCGCCGGCGCCGATCTGCGCGCCGAAGGACGAGACGCCGGACAGGATGCACGACATGCCGTCCTCACAGATGCCGCCCACCGACAGCGTGCGGCTGCCGGGGTTGGCGGCGTAGTGGAAGAAGCCGTCGGGGAAGCCGTCGGTGGCCATCGAGATCGCCGTCGACCCCAGCAGGTCGGCGGCGCCCACCACGATCGCACCCCCGGAGGCGGCGTTGAGGTGGCCGAGCACCTTGCCCAGTTGCTGGCGGAGGGCGATCTTGTCGCCCGGCGCCAACCGGATCGCCTCCGGCTCCGCCGCCGGGTCGGCGGCGGCGAACACGGCCTCCACGTCGGGCGCCCCCTGGCGCGGGGCGCGCCCGTCGGCATCGAGCCGCTCCCGCGCCGCCGCCACGGCCCCGGAGACCGCCCCGGACATGGCGGGGTCGGCCGCGATGCGCTCGCGCAGCATCTGCAGCGTGGCCCAGTAGGCGGCCTCCACCTCGTCGGGGCCCGCATCGGGGGCGCACGAGGGCAGGCCGGGGGCGCCGTCGCCCAGCAGCGGCTCCATGGCGGCGACGTACTCGGGGCTGCACAGCTTGTGGCCGCCGCCGTGGCTCTTCTTGCCCTCGATGCCGTACCGCCACCCCTTCACGGTGCGGTACACGACCGCCGTCGGCTGCCCGGTCGCCATCCGCAGCGCCCGGCGCTGGGCGGCCAGCACCAGGCCGAAGTCGAACCCGTCGGGCACCTCGACCACGTTCCAGTCGTGCAGGTAGAAGAACTCCATGGGGTCCCACTGGACGTAGTCGCCGGGGACGGCGCCCTCGCGGGTGACGGCGTCGGAGTCGATGGACGCCTGGTTCCAGTCCAGGTGGACGACGGCGTTGGACAGCCCGGCGGTGCCGGCGAAGGCGAGCGCCTCGGCCACCCGGCCCGGCGTCAGCCCGCCCTCGCCCTCGATGACGTGCACCCGGGGGGCGTCCGCCCCGAAGTGGTCGGCGGCGCCGAACGCCAGGCCCAGGGAGCTGCCCATGCCGATGCCGGAGGCCCCGGTCGACAGCTTCACGAACGGCGTGGCCGGGGTGGGGTGACCGTCGAGCGGCTTGCTGGCGAACTCACGGAACAGCGGCGTGGGCTGGGTGGGGTTGCGGCGGAAGCCCAGCAGATCCTCGAAGCGCATGCGGAGCCGGGCCTCGGCGGGGAGCAGGTCGGGGCGCGACGCCGCCACCACCTCGGTGCGGAGCGCCAGCATGGCGTACAGGCCCAGCGCCTTGTGGCCGGCCGCGTAGGACATCAGGTCCTGGTCGAGGCGCTGCGGGTCGCCGATGTCGTAGGCCATGGCGTCGAACAGCAGGCTCTCGACGATGCGGCCCGACGACACCGACCCGCCGGGGTGGCCCGACTGGGCGAAGTTGAACATCACCGCGACCAGGCTGCGGTACAGCAGGTCGAAGGCCTCCAGGTGCCCGATCAGGGCCTCGTCGCCGGGGCGGGGGTCGGGGGCGTCCACCACCACCCACTCGGCGCGTCGCGGTCCGAACCTCGTGCTCATCGGTCCTCCCATCGGAGATCGGGGCGGCGGCTCGCCGCGCAGGCGGTCACAGGGTGAGGCGGCCGCCCGAGCGGACGTAGTCGCCGAAGCCCTCGGCGTCGTCGGATGCGGCGGCGATCCGCTCCACCGCCTCCCGCAGTTCGTCCTCTGCGGTGGCGACGGAGAGCCTCAGGAAGTGCTGTCCCTCGCTGCCCCTGATGCCGAACGACCGCCGGTCCATGGTGGCGGTGCGGTAGCGGTACAGCAGGAACAACTGGAAGAGGGTGGCCGGGCTGGTGCGGGCCCTGACCTCCGGGGCGAGGGCCTCGTAGGCGTCGATGGCACCGATGCGCTCCAGCGCGCCGCCCACGTTGGGGAACACGTAGAAGGCGCCCTTGGGGTTCTGGCACCTGATGCCCTCGATGGCGTTGAGCCCCCCGACGACGATGTCGCGCCGGTGCTGGAACGCCTCCACCATGGCGGCGATCGCCGACGGCGATTCGGGCGATTCCAGGGCCACCTTGGCCCCCAGCTGGTTGTAGGGCGGGATCGAGGCGAAGTAGTTGATGTTCAGGCGCCGCATCACCTTGGCCTCGGCGACGGTCGGGTAGATGCCCCACCCCACCCGGCCTCCGGTCCACGAGTAGGTCTTGGAGGCGCCGGTGGCGATGATGGTCCGCTGCTCCATGCCGGGCAGCGAGGCGATGGAGACGTGCTGCTCTCCGTCGAACACGATGGCCTCGTACGCCTCGTCGCTGTAGATGCGAACGTCGGGATGGGCCTTGGCGGCGATCACCTCGCCGATCTCGGCCAGTTGCTCCCGGGTGGCGACGCCGCCGGTGGGGTTGGAGGGGAAGTTGAGGTAGACGAGCTTGGTCTTCGGCGACAGGTACGGCTCGAGGCCGGCGCCGGACAGGCTGAAGCCCTCCTCCTCCCGCAGCGGCACCGGCACCGGCTCCGCCTGCACGTAGTCGATGAACGACTCGAACAGCGGGTACGACGGCGTGGGGTACACCACCTCGTCGCCCGGCTCCACGTAGGCGTGCTGGGCGAACCCGATGGGGGGCCTGCCGCCGGGGAACACCACCACCCGCTCCGGGTCGATGTCGAGCCCGCGGGCCCGGCCCACGGACACCGCGATCGCCTGGCGCAGCTCGGGCAGGCCCTGCGGGTCGCAGTAGGTGGTCTTGCCGGCACGGATCGCCTCGATGACCGCGTCGGCCACGTGGGTGGGCAGCGGGAAGTCGGGCTGCCCCAGGTTGGCCTTGATGACCCGGTCCCCTTCCGCCTCCACCTGGGCGATCAGCGCCCCGAACGAGAACGCCTCCTCGGTGCCGATGACACCGATGCGCCCGGCGATGAGGTGCGGCGCGGCCGCCGGGCCGCTGGTGGGGTCGCTCATGCCGAATCAGCCTCCTCGTGACGCGAGATGGAACCGGGACCGGTCTCTGCTCAGGCTAACGCAGCGGCAACGGGTCGGAGCGGCCGCCGGTGGTCGCGCAGGCGATCCCGCTCCCGTAGGGTGTGCAGCGAAGGAGGACGACCCTTGTCGCTGACGAACATCGAGACGTTCGTACGCCCGGAGACGGTCGAGGAGGCGTTCGCCGCCCTCGGCGAGCACGCCCGGCCCATCTCCGGCGGGACCGACGTCATGCTGCGAAACCCCACGGCCGCCACCACGCTCGTCGACCTGATGGGCCTCCCGCTCGGTGAGATCACCGAATCCCCGGGCGGAGGGTTCACGGTGGGGGCCAACGCCACCCTGACCGCCATGGCCGACCACCCCGGCCTCGCCGGCCACCTCGGCGGCATCCTGCCCGAGATGCTGGTGCACGTCGGCTCGCCGCTGCTGCGCAACCAGTGCACCCTGGGGGGCCACCTGGCCAGAGGCCGCCTGTCGGACGTGGTGCCGGTGCTGGTGGCGCTCGACGCCGAGATCACCTGGTTCGACGGTGAGCACCACGCCGCCCCGATCGCCCGGTTCTACGAGGACGGCACCCACCGGGGACGCCTCATCGTCACCGGCGTCGAGATCCCGGCGGCCACCGGCACCTCGGCCGGGGCATTCCACAAGTTCCTGCGCACCTTCTTCGACCTCGCACTCCTGAACGCCGCCTGCGTGCTGTGGGCGTCCGGCGACGGCACCCTGGACGCCGCCCGGGTGGTCGTCGGCGAGACGCCGTCGCTCGGCGTGCGGGTCACCGCCGCCGAGGATGCCCTGGCCGGGGTCGCCCCCGGGCCGGAGGCCTTCGCCGCCGCCGGCGCCATCGCCAGGGCCGAGGTGGAGACCAGGGCCGACAGCCGGGCCAGCGCCGAGTACCGGAGCCAGCTGGTCGGCGTCGCCGTGGAACGGTGCCTGGCCAAGGCCGCCGCCCGATTGGAGGTGTCCTCGTGAAGGTGACGCTCACCGTCAACGGCATCCGCCGCGACGCCGACGCCGCCCCCGGCGACAGCCTGATGGACGTGCTGCGGGGCCTCGGCCTCACCAGCGTCAAGAACGGGTGCGACAACGGCGACTGCGGCTCGTGCGCGGTCCTGGTGGACGGCGCCGCCGTCAACGCCTGCCTGGTGTTCGCCGCCCGCTCCGAGGGCAAGGCGATCACCACCCTGGAGGGCATGGCCACCGAGGGCTCGCTGCACGCCCTGCAGACGGCGATGCTGGAATCGGGCGCCGTCCAGTGCGGGTTCTGCACACCCGGCATCGTGATGACCGCCGCCGAGTTGCTGGAGAAGAACCCCGAGCCCACCGACCGGGAGATCGACGAGGCCATGGCGGGCAACTTCTGCCGATGCACCGGCTACACCAAGCCGCGGGACGCGATCCGCTCCGCCGCCGAGATGCTGAGGGAGGGCCGCCGATGAGCGAGAAGTTCCATGTGGTCGGCCACGCCGAGCAGAAGGTGGACGCCCACCAGTTGATCACCGGCAAGCCGGTGTTCGCCGGCGACGCCTCGTTCACCGGCACGCTGTACGTGGCGCTGCTCACCAGCCCCCACGCCCATGCCCGCATCACGTCCATCGACACCTCCCGCGCCGAGGCGCTCGAGGGCGTGGCCCTGATCCTGGACCACCGCAACACGCCCTCGAAGCGCTACACCACGGCCGGCCAGGGCTACCCGGAGCCGAGCCCCTACGACAACCGCATGTTCGACACCAAGGTGCGCTTCGTGGGCGACCGGGTCGCGGCGGTGGCCGCCGAGACCAAGGCGATCGCCGAGGAGGCGGCTTCGCTGATCGACGTGGAGTACGAGGTGCTCCCTGCGGTGCTGTCGATCGACGAGGCCATGGCCGACGGCGCCCCCGTCATCCACGACGAGGACGACGCCACCGGGGTGTGGGACGCCGCCCACAACGTGGCAGCCGCCGTGGACGTGGTGGTGGGCGACGTGGAACAGGGCTTCGCCGAGTCGGCCGTGGTGGTGGAGACCACCACCGAGACCCAATACGCCCAGCACGCCCCGCTGGAGCCCCACATCGTCCAGTCGTACCTGGACGACGCCGGCCGCCTGGTGCTCTACAGCAGCACCCAGGTGCCGTTCCACCTGCGGCGTATCGTCGCCCAGGTGCTCGACGTGCCGGTGCACCGCATCCGGGTGATCAAGCCCCGCATCGGCGGGGGCTTCGGCGTGAAGCAGGAGATCCTCATCGAGGACGTCGCCGGGCTCATGACGCTGCGCACCGGGCGCCCCGTCCGCTTCGAGTACTCCCGCAAGGAGGAGTTCGTGTCGGCCCGCACCCGCCATCCCTTCCGCATGCGGGTGAAGGTGGGGGCCGGGGACGACGGCGTGCTCAAGGCCATCGAGATGGAGGCCATCCAGAACACCGGTGCGTACGGCACCCACAGCCTCACCGTGCTCTCCAACGCCGGGTCGAAGACCATCCCGCTGTACAACAAGGCGCCGCACATCAAGTTCTACGGCAAATCGGTGTACACGAACATGCCGGTCGGCGGGGCCTACCGGGGCTACGGGGCCACCCAGTCCTACTTCGCGCTCGAGACCGCCATGGACCAGGTCGCCGAGAGGCTCGGCATGGACCCCATCGAGTTGCGGCGCCGCAATCACATCGACGTGGGCGGCGGCTCCCCCATCTTCCGCGAACTCGGCGAGGGACGCGAGGGCGTGGACATGGTCATCCGGTCGTGCGGGCTGCCGGAGGCGCTCACCGAGGGCGCCGAGCGCTTCGAGTGGGACCGCAAGCGGGCCGAGGGGCCCGGCGAGGGCCCGCTGCGCCGCGGCGTCGGCCTGTCGGTGCACATGCAGGGCTCGGGCATCCCGATGATCGACATGGCGGCCGCCACCATCAAGATGAACGACGACGGGTCGTTCAACCTGCTGGTCGGCGCCACCGACCTGGGCACCGGGTCGGACACCGTCCTCGGCCAGATCGCCGCCGAGGTGCTCGGCGTGCCGCTGGAGATGATCGTCGTCACCTCGTCGGACACCGACGTGACGCCGTTCGACACCGGCGCCTATGCGTCGTCCACCACCTACGTGTCGGGCCGGGCCGTCGAGTCGGCCGCCATCGAGGTGCGAGCGCAGATCCTGGGCGTGGCGTCCGCCATGCTCGGCGCCGAACCGGAGACGCTGGAGATCGGCGACACGAGGGTGACCGCCCCCGACGGGGCCAGCGTCAGCCTGGGCGACATCTGCCTGCGGGCCATGTACGGCGAGGACCAGTTCCAGATCGGGTCCACCGCGTCGTGCGTGCCGGAGGAGTCGCCGCCGCCGTTCCTGGCCTCGTTCGCCGAGGTGGAGGTGGACGTCGAGACCGGCATGGTCCGGGTGGTCGACTACGTGGCCGCCGTGGACTGCGGCACCCCCATCAATCCCCGCCAGGCGGAGGGTCAGGTGGAGGGCGCCATCCACAACGGCATCGGGTACGCCCTCACCGAGGTGATGGAGTTCACCGCCAAGGGGCGGGTCCGCAACCCGGACCTGGCCCGCTACAAGATCCCCGGCTGGGCCGACACGCCGCCGATCCGGGTGATCCTGGTGGACTCCTACGAGCCGACCGGCCCCATGGGCGCAAAGTCGATCTCAGAGATCGGCATCAACGCCCCCATCCCCACCATCGCCAACGCCATCTACGACGCCGTCGGAGTGCGGTTGACGGAGACGCCCTTCACCCCCGAGAAGGTGTGGCGAGCCATGCGCGACGCGGGCGTGACGTAGGGAGACGCCGACGGGCGCACCCTGCC
>JAHLKU010000025.1 GCA_020444505.1 Actinomycetota bacterium | reverse complement strand
CGCCCACGAGCAGCCCGGCGAAGCCGGGCAGCGAGTGGGCGCTAGAGGATTTGAACCTCTGACCTCTTCCGCGTCAAGGAAGCGCTCTCCCCCTGAGCTAAGCGCCCTCGGTTGTCAGGCCCCGGAGTGTACCGCCGGCGGCCTGAGAGGCGGCGCCCGGAATCGAACCGGGGTGCAGGGTTTTGCAGACCCTTGCCTGAACCACTCGGCCACGCCGCCGGGACCGAAAAGGGGCGACCTCCTGGGCCGCCCCCGGAGCGGACGACCGGTCTCGAACCGGCGACCTTCACCTTGGCAAGGTGACGCTCTACCAACTGAGCTACGTCCGCGGGATGCGAACTATACCATCGGCCCCCCGCTCCCAACCCTGGCCGAAACGCGCCCTCAGCGGCCCGTGGAACCGAACCCGCCGTCGCCGCGCGACGACGGCGGCAGGTCGTCCACCTCCACCATCTCCTGTGTGGAGACCGGCACGACGACCAGTTGGGCGATGCGGTCCCCCCGGGCCGCCGTGAACGGTTCCCGCCCGTGATTGACGAGGACGACGGCGATCTCCCCCCGGTACCCGCTGTCGATGAGGCCGGGAGCGTTGACGACCCCGATGCCGTGGCGGCTGGCGAGACCGCTGCGGGGGACGACCAGTCCGGCGTGGCCGTCGGGGATGGCGACCGCCACCCCGGTGGGTACGGCCGCACGCTCGCCCGGGGCGAGCGTGACCCCGGCCGCAGCCCGCAGGTCGACGCCCCCGTCACCGGGGTGGGCGTGCTCCGGCACCGGCAGCCCTGGATCCAATCGCTTCAGCGGTATCCGCATCGGGTCGATTATGCCGTGTCGACCCCGAGAGCACCGTGTCCCGACGGAAACTGCGCCGCCACCGAGCCGGCATCCTCGCCATGCTGGAGACCACCCCGGCGCGCGTCAGCGCGCCTGCGGCGGCGACCCGGCCGGACGAGCAGATCCCCGACGAGGACCTGGGGTGGACGCCCGCCGACCTGCCCCGGGCGGTCCGCAGCAGCCGCACCTTCCGCATCCCGGTGATCGTCATCGCCGTCGCAGCGGCCGCCGCGCTCTACGCCGGCGCCTGGTTCGCGTTGCGCCTCCCGGCAGCGCAGGCCGATGCGCAGCGCACCGCCTACGCCGCCGCGCTCGAGGAGGCCGGCGGGGCCCTGCCCGGCCTGTCGGAGGCTGCCGCCGCCGTCACCGACCCCGCCGTGGACCCGGCCCCGTTCCTCCCGGCGCTGGCGCGCGCCGAGGGCATCGCCGCCGGGTTGAGCGACCTGGCGGAGCAGCGGCCCTGGCTGGTGGTGCCGGGCCTGCCGGCCGGCGACCTGGAGGCCCTGGAGCCGGTCCGGGGCCGCATCGACGCCATCGGGGCGCGCCTGACGGCGGTCACCGCCCTCCTGGACGACGCCGCCGCCTACCGCCGGGCGCTCGACGACATGTTCGTGATCCCCGATCTGCCGGGCGACGACGAGGGGCCGTCGGTGGCGGTGTTCTCGGACCGGCTGTCGCAGATGACGGCCGCCACCGTGTCGGCGGCGGGGCTGCTGCCGCCGAACGAGGTGTTCGCCGGCCACCGGGAGCAGGTGGACGGCCTGCTGGCATGGCTGCCGGAGTGGCAGGCCGCGTACCTGGACGCCCTGCGGGACGACGACCTCGACACCGCCGCCGCGCTGCGCGCCGAGGCCGTGTCGAGGACCGAGGCGCTGAGGGAGGGGCTCACCGCTCCCCTGGCGTCGGCCCGGCAGTGGGCGGACGAGCAGATCGCCTCGCTGCAGCGGGACATCGACGCGGCGCTGGTGCTGGCCGGCTAGGAGCCGTCGCCCTCGAGCGCCGCCATCTCGCGCTCGAAGTCGCCGGCGCCCTCGAACTCCTTGTACACCGAGGCGAACCGCAGGTAGGCGACCTCGTCGAGGGGGCGCAGGCCTGCCAGGACGATCCTACCGATCTCGTCGGTGGTCACCTCGGGCCCGGCGTCGGCCACCTCCGCCTCCACCGCCCGCACCAGCGCCTCGACGGCACCGGCCGGCACCCGCCGGTCGGCGAGCGCCTTCGCCAGGCCCGAGTGGATCTTGGCGGTGTCGAACGGCTCCAGCGTGCCGTCGCGCTTGCGGACCACCGGCACCGACTCCATCCGCTCGTAGGTGGTGAAGCGCGTGGCGCACTCGGTGCACTCCCGGCGGCGGCGGACGGCCCGGCCGGCTTCGGCGGGGCGGCTGTCCACCACCCGGGTGTCCTCGGCGTCACAGAAGGGGCACTGCATCCTCGATGATCGTAGACGCCCCCGCCGTCCGGGACGCACGAGGGCCGCAGCCCGGAGGCTGCGGCCCGTCGCCGTGGCCGATGCGCTGCAGGTCAGCCGGGGAGAGGCACCTGCAACACCTGGCCGGGTTGGATCACACTGCCGTCCAGGTCGTTGAGACGCTGGATCTCGTACACGACCCGGCGGACGTCCTCCCCCGGGGTGGTGTGCGCAGCGGCGATGTCCCAGAGCGTGTCGCCCCCGACCACCAGATAGGTGCCGTGCTCGGTGGCAGCCGCCACGGCGACCTCAGGTGATCGGGCGCCCACGGCGTTGGCGAGCAGGAGGACCATCAGCACGGCGATGGCAGTAAGGAGAACCACGACCCGAAGGGGAGTGGAGAGTTTCGCCATGCTGTCGGCCTCCTGGCTCGCATCCGCCGTTGCCCTCCGCACGCGGAGGGCGGTACGACCATCACCGTACGGAGCCGGTGTGACACGAACGGGTGTTCGATCCATGACGCCACCATATCGAACGTCTGTTCGCACGTCAAGTCGAACATATGTTTGCTCGCGGGCGCCGATCCGGGTACCCTCGCAACGACACAGGGAGGCACCCATGGCCCGGGACGACATCAGCGATCGGCAGCAGGAGATCCTCGATCTGATCCTCCGCACCGTCGGTGAGCGGGGGTACCCGCCCACCGTCCGGGAGATCTGCGACGAGGTCGGCCTGTCCTCGCCGTCCACCGTCCACTCCCACCTGTCCGCCCTGGTCAAGGCCGGGTACCTGCGGCGCGACCCGTCCAAGCCGAGGGCGATCGAGGTCATCGATCCGGGCGATTCCACCGATCTGCGGCGGGCGCCGGTGCGCGACGTCCCCCTGGTGGGCCGCATCGCCGCCGGCTCGCCGATCCTCGCCGAGGAGGACATCGAGGAGATCCTCCCCCTCCCCACCGACCTGGTCGGCAACGACCCGGTGTTCATGCTGCGGGTGCGGGGCGACTCCATGATCGACGCCGGCATCTTCGACGGCGACCTGGTGGTGGTGCGGCGCCAACCCGACGCCGCCAACGGCGACCTGGTGGCCGCGCTCGTCGACGGCGAGGAGGCCACCGTGAAGCGGTTCCGCCGGGACGGCGGTCGCGTCGAGTTGATCCCGGAGAACCCGTCCTACGAGCCGATGGTGTTCACCGACGGCGTCGAGATCATCGGCCGGGTGGTGGCCGTCCTCCGCGCCATCCGCTGATCGGCGCTCAGATCACGCCCCGGTAGGCGGTCTCGGCCGGGCCCTCGATCCACACGCCGTCCCCGGCGACCTCCACCGTCAATTGCCCGCCGGGCAGGTCGACGGTCACCCGGGCGTCGGTGAGGCCCTTGCGATGCGCCACGGCCGCCGTGGCGGCGGCCCCGGTCCCGCAGGCGAGCGTCTCGCCCACCCCGCGCTCCCACACCCGCAGCGCGATGCGATTCGACGACACCACGGTGGCGAACTCCACGTTGGTGCGCTCCGGGAAGTGAGGATCGCCCTCCACGACCGGGCCCACCGCCGAGACCGGCGTCGAGTAGCAGTCGGGCACGAACGCCACGGCGTGCGGGTTGCCCACGCGGATCGGGTCGAGGTGGTAGCCGGCCACGTCCATGGGGCCGGCCTCGGCCGCCGTCACCTCGCCCAGGAACGCCCGCACGGACCCGTCGCCGCGCACCGACACGGGGCGCCGCCCCACCGCCGTCTGCACCACGAAGTCGGGCCCGTCCACCATCCCCTGCGCTACCGCGTGGCGGGCGACGCAGCGGAGGCCGTTGCCGCACATCTCGGCCGGCGACCCGTCGGCGTTCCAGTAGCCCATCTGCACCATCCCGTCGGGCAGCGGCGACACCACGAGCACGCCGTCGGCGCCGATGCCGCGGCGCCGGTGGCACCAGGCCTCCACCTGGGCGGCGGTCGGCTCGAACGGACCGTCGAGGACCACGAAGTCGTTGCCGAGGCCATGCATCTTCACGAAGTCCATCCGGCCTCCTCCAGGGCGGCCAGCAGGCCCGCGGCCCGCCGCTCGGCATCATCATGCCACTGCAGCGGGCGCAGCCGGGGATCGCGTCCGAAGAAGGTGCGCTGCCGCCCGGCGAGGGCCCTGGTGGCGTCGACGGCCCGCCGCCTGCCCTCCGCGAGCGACCACTCCCCCGCCACCACCGGCAGCAACTGGCGGTACCCGGCGGCCTGTGCCGCCGTCGCCCCCAGGGACGGGGCCAGCGCCTCCACCTCGATCAGCAGGCCCGCATCGAGCATGGCCTCGAAGCGCCGCTCCACCCGTCCCGGCAGCAGGCCGCCGGGATCCGCGACGGCGGCGGCCAGCGGCACCCGGGGCCGGTACTCCCTGACCGCGGCCGCCTCGGGGCGGGCGGCGCGCTGCGACGGCGTCAGGCCGGCCACGCGCACCACCTCCAGCGCCCGCACCACCCGGCGCGGGTTGGCCAGGTCCACGTGCGTCCCCGCATCGGGATCGGCCTCCACCAGGGCGGCCACCGCCTCCTCCGGCCCCATCTGCTCGATCGCGCCCCGGACCCCGGCATCGGACGGAGGGAAGTCGAGAGGGTCCACCAGCGCCCGGAAGTGCAGGCCGGAGCCGCCCACCACCAGCGCCGGCACGTCCCGGTCCGCCAGGTCGTCGAGCACGGCGATGCCGGCGGCCTGGAAGTCCGCCACCGTGTAGGGGTCGGAGGGGTCGGCCAGGTCGATCATGTGGTGCGGCACCCTCGCCTGATCCTCGGCGGTGGGCTTGGCGGTGCCGATGTCCATGCCCCGGTACACCTGCATCGAGTCCACCGACACGATCTCGGCGCCCACCCGCTCGGCGACCAGCAGCGCCGCCTCGCTCTTGCCCGACGCGGTGGGGCCCACCAGGGCGGCGACCGGCCTCAGGCGAGCCTCCCCATCAGGTGGCTCGGCGCGGCCGACTCGACCACGGCATCCAGGTAGGTGCCCGGAGGGTACGAGCCGGAGAGGTGGACGACCTTGTTGGTGCGGGTGCGCGCCGTCACGACGGCGGGGTCCTTGCGAGACGGGCCCTCCACCAGCACCTCGACCGTGGCCCCCACCAGCGCCCGGTTCTTCTCCAGCGTGATGCGCTCCTGCAGCGCCACGAGGCGGGCGAACCGCTCGTGCACCGTCTCCGGGTCGAGATGGCCGTCCATGGTGGCCGCCCTGGTGTGGGGCCGCGGCGAGTAGATGAACATGAAGGCGCTGTCGAAGCGGGCCTCCTCCACCACGTCGAGCGTCGCCTGGAAGTCCTCCTCGGTCTCGCCGGGGAAGCCGACGATGACATCGGTGGAGGTGGCGAGGCCCGGCACGATGCCCTCCGCCATCCGCAGCTTGGAGAGGAACCGCTCCGGCGTGTAGCCCCGCTGCATCGCCCGCAGGATGCGTGCGCTGCCGCTCTGCAGCGGCAGGTGCAGCTGCTCGCACACCGCCGGCGTCTCCGCCATGGCGGCCGCGACGTCGGGCTTGATGTCCTTCGGGTGGGGGCTGGTGTAGCGGATGCGCCGGATGCCCTCGATCTCACCGACGCGCCGCAGCAGATCGGCGAACACCGGCCGGGGGCGGCCGTCGATGCGGAGGTCGCGCCCGTAGGAATTCACGTTCTGGCCGAGCAGGGTCACCTCGGTGACGCCGTCGGCGGCCAGGGCCGCCACCTCGCGCAGCACGTCGCCGGGGCGGCGGCTGATCTCCCGGCCGCGCACGTGGGGGACGATGCAGAAGGTGCAGGCGTTGTCGCAGCCGATCATGATCGTCACCCATGCCGAGTGGGCCACCTCGCGGCGCGACGGCAGGTCGGACGCCATCGTGGCGGTGGCGGTGGTCTCGTCGTGGATCTCGGTGACCGGGCCCCACTCCTCGGCGTGGTCCAGCAGGGTCAGCGCCCTCGCCAGGTTGTGCGTGCCGAACACCACGTCCACCCACGGGGCCTTCTCCCGCACCAGGTCGCGGTCCTTCTGGGCGAGGCACCCCGCCACCATGATTCGCATGCCGGGCCGGGCGTCCTTCAGCGACTTGAGGTGCCCCAGGTTGCCGTACAGGCGGTTGTCGGCGTTCTCCCGGACCGCGCAGGTGTTCACCACCACCACGTCGGCGTCCTCGAGGCCGTCGGCGGGGACCATGCCGTCCGACTCGAACAGGCCTGCGATCCGCTCACTGTCGTGCTCGTTCATCTGGCACCCGAAGGTGCGCACCAGGTAGCGGCGCCCCTCCCGGGTAGGGACTCGCCGCTCCCGGACGGCCGGCGTCTCCAGGCGGGTCATCGGGCGTAGTCGGTGGCCCGCAGCTCGCGGATGACGGTGACCTCGATCTGACCGGGGTACTGGAGGTCGGCCTCGAAGCGCCGCGAGATGCGCCGGGCCAGGTCGGCGGCGGCAAGGTCGTCCACCTCGCCCGGGTCCACCACCACCCGGACCTCCCGGCCGGCCTGCATGGCGAACACCTTCTCGACCCCGTCGAAGCCCCCGGCGATCTCCTCGAGCTGCTCCAGGCGCCGCACGTACGACTCCACCGCCTCCCGCCTGGCGCCCGGCCGGGCCGCGGAGACGGCGTCGGCCGCCTGCACCAGGATGGCGCTCAGCGTGCGGGGCTCCACCTCGTTGTGGTGGGCCTCGATGGCGTGGACCACGGCGGGGTCCTCTCCGAAGCGCCGGCAGATCTCGGCGCCGACCATGGCGTGCGAGCCGCCCAGCTCGTGGCTGACCGCCTTCCCGATGTCGTGCAGGAAGGCCGCCCGGCGGGCCTCCTCGGCGTTGATGCCCAGTTCGGCGGCGAGGATGCCGGCCACCTTGGCCGCCTCGATGAGGTGGTTGAGGACGTTCTGGCCGTACGAGGTGCGGTACCGCAGCCGCCCGAGCAGGTTCACCAGTTCCGGGTGGAGGCGGCTGATGCCCACCTCGAGCATCGCCCACTCGCCGGCGTCGCGCACGCTCTGCTCCACCTCGGCCACCGACTTCTCGTAGGCGTCTTCGATGGAGGCGGGGTGGATGCGGCCGTCTGCGATCAGCCGCTCCAGGGCCAGCCGGGCCACCTCCCGGCGCACCGGGTCGAAGGCCGAGAGGGCCACCGCTTCGGGCGTGTCGTCCACGATGATGTTGACCCCGGTGATGGCCTCGAACGCGCGGATGTTGCGGCCGTCCCGGCCGATGATGCGCCCCTTCATGTCGTCCGACGGCAGCGGCACCATCGACACGGTCGTCTCGGCGACCACGGTGGAGGCGAGGCGCTGCACCGCCCCGGTGAGGATGCGGCGGGCCCGGCGCTCGGCCTCCTCCCGGGCCTTCAGCTCCAGGTCGCGCACCAGCACCATGGCCTCGCGCCGCCCGTCGTCCTCCACCTTGCGGAGCAGTTCCTCCTTGGCGGCCTTGGCGTCGAAGCCGGCCAGACGCTCCAGTTCGGCCCGGGCCTGCTCCTTGACCTCCTCGGCACCGAGGCGGGCGTCGGACACCTCCCGTTCCCGGTCGATGATGAGGTGCTCCCGCTGGGCGAGGTTGGCGGCGCGTTGCTCCAGCGTCACCTCGCGCTGGCCGATCCGCTCCTCCTGGGACTCCAGTTCGAGGCGGCGGTGCTCGAGCTGGGCCTCCTCCCGCTCCCGATAGGCCTCGGCCTTGGCGTCGGCCTCGTCCTCGGCGCGGGCGAGCAGGTCGCGGGCCTGCCGCCGGGCAGCGGCCACCATGTCCTGGGCGGTCTGCTCGGCGCGGCCGAACCGCCGGCGCTGGAAGGCGCGCCCTACGGTGAACCCGATCGTCGATGCGGCGGCCGCCGCCGCCACGCCGACCACCACGGTCGTGATCATTCCCGCCTCCTCACGGGCGGAACCGACGACAGAGCGCCGGGCACGGGCCCGGCGCACGCTGCGGCAGACAGAGGTGGGAGCCCGATGCGCTCGCTAGCCGGCTCCCTGCCTCGTCCGGTTCCACTCCATGGAAATTCGTGTCTCGGTCTGTGGTTTCAGTGAGTGTGCGTGCGCTTGGATGGTCATCGTACCGCACGGCCCCGGTTCTGCCGGGGCCGTGCGGGGGTTCGATCGCAACCGGGGCGTGCCGCGTCAGTCCGCGCCGGCCTCCGGCTCGGTGTCGGCGGCCACGGCGGCGGCTTCTGCCCCGGCCTCGGCCTCCGCCTCGGCCCCGACCTCGGCCTCCGCCGCCTCCTTCGATCCGCTGCCGGGGGCGAGCCCCACGGCCTCGAGCACCTTCGCCTGCAACTGCATGGCGATCTCGGGGTTCTCCCGCAGGAACCGCTTGGCGTTCTCCCGCCCCTGGCCCAGCTGATCGCCGTCGTAGGTGTACCAGGCGCCGCTCTTGCGGACGATGTCGTGCTCGACGGCCACGTCGAGGAGGCTCCCCTCCCGGGAGATGCCCTCACCGAACATGATGTCGAACTCGGCCACCCGGAACGGCGGCGCCACCTTGTTCTTCACCACCTTGCCGCGCACCCGGTTGCCGATGAACTCCGAGCCGTCCTTGATCGACTCGATACGGCGCACCTCGATACGGGTGCTGGCGTAGAACTTGAGCGCCCGCCCGCCCGGGGTGGTCTCGGGGCTGCCGAACATGACGCCGATCTTCTCCCGGATCTGGTTGATGAAGATGGCAGTGGTGTCGGACCGGTTGATGCTGCCGGCGAGCTTGCGGAGCGCCTGGGACATCAGCCGGGCCTGCAGGCCGACGTGCGTGTCGCCCATCTCGCCCTCGATCTCGGCGCGGGGCACCAGGGCGGCGACCGAATCGATGACGACCACGTCGAGGGCGCCCGACCGGATGAGCATGTCGGCGATCTCGAGCGCCTGCTCGCCGGTGTCCGGCTGGGAGATCAGCAACTCGTCCACGTCCACGCCAAGGGCGGCGGCGTACACCGGATCGAGTGCGTGCTCGGCGTCGATGAAGGCGGCGATGCCGCCGTTGCGCTGCGCCTCGGCGGCGATGTGGAGCGCCAGCGTGGTCTTGCCGCCGCTCTCCGGGCCGTAGATCTCGACGATGCGGCCGCGCGGGACGCCGCCGATGCCGAGGGCGAGGTCGAGGGCCAGGGCTCCGGTGGGGATGGCGCCGACCTTCTGCACCTGATCGGCGCCGAGGCGCATGATGGCCCCCTTGCCGAACTGCCGCTCGATCTGCGTCATGGCCATGTCGAGGGACTTGTCGCGTTCCACCGGGGACCCCTTCTTGTTGCGATCTGTGCTGTCGTTCATGGTCAACCTACGGGGTGGCACCGACAGGTTCGGTGGTGAATCACATCCGTGTGAGCATACCCTCCCGCACCCGGGATCGTAGTCGAACAGATGTTCGACGGCAAGGGATTGGCCGCCCCGCCGCTCAGCCCCCGAACGCAGCGGCGACCGCCCCCGGGTCCTCTCCCACCACGGCGTGCCCGGCTCCCCGCACCAGCACCGCCGAGCCGTCTCCCGCCGCGGCCGCCATCCGCCTCGCGTGGGCGGCGTACACGCCGTCGGCCTCACCGGCCACGGCCACCAGCGGGACGCCCAGGTCGCCCACCCGGTCCCCCAGGTAGGGCTGCGACCCCTGGCCGAGCAACCTGACGGCAGCCGCCAGCCCCGCCGGGTCGTTGGTGGCCCGCAGCCGGAGATCCCTCGCCCCCCAGGCTGCGGGGCGCCGTCCCAGCCCCGAGAACATGGGGCGCGCCAGCCACTCGGTGAGGAACAGGTCGAGGCCGAGGCGCTCGATCCGCGCCGCGGTGCGCTCGTCCTCGTCGCGGCGTCGGGCGCGGGCGGCGTCGTCGGCGATGCCCGGCGACGCCGACACCAGCACCAGCCTCCGCAGGCCGGCGGGGCGCGCCAGCGCGGCCGCCAGCGCCAGGCGGCCGCCCATGGAGTAGCCGGCCAGGGTCACGCCGGGCCCTGCCGCCTCCACCCACCCGGCGGCCAGCGCCACCGCCTCGTCCCACGGCACCGGGGGAGCCGCGCCGTGCCCGGGGAGGTCGGGGGTGTGCCACTCCCCGCCCGCCAGCCCGGCCACCTCGTCCCACATCGCCCCGCGCTGGGTGAACCCGTGGAGCGCCACGACGTCAGCCAAGGGGCACCACCTCCACCTCCTCGTACCGGGCGCCTCCCCTGCCCAGGTGGCTGCGGTACACCACCACGCGATCCACCGGCATCGGCACCCTCACCTCGCCGGCCGCCTCGATCAGCGCCCGCACGTCGGCAGGGGGTCGGATGCGGGCAAGGGTCAGGTGGGCGCGGAACGGGCGATCCTCGGGCGGGAACCCGGCATCACCGCAGGCGTCCTCCACTGCTGCGGCCAGCGCTTCCAGTTCTGCGGCGCCCCGGTCGGCCCCCACCCACAGCACGGTCGCCCTGGCCGCCCGCGGGAAGGCCCCCAGCCCCGCCCACCGGACGGCGAACGGCGCGCCCAGCGCGGCGGCGTCCAGCGATGCCGCCAGGCGGTCGGCGTCGGCGGGCGCCACGTCGCCCAGGAACCGCAGGGTCAGGTGCCAGTTGGGGGGCCGCACCACACGGCCCGGCAGCCCGCCCGGCGCCGCCTCGCGCACCCGGGCGGCCATGGCGGCCCGGGCGTCGTCCGTCAGCGGGACCGCCACGAAGAGGCGGGCTACGTCCTCCACCACTCCCCCAGCAGCGCCCGCCGCAGCAGGTGCAGCGCGCCGGTGGATCCGAGGGTCCTGGCGCGCTCCCGGTCCGGCGGCAGCCGCAGCACCCGGGCGGCGGCGCCCTCCGGCGTCTGCACCGCGACCACGATCGTCCCCACCGGCGCCTCCAGCGGCTCCGGGCCCGCCGACCCGGTCACCGCCACGACCACGTCCGCCGGCAGCCGCCCGGCGGCGCCGGCGGCCATCGCCAGAGCGGTCTCCTCCGAGACCAGGCCGTGCTCCTCCAGCACCGCTGCCGGCACCCCCAGCAGGTCCTGCTTGGCCCGGGCCGTGTACGCCACGATCGACCCCACGTACGACGCCGACGCCCCCGGCACCCCGGTGAGGCGCGCCGCCAGCAGCCCGCCGGTGGCCGACTCGGCCGTGCCGACGGTCCACCCCCGTTCGGCGAGCAGGCCGAGCACGATCGCCTCGATCGGGTCGCCGCCGACGGCGAACACCCGGCGGCCGAGCCGCTCCCGCACCACCGCCTCCAGGGGATCGAGCAGCGCAGCCGCCGCCCGATCGTCGGGGGCGCGGGCGGTGAGGCGCACCTTGATCTCGCCGGCGCTGGCCAGGAAGGCCATGGTCGGGTTGCCTGCCGCCGCGAACAGGTCCCCCAGCATCTCGGCCACCCGCGACTCCGGCAGGCCCCAGGTGCGGATCACCCGGCTCACCAGCACCGACCCGTCCCCGCCGGCCTCCGCCACCAGGAACGGGATCACCGACTCCTCCAGCATCGGCAGCATCTCCTGGGGCACGCCGGGCAGGGCGATCAGCCAGGCGTCCCCGGCTCGCAGCCGCAGCCCAGGCGCCGTCCCCCTGGGGTTGGGGATCATCACCGCGCCCTCGGGGTGCTCGGCCTGGCGCAGGTTGCTCTCCGGCATCTCCCACCCCCGCCGCGCCCACCGCTCCCGCAGCAGCCCGGCGAAGGCCTCGTCGAACACCATCGGCACCCCGGCCGCCGCGCACATCGCCTCGCGGGTGATGTCGTCCTGGGTGGGGCCGATGCCGCCCGTCACGACCACCGCATCGGCCCGCTCCATCGCCTCCCGCAGCGCCGCCGCCATCCGGTCCAGGTTGTCGCCGACCACGGTCTGGCGGTAGTGGTCGAGCCCGGCCTCGGCCAGACGGGACCCGATCTCGGCCGCGTTGGAGTTGACGATCTGGCCGAGCAGCAGTTCGGTCCCCACCGCGACGATCTCCACGATCACGCCAGCACCTCCCCGGTCGTGTCGGCTCCGTACGAGCCGGTGATGCGGGCCCGCAGCCACTCCCCCGGTTCGCCCCGGTCCAGCAGCACGACGCCGTCGATCTCCGGCGCCTCCCGCTCCGAGCGGGCCACCGGGGTGCCGTCCTCCACCTGGTCCACCACCACCGTCACCTCGCTCCCCACGCGCTCGGCGCTCCGCGCTGCGGTGATGGCGTCCTGTACCTCCTGCAGCCGCCGGAGACGCTCACCCATCTCGTCGGGGCCGATCCGTCCGGGGAGGCCCTCCGCCGCGGTGCCCTCCTCGGGCGAGAACGGGAAGAACCCCGCCCAGTCGAGCCGAGCCTCGCTCAGGAAGCCCTCCAGCAGGTCCACGTCGGCGGGGGTCTCGCCGGGGAACCCCACGATGAACGACGACCGCAGCGCGGCGCCGGGGGCGGCGGCGCGGATCTCCGAGATCAGCCGCAGGTGGCGGTCTCCGTCGCCGGGGCGCCGCATCGCACGCAGCAGCGGGCCGCTGGCGTGCTGCAGGCTCAGGTCGAAGTACGGGGCCACCAGGGGGTTGGCCGCCATCTCCTCCACCAGCGCCGGGGTCACCTCGCGCGGGTACAGGTACAGCAGGCGGAGCCGGCGGAGGCCCTCGACGTCGCCGAGGAAGCGCAGCAGGTCCACGATCCCGCCGGGAGCGTCCAGGTCGCGCCCGTAGGCGGCCAGGTCCTGGGCGACCAGCACGACCTCGCCGACGCCGGCGGCAGCGAGGTCGGCCACCTCGTCGCGCACGTTCACCGGCGGCCGGGACCGCTGCGCACCGCGGAACTGCGGGATGGCACAGAAGGCACAGCCCTTGTCACACCCCTCGGCCACCTTCACGTAGGCGTACGGCGTGTCGGGGGCGGGACGGCGCACCTCGTAGAGGATGTCCATCGGGCTCGGCTCGGTCGGCCGCACCGGCTCCCAGCCCGTGAGCCGGTCGAGGTCGTCCACCAGCTCGCCGTAGCGCTCCAGGCCGATGACGGCGTCGGCCTCCGGCAGGGCCTCGGCCAGTTCGGCCTGGTAGCGCTGCGCCATGCACCCCAGCACCACCAGCCCCGCGCCGGGGCGCCTGGCCCGGGCGGCGTCGAGCACCGCGTCGATCGACTCCCGGCGGGCCGCCTCGATGAAGGCGCAGGTGTTCACCATCACCACGTCGGCGTCCTCCGGGGAATCGGCGGGCCGGTACCCGGCGGCGCCGAGGCGGCCGGCGATCTTCTCGGAGTCCACCTGGTTCTTGGCGCACCCGAGGGTGGTCAGCCAGACGGTGGGGCCGGAGGGGGGCATGGCGGCGATTGTAGGTGGGGGTGCTGCGGGCGCCGGGGGCCTCAGCCCTTGCGGTACTCCCCCCGGAACCACTGCAGCGGGTGGCGGAGGTCGTCCACCACCACCTCGGCCACCATGCCGTGGACCAGGGCGTGATAGGCGTCGTCGAAGTGGCCCGCGTAGCGGCAGGCGGCACGGGTGCCGATCGCCGTCAGTTCGGGCCCGAAGTCGGTGTCCTCCACGTCGAGCCCCCGGAACAGGCCGCCGGGGCTGGGGCGGACCAGCGCGAAGCGGTCGGCGATCTCACGGTGCTCGGCCCCGAGCACGTGGACCACGAACGCCCCCGTGTCGGCGATCGCATCCCACACGTCGGTGTTCGCCCCCACCAGCAGATGCAGGTACGACGGCACGCCGTCGGCCACCATCACCGACGACACGGTGAGGCCGGTCCGGTCCGCAGCCGTGCCCGACGTGACGACGGTCACCGGAGACGACAGCCGCCCCCGCAGGCGCCGCACCGGGTCGCGCAGGTCGGGGGGCGTGGAGAACGGGTGGTCGTCGTGGATCTCGCCCGGGCTCATGCGGCCACCGTACCCGCTTTGCGCCCCCGGGCCGGACGCTCCAACATGGCGCCATGGACCTCAGGCGCGAACTGCGGCTCGCCCTCGAACTCGCCGACCTGGCCGATGCGGCCGCCCTGCCCCTGTTCCGCAGCAGCGGGCTGCAGGTGGACACCAAGCCCGACGCCACCCCGGTCACCGAGGCCGACCGGGGCGCCGAACGCGCCATCCGCGACCGCATCGCCGCCGAACGCCCCGGCCACGGCGTGGTGGGCGAGGAGTACGGCACCGAGGGCGGCGACGAGGTGCGCTGGATCCTGGACCCCATCGACGGCACCATGAACTTCGTGCGGGGCATCCCGGTGTGGGGGTCGCTGATCGCCCTCGAGGCCGGCGGCGAGATCCAGGTGGGGGTGGTGTCGGCGCCTGCCATCGGCCACCGCTGGTGGGCCGCCAGGGGCCTCGGCGCCTTCCGCAACGCCGAACCGATCCGGGTGTCTGCGGTCTCGGCCGTGGCCGACGCCATGCTGTCGTACAACAGCCTCGCCACCGCCGAGCAGCACGGCATCGGCCCGCAGATGGCCGACCTCGAGCGCCGGGTGTGGCGGACCAGGGGCTACGGCGACTTCTGGTCGTTCATGCTGGTGGCCGAGGGTGCCGCCGACATCGCCGTGGAACCGGTCGCCGCGCTGTGGGACCTGGCGCCGCTCGGCGTGATCGTCGAGGAGGCGGGAGGGCGGTTCACCGACCTCACCGGCGCCGCCACCCCCGCCGGGGGCGACGCGGTCGCCACCAACGGCCTGCTCCACGACGAGGTGCTGGGCCTGCTGGGCGCGGGGCGTCAGCTCTCGTAGCCCTCGATGGCGGCCGCCACGGCCGCCAGGAACCGCCGTCCCAGCGCTCCGTCGATCACCCGGTGGTCGTACGACAGCGACAGCGGGAAGCGGCGCCGGGCGACCACGCGGTCCCTCACCACCGCCGGCAGGGGGTCGGCTCGTCCCACCGACAGGATCGCGGTGGTGCCGTAGGGGATGATCGGCGTCCCGTAGCCGCCGCCGACCGCACCGATGTTGCTGATCGTGAACGTCGCTCCCTGCAGGTCGGCGGGGTCGATGGAGCGATCGCGGGCGGCGATCGCCAGGTCGACGATCTTGCGGCCCATCTCCCACGCCTCCAGGTGGTCGGCGTCCCGCAGCACCGCCACCATCAGGCCCTCCGCCGTGTCGACGGCGAAGCCGATGTGGTGGCGGCGGTGCACCAGCAGGTCGTCGCCGCGAAGGGTGGCGTTGAACACCGGGAACTCGTCCAGCACCGGCAGCAGCGCCGTGATCAGCAGCGCCTCGAGCGGGGCGGCATCGCGGGTGGAGGCCGCCAGGTCGGCCCTGGCTCGAAGGATGGGGTCGGCGTCGGCCTCGCCGTAGGTGGTGACGTGGGGGATCTCCTGCCACGAGCGGGTCATCGCCCTGGCGATGGCGCGCCGGGTGGACGACAGCGGCACGCGCTCGGTGTCGGCGTCGCCGCCGGCCGCCGCCTCGACGTCGGCCTTCATGATCCTGCCGCCGGGGCCGGACCCGGCCACGGACGACAGGTCCACGCCGAGTTCGGCGGCGAGCCTGCGGACGGCCGGCAGCGCGGCGGCCCCGAGGCCGTCGCCCGGCTCCTCCAGGGTGCCCACGAGCGGGGCGGGGGCGGCGCCGTCGTCGATGGGAGCGCTCGCTCCAGGCTCCCACGCCTCGCCCGGGTCGCCGATCACGGCCAGCAGCGCCCCCACCTCGATGGTCTCCCCCTCCGCCGCGCCGTGGTGCAGGACCACGCCGGCGCGGGGGGCCGGCATCTCCATGACCGCCTTGTCGGTCTCCAGTTCCACCAGAGGTTGATCGGCGCCCACCTCGCCGCCGACCGGGACCAGCCAGCGCAGCACCTGGGCCTCGGCCAGGCCCTCCCCCACGTCCGGGAGCAGGAACTCCATCGCCATCTACGCCTCCATGGTCCTCGCCGCCGCCGCTGCGATGCGGGCGGCATCGGGCACGTAGTACTGCTCGGCCCGCTTCAGGGGCACCACGGTATCCAATCCGGACACCCTCTCGACCGGCGCCAGCAGCGAGTAGAGGGCCCGCTCGCCGATCAGCGCCGCGATCTCGGCGGTCATCCCGGCCGTCCGGTGGCCCTCGGCCACCACCACGGCGCGCCCGGTGCGCTCCACCGAGGCGATCACCGTGTCGGCGTCGAGGGGGCTGACGGTCCGCAGGTCGATCACCTCGGCCGATACCCCCGCCCCCTCCAGCACCTCGGCCGCCCGCAGCGACTCGCGCAGCATCGACCCGTAGGCCACCACGGTGACGTCGCTGCCAGGGCGGACCACCTCCGCCACCCCGAGCGGCACGATGGTGGGGCCGTCCGGAACCTCCTCGCGGATCGCCCGGTACAGGCGGATCGGCTCCATGACGATCACCGGGTCCGGGTCCTCGATGGCCGCCAGCAGCAGGCCCTTGGCCACCCGCGGCCCGCTCGCCACCGCCACCTTCACCCCCGGGGTGTGGGCGTACAGGGCCTCGGTGGACTCGCTGTGGTGCTCGGCCGCCCCGATGCCGCCCCCGTAGGGGAACCGGATCACCATGGGCGCGGTGAAGCGGTGGCGCGACCGGTTCCGGATGCGGCCCACGTGGCTGACGATCTGGTCGTAGGCGGGGTAGGTGAAGCCCATGAACTGGATCTCGACGACGGGGCGGAGGCCGGCGACCGCCATCCCGAAGGCGGCGCCGACGATGCCCGACTCCGCCACCGGCGTGTCCACCACCCGGGCCTCCCCGTAGGCCTCCTGCAGGCCGTCGGTGACCCGGAACACCCCGCCGGTGCGTCCGACGTCCTCGCCCAGCAGGACCACCCGGTCGTCGGCGCCCATCGCCTGGTGGAGCGCCTGGTTGATCGCCTGGGCCATCGTCGCCTCCATCACGACTCCCCCAGGTCGCGCAGCAGGGCGTCGCGCTGCCGCAGCAGCGGGGCGGTCGGCTCGGCATACATGCCGTCCACGATCTCGCGGGGGTGCCACACCTCGAGCGCCTCGGCGCGGGCGACGGCGGCCTCGATGGCGGCGGCGGCCTCGTCGAGGATCCCCTGCTCCCAGGCCTCGTCCCAGGCGCCCTCCGCCCGGAGGTGGGCGCGGAGACGGTCGATGGGGTCGCGCTCCCGCCAGGCGGCCGCCTCGTCGCCGGAGCGGTAGCGGCCGGGATCGTCGGCGGTGGTGTGGGGGCCGGTGCGGTAGGTGAGCGCCTCGATCAGGGTGGGGCCTTCCCCGGCCCGCGCCCGGGCCACCGCCTCGGCGGTGGCGGCGAGCACGGCGAACACGTCGTTGCCGTCCACCAGCACGCCCGGCATCCCGTAGGCATCGGCCTTCTGGGCGATCGTCGCCGAGGCGGTCTGGCGGGAGACCGGCATCGAGATGGCGTACTGGTTGTTCTGGCACAGGAACACCACGGGCACGGTGAACACGGCGGCGAAGTTCATGGCCTCGTGGAAGTCGCCCTCCGAGGTGGCCCCATCGCCGAAGTAGGTGATGGCGATGCGGTCCTCGCCCCGGAGGCGCTCCGCCCACCCCAGGCCGACGGCATGGAGCATGTGCGCCCCGACGGTGATAGACGGCGGCAGCACCGGGACGCCCTCGGGTGGGGACCCGCCCCGCTCGTCGCCGATCCTGCCCAGGAGGAGGTCCTCCCACAGGTAGCCCTGCATCCACATGGCGGCGGCGTCGCGGTAGGTGGCGACCATCCAGTCGTCGGGCCGCAGGGCGGCCGCCGAGCCGATCTGCGCCGCCTCCTGGCCCTCGAACGGGGCATAGGTGGCGAGGCGCCCCTGCTTCTGCATGGCGGTGGCCTTGCGGTCGTACACCCGGGCGTGGACCATCGCCGCGAACAGGCGGCGCGCCTCGTCGCGACCGACCGGCGGGGCGGCGGCGAGGGTGCCATCGGGGTGGAGGATCTGGAGCGGCTGCATGGCGGCGGGCCAGCGTAGCCCGATGGCGGCCCGACCACCCGTCGGAGCAGAGCCGGCGGCGATCCCGTATCCTGCCCGCCTCCGGAGGGAGGAGCGGATGGTGCCGATGCGATGGATCGCCGGGATCTTGGCTGCCGCACTGGTGGTGGCGGTGCTGGCCGCGCTCGCCACCGCGCAGGCGGTGGCGCCGGGCGACCCCGGGCCGGCCGGCCCGCAGGGCATCCAGGGCGCCACCGGGACCCAGGGCCCCCAGGGGCCGCAGGGCGAAGCGGGACCGGCCGGGGACCAGGGGCCGCAGGGCGACCGGGGCCCCCAGGGCCCGCAGGGCATCCAGGGCGCCACCGGTGCACCGGGCCCCCAGGGGCCGCCGGGCGCCACCGGGACCCAGGGCGTCCAGGGCCCGCAGGGCCCGAGCGACTTCCGGTCGTTCTTCGTCACACTCGACCCCGCCGACGGGGCATGGGAGGAGGAGACCATCCTCACCCAGGGCACGCTGACGCTCTTCGCCGCCTGCGGGCGGAACATCGGCGGCGACGACGTGGCGCTGCTGGTGGTGGTGAACACCGAGGACGGCTGGTACGCCAGCGACGGCGGCGGTATCCCCTACGACGCCGTGGACGAGGCGTACCTCGGCGACGAGTCGGAGCCCACCGGCACCACCCAGGTGGACTTCGACTTCGACGACGGGTTCGCCATCGCCCCCTCCGGCGACGTCATCGGGTACAACAGCGAGGCCACGGTCTTCGCCCTCAACGAGTTCGGGCACCGGTGCGTGATGGCCGGGCAGGTGTGGGCCTTCCAGGGCGGCCTCTAGCCCGGCGGGGAAGCCCCGGCGGGCCGATACGATCAGGGGCCCGACCCCCGGAGGACCGCCGTGAGGAGAGCGCTCGCCGTCGCCGCGCTGCTGGCCGTCACCGCCTCGGCGTGCTCGTCGCAGCCGCCCGAACTGGCCGGCTACACCCGCACTCCGGCGCCCAACACCGCCGGGATCGCCCTGCCCGACGCCACCGCCGGCGGGGCGCCGTTCACGCTGGCGGCGGACCCCGGCGGGCTGCTGCTGGTGTACTTCGGCTACACCTCCTGCCCCGATGTCTGCCCCACCACCATGGCCGACCTCCGCACCGCGCTCCGGGCCCTGGGCGACGACGCCTCCGGGGTCGAGACCGCCATGGTCACGGTGGACCCGGAGCGCGACACCGACGAGGTGATGGCCGCCTACGTCCGGTCGTTCATCGACGGCGCCCACGGCCTCCGCACCGAAGACCCGGTCCTGCTGGCCGACGCCGCCGTCGAACTCGGCGCCGCCTACTCGGTGACCGAGGGTGAGGACGGCGCGATCGAGGTGGCCCACACCGCCCACGTCTACGTGATCGACGAGCACGGCGACCTGCTGGTCACCTGGCCGTGGGGCACGGAGGCGCCCGACATGACCTCCGACCTCCGCATCCTCCTCTCCGGGCGATGAGGCCCCTGCCCCTCGCCGTCGCGGCCGCCGCGGTGATGCTGGCCGCCGCGGCGTGCAGCACGGCGCCGGAGGGCCTCGACGTGGAGGACGCCGCCGCCACCGCCGCCGACTACTCCTACACGATCCCGCCGGGCGCCGGGGAGGCCTACGACCGCGGCGAGCCGCTCGACATCCTGCCCGCCGAATTGCGGGCACGGGTGGGCGAGGTGATCGAGATCGTCAACCAGGACGACCGCGGCCACCTGGTGGGCCCGTTCTTCGTGGGCGCCGGTGAGACCCTTCGCCAGCGCTTCGCCAGCCCCGGCGAGTTCATCGGCGTGTGCACCGTCCACCCCTCCGGGCAGATCGTCCTCGAGGTGGCCGGATGACCGGCGGACGGCGCGCCGCGACGATGGCCCTGCTGGCAGCGGCGTGGCTGGCGCCGGCCGCCCCCGCCCTCGCCGACCCGCCCGGCCCCACCGACTACCAGACCGAGGTGATCCGCCTCGACCCCGACCCGGGCGGCATCCGGATCGACGTGATCGGGGGCGACTCGTTCATCCTGCTGGCCGCCGACCCCGGCCTGACGGTGGAGGTGATCGGCTACGAGGGCGAGCCGTACCTGCGGTTCCTCCCCGACGGGACGGTGGAGGAGAACCGGGCCTCCCCCACCACCTACCTCAACTTCGACCGGTACGGCGTCACCGAGGTGCCGGCGGGCGTGTCGGCGGACGACCCGCCGGAGTGGACGGTGGTGGCCACCGACGGCTCGTACGCCTGGCACGATCACCGCACCCACTGGATGAACGAGGCGCGGCCCCCCGGCCGGGAGCCCGGCGACGTGATCCTGGAGGGGGTGGTGCCGCTGGTGGTGGACGGCGCCGAGGTGGACCTGATGGTCCGCTCCACCTGGCTGCCGCCGCCCTCCCCGGCGATGGTGCTGGCGGGCATGGCCCTGGCGCTCGCCGCCGTCGCCGCCGCCGCGCTGCGCGGGGCCGGAACCCGGGCGCTGGCGCTGCTGGTGGCCGCCCTGGCGGTGCCGGCCGCGGTAGTGGGGATCGCCGCCGTCGTCACCGTGCCCCCCGAGACGGCGCCGTCGTGGGCGCTGTGGGTGCCCCCGTTGGCCGCCGTGGTGCTGGCGGCCGCGGCCGCCCTCGCCCCCACCGCCCGGCAGCGGGCGGCATCGTCCGCCGCCCTGCTGGGCGCGGTGCTGCTGGCGGTGTGGGGCATCGTCCACCGGGAGTGGATGCTGCGGGCCGTGCTGCCCACCGGCGCCCCGTTCTGGGCGGAGCGCCTCGTCACCGGCGCCGTCCTGGTCGGCGCCGCCGGCCTGATCCTCCTGCTCGCCCGCGCCCAGGTGGCGGACGCCGCGCCGCGGCGGCCCTAGGGAGCGTCCTCGCGCACCTCGACGGTCACCTGCACGGAGTCGGACTCGGCGAAGCCGAGCGTCAAGGAGAAGGTCTCCCCGTTCTCCAGCGGCCGCGGCAGGTGGAGCAGCATGATGTGGTAGCCGCCCGGCTCCAGCGACACCGTGGTCCCGCCGGGCAGGTCGATGGAGCCCACCTCCTGCATCGCCATCGTCCCGTCGTCGGACATCGCCGTCTCGTGGATCTCCACCACCCCGGCGATCGACGGGTCCACCTCGGCGGCGATCAGCTCGTCGTCGGAGGCGGCGGTCAGATCCAGGTACACCGCGCCGGCGTCGGCCATGGCCGGGCTGGGCCGGGCCCATGCCCCCTCCACCGTCACTCCGGGGTCGGCGGAGCCGCACGCCGCCGCCGCCAGCGCCACCAGCACCGCCACCGCCGTCACCCGCACCCTGTGCATGTCTCCTGCTCCTCTTCGGGGTATGCCGTGAGTATCCCCCCGTCCGGGGGGTACCCAAACCCGCCTGCGGGGGCCGCCGGCACCGCGCGAGGATGGGGGCACTCGACAGGGGAGCCGCCATGCCGTACCGGTCCCGCCGCGCCACCCGCACGTGGGCCCACCGCCTCGCCGCCCCGCCCTCGCAGGTCTTCCCGCTGCTGTGCCCCGTCCGCGAGTACGACTGGATCGAGGGCTGGGAGTGCGAGATGGTCTTCACCGACAGCGGCGTGGCAGAGGACGGCTGCGTCTTCACCCGCACCGACGACACCGGCCCGGCGGTGTGGACCGTCAGCCGGTACGAGCCCGACGAGCGCATCGAGTTCGTCATCGTCACCCCCGGCTCCCACGTCCAGCGGCTCGACATCGCGGTGGAGGCCGAGCCCGGCGGCAGCCGCGTCCATTGGCGGCGCACCATCACCTCGCTCGACCCCGCAGGAGAAGCGGCGGTCGCCGCGCTCGAGGACGGATCGTGGGACGCGGCGATGGCGATGCTGGAGCGGATGCTGGCCCACTACTGCGCCACCGGAGAGATGCTGCGGCTGTCGGACCGCTGACGGGCGGAGTACTCAGCCCTGGTCGGCGGACAGGATGTCGGGCAGCTCCTCGACGGTCACCAGCACCGCCCTCGCCTTCGACCCCTCCGACGGGCCCACGATGCCGCGCCGCTCCAGGATGTCCATCACCCGCCCGGCCCTGGCGAAGCCGATCCGCAGCTTGCGCTGCAGCATCGACGTGGACCCCAGCTGGGAACGGACCACGAGCTCGATCGCCTCGTTGACGATCGCGGCGTCCTCGCCGTCGATCTCCCCCGCCGCCCCGGCGACGGCCGCTTCCTCGGCGTGCTGCAGCACCGCCTCCTCGTAGCGGGCGTCCCGCTGCTCCTTCACCCAGGCCACCACCTGGTGCACCTCGTCCTCGGCCACCCATGCGCCCTGCACCCGCTCCGGCTTCGGGTCGCGGGCCGTCACCACGATCATGTCGCCCAGCCCCACCAGCTTCTCGGCGCCTCCGGTGTCGAGGATCACCCGGCTGTCTGCCTGGCTCGCCACGGAGAAGGCGAGGCGGGAGGGGATGTTCGCCTTGATGACGCCGGTGATCACGTCCACCGACGGCCGCTGCGTCGCGATGACCAGGTGGATGCCGACGGCGCGCGCCATCTGGGCGATCCGCACGATCGCCTCCTCCACCGCCCGGCCGGCCACCATCATCAGGTCGTTCAGCTCGTCCACCACGACCACGATGAACGGGAAGCGGTCGAACACCTCCTCGTCGAGGGCGCCGGCGTCCCACTTCTCGTGGTAGCCGTCGATGTCGCGCACCCCGGCGTCTGCCACCAGGTCGTAGCGGCGGTCCATCTCGGCCACCGCCCACTGCAGGGCGTCGGCGGCCTTCTTCGGGTTGGTGATCACCCGGGTCAGCAGGTGCGGCACGCCGTTGTACTGCCCCAGCTCCACCCGCTTCGGGTCCACCAGGATCATCCGCAGCTCCTCGGGCGAGGTCCTCATCAGCAGCGACGTGACGACGGCGTTGATGCACGACGACTTGCCGGCCCCGGTCGCCCCGGCGATGAGCACGTGGGGCAGTTCCCCCAGGTGCAGCATGGACGGCGTGCCGTTGATGTCCATGCCGAGGCCCACCTGCAGCGGGTGCGCGGCCGCCTTCGCCTCGCTGCTGCGCAGGATGTCGCCCAGCGTGACGAGCTGGCGGCGCTTGTTGGGCACCTCGACGCCGATGGCGCTGCGGCCCGGGATGGGCGCCAGGATCCGGACGTCGGGCGTCGCCAGGGCGTAGGCGATGTCGTGGGACAGGCCGGTGACCCGCGCCACCTTCACCCCGGGGGCCAGTTCGATCTCGTAGCGAGTGACCGTGGGGCCGGGCACGATGCGGGTGAGGCGGGCGTCCACCCCGTGCTGGAGCAGCGTGTCCTCGAGCTCCCTGGCGGTGTCGTCGAGGGTGCGGCGGCTGTGCTCCGAGCCCCCGCCCAGCGACAGCAGGTCGAGCGGCGGCAGCCGGTACCCGCCGCCGGACGACGGCCGCGGCGGCGCCGGGGCCTTCGCCTTGCGGGGTGCAGGAGCGGCCTCCGGCCGCGGTTCCCGGGGGGCGGGCCGTGCCGGCGGCTCCTCACGCCGGGCAGGCGGAGCGGCCGGGGCCGGTGGGCGGACGGCCACGGTCGGGCGCCGCCGCGACCGGCGGCCCCGCAGCCACGACCACGCCGCCCGGAACCCGTGTCCCAGCGTCGAGAGCACCTCGCGCACCGTGGTCCTGGTGAGCACCAGCACCCCGAGCGCCATCAGGGAGGTCAGCACCACGAACGCCCCCCAGAACCCCATCACCCGCCGCAACGGGAAGGCGATCAGCGAGCCGACCGCACCGCCCCGCTCCTTCACCAGGTCGAGCGACTCGGCCAGCGACACGGCGCCGGTCATCAGGTGGAACAGCGCCAGCGAGCAGAGGAAGGTGATGATGAACCCGGTGGCGATCCGCCCGTAGTCGTTGCGGGGGCGCGACAGGATCAGAGCCACGCCCAGCACGATGAGGGCGCTGCCGACCACGTAGCCCCACACCCCGAACAGCAGCCGCATCCCCGATTGGATCCAGTCGCCGAGGGGGCCGACGAGGGCGAAGAACGACAGGGTCACGAGGACGCCGACGACCACGAGGCCCAGGCCCCAGAAGTCGTCCGCATGCCGTCCGAACCCGGATCGGATGCGCTCCCGGAACGCCGCCAGCGCCGACGGCTTCGGGGTCTTCTTCTTGGTGGAGGTGGCCCTGGTCGCCCCGCGCCGCCCCGTGCCCCGGCTGCGGGCGGGCTTCCGTTTCGCCATTGCCGGGAGGGTACACACCCCCGCGCGATCGACAAACGACCCCGGCTAGACCTCGATGACGATCGGCACCACCACGGTGCGGCGTGCCGTCGCCGACCGCACTGCCCGGCGGGTCGCGGCGCGCACCTTGCCGCGCAGGTGCTCGTGGTCGGCCGGCCACCGGTCGATGGTGGCCAGTTCCTCGCGCACCAGGCCGGCGGCGGCGGCGAACACCTCCGAGGGGTCGTCCATGAAGCCGTGGCTCTCCAGGTCGGGCCCCTGCACCACCTCGCCGGTCTGCATGTCCACCCCGACGGTGACGATGACCACCCCGTCCTCGGCCAGGTGCTTGCGGTCGCGGATGACGCCCTGCACCGTCTCACCCACCCCCAGGCCGTCCACGAACACGTGCCGGGCAGGCACCGCGCCGCGGATGTGCTCGGACTCGCCGCCGTCCAGGACCACCGCGTCGCCGTCCTCGCACAGGTGCACCTCCGGCACACGCATCTCCTCGGCGAGGGCCGCATGGGCGGCCAGGTGGCGGAACTCCCCGTGCACCGGGACGAACGCCTGCGGCCGGATGACGTTGATGAACGTCTTCAGCTCCTCACGGGCGCCGTGCCCCGACACGTGGACGGTGGCGTTCTCACCGTGGTACACGTCTGCCCCACGCCGCAGCAGGCCGTTGATGACCCGCGACACCTTGGTCTCGTTGCCGGGGATGGGACGCGCCGAGATCAGCACCGTGTCGCCCTCCTCGATCGTCACCCACTTGTGGCTGCCGTTGGCCATCAGCGACAGCGCCGCCAGCGGCTCGCCCTGCGACCCGGTGGAGACGATCGCCGTCTCCTCGGGCGGCAGTTCGAGCAGCTCCTCGATGGGCAGCACCCGGTCGGGCGGGATGTCGATCAGCCCCAGCGACTCGGCGATCGGCACGTTGCGCTGCATCGAGCGCCCCAGGAACGCCACGTAGCGGTTGGCGTCCACCGCGGCGTCCACGATCTGCTGCACCCGGTGCAGGTGGCTGGCGAAGCAGGCGGCGATGAGGCGCCCGCTCGCCTCGACGACGATCTCGTACAGGTGCTTGCCGAGGCTGGACTCGCTCGGCACGAAGCCGGGGTCCTCGGCGTTGGTGCTGTCGGCCATCAGCAGCCGCACGCCGCGGGTGCCGAGGGCGGCGAACTCCGGCAGGTCGGTGGGCACGCCGTCCACCGGGGTGGGGTCGAGCTTGAAGTCGCCGCTGTGCACGATGATGCCCTCGGGGGTGTCGAAGGCGATCCCGGCGCCCTGCGGGATCGAGTGCGACACCGGCACCAGCTCGAAGCGGAACGGGCCGTGCTCCACCCATTCCCCCGTGGGGACCGGGCGGAGGTCGGGGGTGACGCCGGCCTCCTCGATGCGGCCCCGCGCCAGGCCCACCGCCAGCTCGGTCCCGTAGACCGGGACGTTCAGTTCCGCCAGCAGGTACGGGAGCGCCCCGACGTGGTCCTCGTGGCCGTGGGTGAGCACGATGCACTCCAGGTCGCCGGCCCGCTCCAGGATCGAGGAGAAGTCCGGCAGCACCAGGTCCACCCCGAGCATGTCCTCCTCGGGGAACATGAGGCCGCAGTCGATGAGCGCCAGCTTGCCGTCGATCTCGATGGTGGCGGAGTTGCGGCCGATGTCGCCCAGCCCACCCAGGAAGGCGATCCGGACGCTCATGCGGCGCGGGCGGTCTCGAGCGCCTCCCCCACGGCGGCGATGGTGGCCTCCGACGCGGGGATCAGGGGCAGGCGCGGCTCGCCGACCCCCTCCCAGAAGGCGTTGAGCGCCCCCTTGACCGGCTGCGGGTTGGGCTCGGCGAACAGGGCCTGGCACAGCGGGGCGAGCGCCAGGTGCAGCGTCCGGGCCCGGTCCCAGTCGCCGGCGAGGGCGGCGGCGATCATGTCGGCGATCTGGCGGCCGGCCAGGTGCGCCGCCACCGACACGATGCCCACGCCGCCGACGGCGAGCATCGGCAGCGTCAGCACGTCGTCGCCGGAGTAGATCGCCATGCGGTCGCCGACGGCGACCTTGGTGGCGGTGGTGAACCCGAGGTCGCCGACCGCGTCCTTCACGGCCACGATGCCGGGATGCTCCGCCAGCGCCGCCAGGGTGGCCACCTCGATGCGGCGGCCGGTGCGGGAGGGGATGTTGTACAGCAGCACCGGGCGGTCGGTGGCGTCGGCGATGGCCGTGAAGTGGGCGACCAGGCCCTCCTGCGACGGCCGGGAGTAGTAGGGGGTCACCGCCATGACGGCGTCGCAGCCTGCCTCGGCGGCCCGCTCCGTGAGCTCGATCGACTCGCGGGTGTCGTAGGTGCCGGTGCCGGCCACCACGGTCGCCCGGTCGCCCACCGCTTCGACCACCGCCCGGAACAGGGCGACCTTCTCGTCGCCGCTCAGGGTCGGCGACTCGCCGGTGGTCCCGCCGACCACGACGCCGTCGGAGCCGGTGTCCACCAGGTAGCGGGCGAGATCCCACACCTTGGCGTGGTCGACGTCGCCCGCGGCGTCGAAGGGGGTGATCATGGCGGTCAGGACGTGGCCGAACGGTGCGGTCATGGTTCCTCCGGGGCGGGGCCACCCGTGACGGTACCACCGCTAACCTCCTGGAATCTTCAGTCCTCCCCGACCGTTGGGACCATCGAGATGTCTGCTTTCGTCAAAGACGTGACCCAGGACGCCTTCGGCGTCGAGGTGCTGCAGCGCAGCCACGAGGTGCCGGTGGTGGTCGACTTCTGGGCCGCCTGGTGCGGCCCCTGCCGGGTGCTCGGCCCGGCGCTCGAGGCGGTGGCCGAGGAGTACGCCGGCGCCTTCGAACTGGTCAAGGTGGACGTGGACGCCAATCAGCAGCTCGCCGCGCAGTTCCGGGTGCAGAGCATCCCCACCGTGATCGCCTTCCGCGACGGCGAGCCGGTCGGCCAGTTCATGGGGGCGATCGCCGAGCCGCAGATCCGGGCCTTCGTGGACGGCATCCTCCCCACCGAGGCCGACCGCCTGGTGGACGAGGCCCGCTCGCTGGTCATCGAGGGCGACGAGGCCCGCGCCGAGGAGGTGTTCCGCAGCGCCCTCGCCGAGGTGCCCGACCACCCCGACGCCGGCACCGGGCTGGCTGCGCTGCTGATCGCCCGCGGCGAGATCGAGGAGGCCCTCATCCTCCTGGGCAAACTCCCCCGCAGCGCCGAGGTGGAGCGGCTCGAGGCGACGGCCCGCCTCAGCGGGGCGCGCGACGCCGACGTCGCCGCTCTCGAGGCCCGCCTCTCGGCCGACCCCGCCGACGAGGACGCCCGCTTCGAGCTCGGCCAGGTGCTCGCAGCAGCGGGCGAGTACGAGCCCGCGCTCGACCACCTGCTCGAGGTGGTGCGCTCCGGCGGCCCCGGCAAGGAGAAGGCCCGCCAGGCGATGGTGGACGTGTTCGGCATGCTCGGTCACGACCACCCGCTGACGGCCACCTACCGCAGGGCGCTGGCCAGCGCCCTGTTCTAGGCGCCGCTACGGCCCGAGCAGCCCGCCGAGGCCCACCGTCACCGGCTCGCCGAGCCCGGCGACGGCCCGCACCGCCAGCAGCACGCCCGGCATGAACGCCGCCCGGTCGGTGGTGTCGTGGCGGATCGACAGCGTCTCCCCCGCCGAGCCGAACAGCACCTCCTGGTGGGCCAGCAGCCCCGGCAGCCGCACCGCGTGCACGCGGACGCCGTCGGCGTCCGCCCCGCGCGCCCCGGCCGCCAGTTCCTCCGACTCGACGGCCCGCTCCTGGCGGCCTCCGGCGGAGGACATGCCGGCCGCGGTGGCCAGCGCCGTCCCCGAGGGGGCGTCGGCCTTGCGGTCGTGGTGCAGTTCGACGATCTCGGAGGCGGCGAAGTGCGGTGCGGCCAACGCCGCGAAGCGCATCATCAGCACGGCCCCGATGGAGAAGTTGGGCACCACCAGGCAGTTGGGCGGGCCGCTCCCCCACTGCTCCCGCAGGGCGGAGAGGCGGGCGTCGTCGAAGCCGGAGGTCCCGACGACGGCGTGCAGGCCCATCTCGCGCCATCGGGCCAGGTTCCCCATCACCGCTCCGGGCGTGGTGAACTCCACCACCACGTCGGTGCCGGCGAGGGCGGCGGGGTCCGCAGACACCGGGACGCCGGCCGCCGTCCCCTCCCCGGCGGGGTCGTAGCACGCAGCCAGGGTGAGGCCGTCGGCGGCGGCAATCGTCTCGGCGACCAGGCTCCCCATCCTCCCGGCGGCGCCCGAGACGGCCACGGTGATCATGTCAGGTACGGCTCCAGGTCCTCGGCGGTGAAGGGCCCGACGGCCCCCAGGACCCGGGGCCCCGTGAGGACCGATCGCGCCACGTCGTGGACGTCGTCCAGCGTAACCGCGTCGATCCTGGCGACGGTCTCGTCGAGCGACAGGTGCGGCACGCCGGTCAGCTCGTGGCGGCCGAGGCCGACCATGCGGCTGCTGGTGTCCTCCATGGACAGCGCCAGCGAGCCCTGCATGTTGCCCTTCGCCCGCTCCAGCTCCTCGGCGGTGATGCCGTCGGCGACGATGGCGGCCAGCTCGTCCCGCACCAGGGTGAGGACGTCGGCGGCCTGGTGGGGGGTGGTCCCGGCGTAGATGCCGTAGGCGCCCGAGTCGGCGTAGGGCATGCGGAACGAGTACACGGCGTAGGCGAGGCCCCGCACCTCCCGGATCTCGTGGAACAGCCGCGACGACATGCCGCTGCCGAGCACGTGGTTGAGCAGGCCGAAGGCGAACCGCCGGTCGTCGCCCCGCTGCAGGCCCTCGCCTCCCAGCACCAGGTGCGCCTGCTCGGTGTCGCGGGTCACGATGCCGGCGGCGGGAGCCACGGCGGCGGGGTGGAACTCGTGCTCGACGGTGGCGCCGTCCCAGCCGCCGAAGTGCTCCTCCACCATGGCGACGGCGTCGTCGTGGTCGATGTGGCCGGCCATCGCCACCACCACGCCGGGGGCGTGGTAGCGGCGCGCCCAGTACTGCTCGATGGTGTCGCGGCTCATCGACGTGATGGACTCCCGGGTGCCCAGCACCGGCTTGGCCAGGGCGTGGTCGCCCCACAGCGTGCGGGCGAACCGGTCGTGGGCGACGTCGGAGGGGTCGTCCTCGTTCATGTTGATCTCTTCGAGGACCACGTTGGCCTCCGAGGCGATCTCCTCGGGGCGGAAGGCGGGCCGCTGCAGCATCTCGCCCAGCACACCGAGCCCCATGGGGAGGTCCTCGTCCCGCAGCTGCGCCCAGTAGCAGGTGTACTCCTTGCTGGTGAAGGCGTTGGAGCGCGCCCCGACGCGGTCGAACGTCTCGGCGATCTCCCGGGCACTCAGCGCCTCCGAGCCCTTGAACAGCAGGTGCTCGAGGAAGTGGGAGCACCCGGCTTCGGCGGGCAGTTCGTCGCGGCTCCCGGTGTCCACCCAGCAGCCCACGGCGACGGAGCGCACGGAGGGCATGGTCTCGGTGATCACCCGCAGCCCGTTGGGCAGGGTCGTCAGCTCGTGGTCCATGAGTCGGCGCATGATAGGGCCGCCGGGAGCGGCCGGGCCGGACCTC
>JAHLKU010000024.1 GCA_020444505.1 Actinomycetota bacterium | reverse complement strand
TCGGGCTCGGGCTCGGGGGCCGATTCGGGCTCGGGCTCGGGGGCCGGCTCGGGTCGCGATTCCGGCATCGCATGGAGGCTGCCCACCTCGGCGGCCAGGACGTCGCCGTACGCCGGGTGGTGTGGGTCGATCTCCACGGCGGGATCCCCGCCGAGCCGGCGCCCCTCGGCGTCGATCACGGTGACGCCCCATCCGGCGCCGGGGCGGCGGGGCGGCTCCGGGGCGGCCTGCGCCGCCTGCTCGATCAGTTCGTCGGCGCGCCGCTTCGCCTCGCCGACCAGGCGCTCCGCCTCGTAGCGGGCGGCGCGGGTGGTGTCGGCCGCTTCCTTGCGGGACTCGGTGAGGTGGCGGTGGGCCTCCTGCTCGGCCTTGGCGCGGATGATCAGCGTGTCGGCCTCGGCGCGCTCGATCATCGCCGCGGCCCGTTCCCGCACCTGCTCCAGCAGGCGGGTGCCGGTCTCCCACGCGTCGCGCCGGAGGGCGAAGGCCTGCCCTTCGGCCTCCCCGGTGGTGGCCGCCGCCGCTTCGAGCGCGGCGACCCGATGGCCGTCTGCCTCCTCCTGGGCGTGGCGCCGGAGGTCCTCGGCCAGTCCCTGCGCCTCGTCGAGGATGGCGGCGACGCGCTCGCCGACCTCCCGCAGGTCACGGCCCAGGTTCTCGATGCCGCCGTAGCGCTCGATCTCGGCGATGACGGCGGCATGGTGGTCGCGCAGTTCCTGCCACCGGGCGGAGGCTTCCTCGAGCAGCGCAGCCACGGCCTTGCGGTCGTAGCCGCGGCGCGCCGAGGGGAGCCCGGCCGTCGACAGCTCTTCGGGCTCGAGTCGGTGGTCGGCCATCACCGGGAGGGTACCGCCGCGACGCCCCGATCCCCGGGCATTACGCGGCCGCCAGCACCTCCGGCAGCGGCTCCAGGGTGCCCAGGAAGTCGAGGGCGTCCTGCAACGTGGACACCGAGACCACCTCGATCTCGTCGCCGGAGGCGGTGAGCGCGTCCTCGTAGTTGTCGGCCGGCACCAGCACGTACTCGGCGCCGATGCCCCGGGCGGCGTACACCTTCTGGCGCACGCCCCCGATGGGGCCGACCGACTGGTCGAAGCGGATGGTGCCGGTCCCGGCGATGCGGTGCCCGCCGGTCAGGTCGCCGGGGGTGAGCAGGTCGATGACCGTGAGCGTGTACATCATCCCCGCCGAGGGGCCGCCGATGTTGCGCGAGTCGATGCGCACGTCGAGGGGGAGGACCAGTTCCAGGTCGGCGGTGTCGAGCGCCACACCCAGCATCGGGGTCCCCTCCAGGTCGGGGTGGGGGCCGAGCTCGATGTCGTGGGAGAACGCCTCGCCGTCGGGGTCGGTGCCGTCGATCGTGATGACGTCGCCGATGGCGCGTTCCCGGATGACGGCCGCCGCCTCGTCTGCGGTCTGCACGGTAATGCCGTCCACCGAGGTGATGACGTCGCCCACCTCGAGCACCCCGAACGAGTTGCTCTCCTCCACCACCTGCAGCACCAGGGCCCCCGACCCCGAGAACCCGACCTCGTAGCCGAGGCGCTGCAGCGCCACGTACACGGCGGTGTCGATGGACTCGTTCATCGATTCCAGGTTGCGGCGGGTGATCTCCTCCTGGGTGGTCCCGGACGGGCGGATGGTCTCCCTGGCGATGAGGTCGGTCTCGTCGCTGAAGTGGGCCTCGACCCACTCGAAGACGTTCACCTCCCGCAGCCCCACCGTCAGCAGGTACATGTCGCCCTCGGAGGGGTACGTGGTCTCACCCGGGATCGACACGAGGCCCGACACCTCCTCCACCGGGCCGGGCGACATGGCGTAGTACGGCACCTTCACCGGCCACAGCAGGAGCACGGCGATCCCCACCACCACCACGAACGCCGCCACGAACAACGGCCAGCGCGGCGGCCGCTTGGGGGGAGCCTCGAAATGGGCGGGATCCAGCGTCACTCGTCGTCCTCCAGGTGCCAGACGATGCTACCGGCCACTCCCCGGTATCCACCGCAGCCCGGCATACACTGGCGCCATGGGACGCATCGCTCGCACCGTGGAACTCGCCAAGGCCTCGTGGGGAGTGCTGAGAGCCGACAAGGAACTGCTGTGGCTCCCGGTCCTCTCCCTCCTCGCCACCGTCGCCGTCGCCGCCTCGTTCCTCGCCCCGATCCTGCTGAAGGGCGGGGAGATGGCCGTGGAGGACCCGGGGCCCGTCGGCTACGCGCTGATGTTCGTGACGTACCTCGCACTGGCCTTCATCACCATCTTCTTCAATGCCGCCCTGGTCCACGCCGCCAACGAGCGGATGGACGGCGGCGACCCCACGGTGGGGAGCGCGCTGCGGGGCGCGGCCTCGCGGGTCCACCGCATCCTCCCGTGGGCGTTCGTCTCCGCCACCGTGTCGATCGTCCTGCGCGCCATCGAGGAGCGCGCCGGGATGCTGGGGCGCATCGTGTCCGGCCTCGCAGGCGTGGCCTGGTCGCTGGTCACCTTCCTGGTGATCCCGGTGCTGGTGGTGGAGGACATCGGCGTGATGGACGCCGTCAAGCGCTCCGGGGCGATGTTCAAGCGCACCTGGGGCGAGAACGTCGCCGCCCAGGTGGGGTTCGGGTTGCTCGGCTTCGTCGCCGTGCTGCCGGCCTTCCTCATCGGCTTCGTCGGCTTCTCGCTGGGCGACGCCGGGGCGGTGATCGGCATCGCCGCCGCGGTCCTGTGGGTGCTGGCGGTGTCGATGGTGCTGTCGGCGCTCAACGGCATCTTCCAGACCGCTCTCTACCGCTATGCGGCCGGCACCGACACCGCCGCCTTCGGCGGCCAGGACCTCTCCGCCGCCTTCGCCCCGCGCCGGGGACGCAGCGGCGGCTTCGGCGGCGGCATCGTCGGCGGGTAGGCGGCCCGGCCCTCGGGTAGTGGGGGAAGCGCCGCCGCCCCCGCGCCACGCCCGGGCTCCACACTCCACCGGTCCTCCGGGCCACCTCGCCCGCGAGCGGGGGCAGGAACGCGGGAGGGGCGGCCCGCAGGCCGCCCCTCCACATGTCGTCGTCGTCGTGAGTGCTAGCCGCCCAGCACCAGGCAGGGGGCGTTGAACTCGTAGTTGGCTGCGGTCGGGCCCACGAAGAACGGGGCGATGACCTGCAGGCCGTCCGGCGAGGTCGCATCCACACGGTGCACGACAGTGCCGCGCTCCACGGTGTCGTTCGGGTCGCCGAACTGCCGGTCCGGCAGCATGCCCTCGTAGTCCACCGTGATCTCCGGGATCGCGGCCACGAGGCCCTCGGGGGTGAGGTTCTTGTTCATGATCGCCTGCTCCAGCAGGGCGTACATGTTGTAGGACATCACCCAGCCGGCCACGTACCCCAGGTTCGGGTTGGCGCGGCCGTTCGCCTCGAACGCCTCGCGCATGGCCTGATGGCCCGGCGTCTCGTCCAGGTACCCGGCGTTCTGCGAGGTCTGGAAGTAGGCCGCCTCGAGCAGCGGGACCAGTGCGCCCTCCGAGGCGCCCAGCAGGGCCGGGTGCCAGGTCGGGCCGGTGCCCACGTACATCGCGCCGAGGTAGCCGCCGCCCGCCACGCCGCCCATCAGCGAGCCGAGCTCGTTGGGGCCGGTGGTGACGAACACCACGTCCGGCTGCGTGGTCAGGATGCCGGCCACGGCCTCGTCGATCGTCCCGCCCACCGAGAACGGCAGCTGGACGTGCTCGAACACCGGGTCGCCGAGGCCGTGGGCCTCTGCGGCGATCTTGACGCCGGCGCCGTAGTCCCCGCCGTAGTCGCCGGGGAACCCGACGATGGCGTAGGTGAACGGGATGCCGCCCTCGATGTCGGCCCGGGCCTGCATCACGAAGTCGAAGCCGTTCATGGCCTCCATGCAGTAGTTGGTGCCCGCCTCCAGGATGAGGCCGCCGTCGACCTCGGGGAAGCTCCAGCCCGAGTACCAGGACGACACCGGCGAGACCATGTTGTCCTCGATCATCGTCGGCAGGGCGGCCAGGGTCTGCAGCGTCCCGAGCGACTCGGCCAGGGCCAAGACGTTCTCGCGGATCTGCTGGTACCCGGCCACGTGCTGCTCGGCGACGTACCCGGCGTCGATGGTGTTCTCAGGCGTGATCGCGATGTCGAAGCCCATGAGGCCGCCGTTGGCGTTCACGCGCGCCCAGAAGTCCTCCTTGCCCCAGGTGAGGGGAAGGCCGAACGCCGAGAACGGGCCGCTGAAGTCGGAGATCACTCCGAGGTAGATGCAGCCGTTGTCGGGGTTCGCCGAGTCGGGGCACGGCTCCATGGTCACGCCCCGCCCGTAGGCGATGTCGGTGGCCGCTTCGGTCGTCGCCGCAGCCTCTGTGGTCGTCGTTGCCGCCTCGGTCGTGGTAGCAGCCTCGGTCGTGGCGGGCGCAGCCGTGGTCGCGGTGCTCTCGGCGGCGTCGTCGTCGCCACAGGCCGCCACGATCATGGCAAACGCCATCATCACGCCGACGAGGCCTACCCAGCGTCTCCGTGAGTTCATCGTTTCTTTCTCCTCCCTTGGCCCCGTCGGTGCGACGGGGCGCCAGTGTTGGCGTCCCGAATGTAGCGGAAACACCCTTCCCGGTTCTGGGCGCGAACCACCCTCAGTACGAGAACGGCCACGCCTTCCAGTAGTTGCGGATGCGAATCCAGATGCCGTACAACCCGAGCGGCTCGAAGATCAGGAAGGCGATGATGAGCAGGCCGAACAGGATCCGCTCGAACTGGTGGGTGTCGAACAGGCCCTGGCCGTTCTCCTGTGAGATCACCAGGTCCACCAGCGGCAGCCCGGCCAACCACTCCACCATCTTGGGCAGGAAGGCCTTGAGGAAGAAGGCGCCCATGATGGCCCCGGACACCGTCGCCACGCCGCCGATGAGGATCATCGCGATGTAGTCGATGGACAGCGGGAACCCGAACGCCTCGGGCTGGAGCCGCCCCACCACCGAGTACAGCAGGCCGCCTGCCACCCCGGCGTAGAACGACGACACCACGAAGGCGATGGTCTTGTAGCGGGTGAGGCCGATGCCCATGATCTCCGCGGCGATGTCGCGGTCCCTGATGGCCGCCATCGCCCGCCCCACCTTGGAGCGGAACAGGTTCTTGGCGGCCAGGCCCATGACGACCAGCAGCACCAGGCCCAGCAGCAGCAGCTTCTGGTTCTTCGACAGGAACACGCCGAGCACCTCGCCCGGCTCGTCGAAGTGGAAGCCGAACAGGCTCATCTTGGCCGTGGTCCTGCCGACGAAGGCGCCGCCGGTGAAGTACTCGGCCTCGCGGAAGATGTGGTCCCCGAGAAACACCAGGCCCAGGGTGACGAACGCCAGGTACAGGCCCCGCAGCCGGGTGGCCACCGGCGCCACGATCAGGCCGGCGAGCGCCGCCACCAGGCCTGCGGCCGGCAGCCAGATCACCATGTCCAGCTGATACCCGGCCAGGACCACCTTCTCGACCAGTTCCCCCGCCTCGTTCAGCGCAGGGGCCGTGCCCTCGACGCCGCCCAGCACGGCGGCGGTGAACGCCCCGATGCCGAGGAAGAAGGCATGGCCGAGCGACACCTGCCCGGCCATGCCGGTGACGATGTTCAGGCCGATGGCGGCGATGGAGGCGAACACCGCAGTGGCCGTCAGCACCAGCCACTCCCCTTCGAGGCGGATGGGCCCGAGCGTGCCGCCGAAGGTCAGGAAGAGGGCCGCGATCAGCAGCACGGCGATCCACGCCTTCTGCACCCCGCTGCGGAAGACGACAGCGTCGCTGCGGTAGTCGCCGATGAGCGCCGGGCGGTTCCTCATACCCGCTCGACCTCCTTGGTGCCGAACAGCCCGTAGGGCCGCACCAGCAGCACCACGAACATCACCAGGTACGGCATCACCTGGGCCACGTTGCTGCCCAGGAACGCGGCGTACTGCGGCTGGTAGGCGATCGTCAGCGACTCGGCGATGCCCACGATCAGCGCCGCGATCAGAGCCCCGCCGATGGAGTCGAGCCCGCCGATCACCACCACCGGGAGCGCCTTGAGGGCGAAGGCGAACATGTTCACCTCGATGGTCCCCGTGTTGGGGCTGATGAACAGCGCCGCCAGCGTCGCCAGGGCGGCGCCGATGGCCCAGGAGAGGGCGAACACCGACGACACCGACACCCCCTGGGTGAGGGCAACCTCCTGGTCGAAGGCGGTCGCCCGCATCGCGAGGCCGATCCGGGAGTAGCGGAAGAAGGCCAGCAGCGCCAGGATCACCACCGTCGCCACCACGATGGCGGCGAAGCGGCGCTGGTTGAGGATCAGGTCGCCCAGTTGCAGCGTGCCGCCGGCGTCGGCGTTGCCGATGAAGAGCTTGAACCCCCACGGGTCGCCGGTGCCGCCCATGCCGCCCGACTCGGTCCCGAACAGGTTGCCGGTGACGACCCGGACCACCAGGTCGATGCCGATGGTCATGATCGCCACCGCAAAGACCGGCTTGCCCACCATCGGCCGCAGGAACGATCGCTCGATCAGCAGGCCGGTGAGGCCGGCCACCACCACCGCCAGGATCACGGCCAGGTAGAAGTTGAAGCCGAGGCGGGTGGCGAAGTACACGACGAAGTAGCCGCCGAACAGCATCAGGGCCGGCTGGGCGAACGACAGCACCTGCATCGACTTGTAGATGATCACGAACCCGAGCGCCAGCAGGGCGTAGACGGCCGCCAGCGACAGCCCGTTCAACACCGCCTGCAGGAACACGGTCATCGGTACATCTCTTCGATCAGGTCGCCGAACTTCTCGTCGATGATCGACCGCTTCACCTTCTGGGTGGCGGTCAACTCGCCGTCCTCGTGGTCCAGTTCCTTGGTCAGCAGCCGGAACTTCTTGATCTGCTCCACCCTGGAGAACTTGGCGTTGGTCTCGTCCACCACCTTCTGGATGAGCGAGATCACCTCGGGCTTCTCGGACAGGTCCCGGTAGGTGGTGTGGGCCAGGCGCCTGCGCTGCGCCCACTCGCTGACGATCTCGAAGTCGATGCCGATGAGCGCCGTCAGGTACTTGCGGCCGTCGCCGATGACGATGGCCTCCTTCACGAACGGCGACGTCTTCATGGAGTTCTCGATCTCCGAGGGGGAGATGTTCTTGCCGCCCGAGGTGATGATGATGTCCTTGATGCGGTCGACGATGCGGATGTGGGTGCCGTCCACCCACTCCCCCACGTCGCCGGTGTGCAGCCACCCCTCGGAGTCCAGCGCCTCGGCGGTCGCCTGCGGCTTGCCCCAGTACCCGACGAAGTTGCCGGGGTGCCTGGTGATGATCTCGTTGGTGCCCTCGTCGAGCACCACCTCGGTCTCGGGGTAGGCCTCGCCGACGGTGCCGACCCTGATGCGGCCCGGGGCGTTGCGGGTGGCGATGCCGGCGTTCTCGGTCATGCCGTACGCCTCGTGGATCGGGACGCCGATGCCCATGAACCACTCGAGGATCTCGGGGGCGATGGGGGCGGCGGCCGTGACCGCATAGCGGCAGCGCCGCAGCCCGACCCGCTCCTTGAGCGACCGGAACAGGAAGAGGTCGCCCAACCACAGCAGCAGCCTCGACAGCGGCGTGTGCCTGCCCTCGCGGGCCACCAGCGTCGCCCCGACGTACTCGCCCGCCTTCAGCCAGATGGCCGCGTTCGCCCGCTTGAGGCGGGAGGCGGAGGCGAGGCGCACCTGGATGGCGGAGTGGATGCGCTCCCAGATGCGGGGCACGCCCTGCACCACCGTGGGGTTCACGTCCCGCATGTCGGGCACCAGCGTGTCGATGGACTCCCCGAAGTGGATCTGGGCGCCCACCCAGATGCTGAACACCACCGAGAACAGCTTCTCGTAGATGTGGCACAGCGGCAGGTACGACACCAGCAGGTCCTGGGGTCCGGGCGGCGGCGACACGATGCCGTCGTCGGACTGCAGCACCCGCCCGGCGAACTGCAGGTTGCGGACGGTGAGCATCGAACCCTTGGGCGGGCCGGTGGTGCCGGAGGTGTACACCAGGTAGGCGAGGTCGTCGTCGGTGGCCGCCGCCATCCGGTCGGTGACGGCGTGGGGGAACGCCTCCCGGTGCTGCCGTCCCCGCTCCATGAACTCGTCCCAGGACATGAGCCGCGGGTCGTCGATCACGTCCACGCCGCGGTGCTCCAGGTACACGATCCGCTCCAGCGCCGGCAGGCGGTCGGCCGGCACCTCCAGCACCTTGTCGGCCTGCTCCTGGTCTTCCACCACCAGCAGCCGGGAGCCGGAGTCCGACAGCAGGTACTCCACCTCTGCCGACGGGTTGGTGGGGTACAGGCCCATGCAGGCGGCGCGGGCGGCGATCGACCCCACGTCGGTGTAGACCCACTCGGGCCGGTTCTCGCTGTGGATGGCCACGCGGTCGCCCTCATCGATGCCGGCGACCAGCAGGGCGTGGGCGAACACCTCGACGTTGTCCCAGTAGTCGGCCCAGGTGATCTCGCGCCAGATGCCGCGGCTCTTCACCCGCAGCGCCACGTCGCCGGGCCGCTCCTCCGCCAGGGCCCGCAGCAGGCTGGCGGGGCTCTCGACGCCGGTGAAGGTGGGCCGGGGTGCGGTCGTGGTCATGGCGTGTCTCCCTCGCCTGCGACGCGGTGCTCCTCGCCCAGGTAGGCGCGGACCACGTCCTTGTCTGCCTGGATCTCTGCCGGCTTGCCCATCGCGATCGGCCTGCCGAAGTCGAGGGCGAGCACGTGGTCGGCGAGGTCCATGACCATCCGCATGTCGTGCTCGACCAGGATCACGCCGATCTGCAGCTCCCGCCGGATGTCGGTGATGAACCGGGCCATGTCCTCGGTCTCCTCCAGGTTCATGCCGGCGACCGGTTCGTCCAGCAGCAGCAGCCGCGGCTCCATCGCCAGCGCCCTGCCCAGCTCGATCCGCTTCTGGATGCCGTACGGCAGCATGGCCACGTACGACTTGCGGAACGGCTGGATCTCGAGGAACTCGATGATCCCCTCGACGATCTCGCGATTGCGGGCCTCCTCCCGGGAGGCCCGCCCCACCCGCACCATCGCCAGCGCCGTCCCGTAGCGGACGTGCTGGTGGCGGCCCAGCATGAGGTTGTCGAGCACCGTCATCTGGGGGAACAACTCGATGTTCTGGAACGTCCTGGCCACCCCGAGGTCGGCGATCCGGTCGGGCTTCATGCCGATCAACTCGGTGCCCATGAAGCGGACCGACCCGCGCTCGGGCCGGTAGACGCCGCTGATGCTGTTGAAGATGGACGTCTTGCCGGCGCCGTTGGGGCCGATGACGGCAAAGATCTCGCCGTTGCGCACCTGGAACGAGACTCCGTCGATCGCCTTGACCCCTGCGAACGACAGGTGGATGCCGTCCACCTCCAGGATCGGGCCGGAGACGTCCTCGTGCCGGGGCAGCACCTCGTGGAGCAGGCGGGCCCTCACGACAGCCACCGCTTCTTGCGCCGGTAGTGCTTCACCTCGGCGAACGACTGCACGTCGTCGCCGCTGAGGCCCAGGTAGAACTCCCGCACGTCCTCGTCGTCGAGCAGTTCGGCGGCCGGCTTGTCCATGACGATCTTGCCGGTCTCCAGGATGAAGCCGTGGTCGGCGATGGACAACGCCATCATCGCGTTCTGCTCCACCAGGAGCACGCCGGTCCCCTGCTTGTTGATCTCCACGACGATGTCGCGGATCTGTTGCACCAGCAGCGGAGCGAGGCCCAGGCTGGGCTCATCGAGCAGCAGGTAGCGGGGCGAGGACATCAGCGCCCTCCCGATGGCCAGCATCTGCTGCTCGCCGCCCGACAGGTACCCGGCGGTGGCCCTGGCGCGGTCCTTGAGGATCGGGAACAGGTCGTACACCCGGTCCATGTTCTCCGACATCGCCCTCCGGTTGGTGTGGGCGCCGAGGCGGAGGTTCTCGTCCACCGACATCTCGGCCAGGATGCGCCGCCCCTCCAGGGCCTGGCTGACACCGAGGCGGACGATGCGCGCCGGCGACATGGTGTGGATCGGATCGCCGTCCAGGCGGATCTCGCCCTTGGTGATGTCGCCGTTGTGGACGTCGAGCAGGCCGCTGACCGCACGCAGCATGGTGGTCTTGCCTGCGCCGTTGGCTCCGAGCAGCGCCACGATCTTGCCGTCCGGGACGGTCAGCGAGATGCCGCGCAGCACCAGGATGACGTCGCTGTACACGACCTCGAGGTTCTTGACCTCAAGCAATCGCTCTCATCTCCTCCCTGAGGTGCGCAAGGCTACCAATCGCATCGGCGGCCCGCTCAGTCGTCGCCGCCGCCCTCCCGAACCCACTCGGCCCCGCCCGGCCAGTGCTCCTTCTTCCAGATGGGCGCGCGCCGTTTCACCTCGTCGATCAGGTACCTGCCGGCCTCGAAGGCATCGGCCCGGTGTGCCGCCGAAGCCGCCACCGCGACGGTGACCTCGCCCACGCCGAGCGACCCGATCCGGTGGGCCACGGCCGCCCCCAGCAGGGGCCACCGCTCCCGCGCCTCGGCGATCACCGCGGCGATCCTGTCCTCGACCACCTCCCCGTAGGCCTCGTAGTCGAGGCGGGTGACGCCGTCGCGGCCGGGCGAGTGGTCGCGGACCATCCCGGTGAACAGGACGGCGGCGCCCGCCGACGGGTGGGCGACGGCGGCGAGCAGGGCGGCGGCGTCGATGGGGTCCGGAGAGACGCGCGCGTGCGGGTGGCCGCCGGCCGGACCTGCTACCGCTCCTGCACTCATAGAATTCACCTCGTGCCCGACACTACCCAGCCACCGAGCCCGTCTCCCGAGGACGCCGCAGCCGAGCCGCTCGAGATCTCGATCGAGCCGACCCCCGCACCCGGCGACACCGGGGAGCGCCTCGAGGAGCAGGGCCGCGGCGCAGACCCGTTCGGCGCCGGGCCCGGCTACGTCGTCACCCGCACCTGGGGCGGCGGCGACCAGTCCGCCCCGCTCCGCCGGGAGCGCACCTCCCCCGCCCGGCCCGAGCCGCCGGCACCCAGGCCCCGCAAGGGACGCAGCGGCCTGTGGAAGGGCGCCGGCATCGCCCTCCTGGCGGCCGTCGTCGGCGCCGCCAGCGCGACCGGCATCTTCCTGGCGCTCGACGAGGACTCGCCCCCGGTGACGGTGGTCGAGCAGATCCTGACCCCGGAGGAGACCGGCAGCAACGCCGCCGCGGTGGCCCGGCGGGTGCTGCCGTCGATCGTCACCGTGCAGGTGCGCTCGAGCGACGTGGGCACGTTCGTCCCCGACGGCTCCGGCAGCGGCGTCGTGCTGTCCGACGACGGGCTCCTCATCACCAACAACCACGTCGTGGAGGGGTCCCAGCAGGTGCGGGTGATCTTCGCCGACGGCCGCGCCTACGACGCCGAGGTCGTGGGCACCGACGCCCTCAGCGACGTGGCGGTGCTGCGGATCGACGCCGACGGGCTGGTCCCCATCGAGTTGGGCGCCAGCGGGTCCATGGCCGTCGGCGACACCGCGATCGCCATCGGGAGCCCGCTCGGGCTGACCGGCGGGCCCTCGGTGACGGTGGGCGTGGTGTCGGCGTTCGAGCGCCGGGTGCAGACCTCCATCGACGAGGAGCTGTTCGGCATGCTGCAGACCGACGCCCCGATCACCCGCGGCTCCAGCGGCGGGGCCCTGGTCGACGACCACGGCCGCCTCATCGGCATCACCACCGCCATCGGCATCAGCGACGTCGGCGCCGAGGGCCTCGGCTTCGCCATCCCCATCGAGATGGTCACCCGCATCGCCGACGATCTCATCGAGTTCGGCGAGGCCCGCCACGCCTTCCTCGGCGTGGAGGGCTCCACCTTCTACACGGAGGCCCCCGACGGGGCGACCATCCCCGGCGGCGTCGCCGTCGCCTCGGTGTTCGACGACACCGCAGCCAAGCTGTCCGGCATCGAGGAAGGCGACGTGATCCTGTCGGTCGGGGACGACCCCGTCACCACCATGGAGCAACTGGTCACCGTGATCCGGCTCTACCGCGTGGACGAGACGGTGGACGTGGTGATCTCACGCGGCGGCGAGGAGACCACGATCCCGGTCACCCTGCTGGAGCGCCCGGAGGGCGTGTGACCGACAACATCTTCGACCGGCTCGCCGAACTGCTGCAGTCGTCGGGACCGGTCAACTGGCGCCTCGCCGCCCAGATCGCCGAATCGGTGGCCGGGCCCGCCGACCCCGTCGAGCCGTGGGTGGCCGAGGAGCACCAGGAGCTGGGCAGGACGGCCGCCATGCTCGTGGAGCGGGCGGGCACCCTCGACACCGCCGCCGTCCCCGCCGTCACCGTCACCGACGCCAGGGGCTGGGCGGCCGCCAACATCGAGGGCTACGCCTACCTGGCCGAGCCGCTGGCCGCCAAGCTGTCCGGCGGCGGCCCCGCGATGCCCGGCATGGGCCTGGAGGCGCTGTTCACCCAGCTGGGCCCCGCCATGGTGGGGATGCAGGTCGGGAGCCTGACGGGGGCGATCGCCCGCACCACGATGGGCCAATTCGACGCCGCGCTCCCCCCGATCGGCACCGGGTCGTTCGTGGTGGTGCCCGCCGTCGAGTCGCTCGCCGAGGCCGAGGGGCTCGACGTGCGACAGGTGCGCCTGTGGGCGGCGATCCGGGAGACAGCCCACCAGGCGCTGATGGCGGTGCCGTGGCTGGCCGACCACCTCGCCGCCCTGACCGCCGCCTACCTCGACGAACTGGACATGAGCCCCGACCTGTTGCAGGAGCGCCTGCAGGGGCTGCAGGACCCCGCCGAGATGGAGCGGCTGCTGTCCGAGCCGGGCGGCCTGACCGGGTTCACCCCCGGGCCCGGAGCCGAGGCCGCTCGCAGCGACCTCACCGCCCTGGTGGCGCTGATCGAGGGGTACGGGCGCGCCGCGGCGGCCGAGGCGGCCGGCGACCTGATCCCGGACCCGCCCGGCATCGAAGCCGTGGCCGGCCTCCGCCGCGGCGAGGCCGGGCCGGAGCAGGCGCTGGAGCAGATGGCCGGGATCGTGGTGGACCGTGACCTGGCCTCCGACGCCGAAGACTTCAGCGTCGAGATCGTCCGACGCTGGGGCCCCGACGCCCGGGAGCGCCTGTGGGCGGGCCCCGACGGCCTACCGACCGAGGCGGAGATCGGAGATCCCATCGGCTGGGCCGCTCGGGTGCTGCTCCCCGACGACCTCGACCTCTAGATCGCGCGCTCCGCGCGCACAACCTCCAATCACATCAGTGTGATTCGCCCTTCTGCCCTTTGACATTCGCGCGGAGCGCGCGCAATAATGGCAGAACTTACACCCCCGTAATTTCACGGATGTAGTTCGGAGGCTGCTCGTGTTGGAGGACCTGAAGACTGCCTTGCAGGCCGACGAGCGCCTGGCATGGCAGGACGACGCGAACTGCAAGGGGGCCAACGCCGATCTCTTCTTCCCGGAACGGGGCGCCTCGACCAGGGCCGCCAAGGCCATCTGCCGGGAGTGCCAGGTGCGGGAGGAGTGTCTGGAGTTCGCCATCACGACGGGCGAGAAGTTCGGCATCTGGGGCGGGATGAGCGAACGGGAACGCAGGCGCATCCGCCGCGAACGCCAGATCGCCGCCGCCCGACGCGCTTCCTGAGCGGAGGCGCATCGCCGGAGGGACGGCGCGGCGAGGGGCCGTACAATGCCGCCCACCGACCCGAGGAGGGACCACCGTGCCGGGAGCCGTGATCGCCGCCATCGTCGTCGCCGCCGCCGTGGCGCTCGCCGCCGCTGTGTGGATGATCGCCCGCAACGGCGCGACCCGCACCGCAGCGAGCCTCCCGCCCTCCCGTCCCGCTCCTCCGGTGGCCGACTTCCACGTCCACGACGGCACCGCCACCGTGTCCTTCGAGGTGCCGCTGCCGGCGGGCGAAGTGGACGAGGTGCTCGGTCGCCTGCTGGTGGTCCAGGCCGTCGAGGTGCTGCGGGACAAGCGCCACCACCTGCCCCTCGACGCCGTCACCCGGATCGTCGCCAGGGGCCGCCGCGACGCCGAGTGGGTGGAGGCCGGGTCGCTCTCGCTGGAGACGCCCGGTGTGCTGCCGCGGCTCGAACCGCCCGTGCTGATCCCCGGCCTGCATTCCGGCCGCGACCTCGACCTCCTCGTCCACGCCAACGCGCTGCCGGAGCACGCCCCCGGCCTGGCCGCCGCCACCGACGGCGACACGCTGGCGCCGCTCGCCGCCGAACTGCGCCTCCCCGCCGCGATCTCCGCCGGGCTCCGCTCCCAGGGCATCGACCCCACCGCCGCCGACGCGGGGGACCTGGTGATCGGCATCCTCCGCCTGACCGGCGCCACCGTCACCGAGACCGCCCCCGGCACCTACCGGGCGGTGGTCGGCGGGCGGCCAACGCTGATCCGGGTGGTCCCCCACCGCCCCGGCGAGCACCCCGAACTGGGCGACGCCGAGATCCGGAGGTTCGCCGCCGACGCAGCGTCGTCCCGGACGGACGGGGCCCTGCTGATCACCGAGAAGTACTCTCCGTTCCAGGTCTACGAGCGGGAGCGCCGCGATCCCCGCACGCGCTACGTCACCCGGGAGCGGGTGCAGCACTTCATCGACTCCCTGGCCCTCGGCTAGGGGGAACGCGACGCGGCGCACGGTCGTTGTGAGGATGGCGCATGACGGATGAGACCGTCCCATCGTGGGAAGAGGTGGCCCACCGGTATGGCCGCACCATCTACAACTTCGCCTACCGACTCACGGGTGATCGTGATGACGCATACGACCTGTCACAGGAGGTGCTGTTGCGGGTCCGCAAGGGCCTCCGCAGCTACCGCCCCGGCTCCTTCGAGGGGTGGCTGTGGCGCATCACGCGCAACGCGTTCATCGACGAGACGCGCCGCCGCAAACGCCGCCCCACCGTCCCGCTCCCCGAGGCCGACCGGAGCGCCGCGATGGGCACCGCACCGTCGGCGGACGAGGCCCTCGCCGCCGTGCGCCTCGACGACGAGATCCAGTCTGCGCTGCTGGCCCTCCCCTACGACTTCCGGGAGGCCGTGGTGCTCTGCGACGTGGTCGGCCTCACCTACGACGAGATCGCCGAGACGGCCGGCGTGCCGGTGGGCACGGTCCGCAGCCGCATCCACCGCGGGAGGGCGATGATGAGGGAGCGGCTGGCATGACGCATCCCGGCGACCTCCTCTCCGCCCTCCTCGACGGCGAACTGACCGCCGCCGAGCGGCGGGACGTGCACACCCACCTGGAGTCCTGTGCGCGGTGCAGGGACGAGTACGAGGCGGTGCGGGCCACCCGGGACGCGGTGAGGGAACTGCCGCTCCTCGACCTGCCGCCCGGCCTGCTGCCGACGCCCGCCCCCGCCCGCCGGCCGGTGCTCGCCCGAGCGTGGACGTGGGCCGCCGCCGGCGCCGCCGCGGCCGCCCTCGCCATCGGCATCGGCCTCGCCACGGGCTCGGCGCCGGCCCCGATGGACCTGGACACGTTCGCCGAGCACCACACCGCCCGGGTGCTGGTGCAGCCCGGGTTCCAGACCGTCCGCGCCGACGTGGGGGCGCCGTGAGGCGCCGGCTGGTCTCCGCCCTCGCCGTCGCCGCGGTCCTGGTGTCGTCCGCCGCCCCGGCGGCCGCAGACGACCTCTCCGACATGCTGGATGAGGCCACCGACGCCGAATACCACGGCACCGGCGTGGTCATGTGCACCTGGGGCGGCGACTCGTCCGCCGCCTCCTACGAGGTGACCCGCACCGACGGCATGACGATGGTCGAGGGACCCGGCGGCTCGGCGATGGCGTACGGCGGCGTGGCAGCCACCTCCTCGGACGGCGGCTGGTCCGGCACCGAGGTCAGCGAGTGGTCGGACTGGCTGCTCAGCGACCGGTACACGATGGGCGGCGCCACCGCCACCACCCGGCTGGGCCGCGACGCCACGCTGGTGGTGGTCCTGGACGAGGGCAAGCCGAGGCTGCGGATGGCCATCGACGACGAGACCGGCGTCCCGCTGCTCACCGAGGTGCTCGACGCCGACGGCGGCGTCTACCGGATGGCCGTGCTGGTGTCGTTCACGCCCGGGCCGAGCGACATGCCCGACGACATGGACGTCGAGATGACCGACACCATCGCCCCGATGCCGGCGACCACCACGCTCCCCGAGTCGGTGGCCGGGTACCGGCGGGCCGACGTGTACGCCGCCGGCAGGGACAGCATCCACGCCTTCTACAGCGACGGGCTGTTCTCCTTCTCGGTGTTCGAGTCCCCCCGCACCGGCCTCCCGGCGGCGTTCGAGCGGGCCACCGTGTTCGAGGTGTCGGGCAAGCGCTACCGCCGCCTCGTCACACCGACGAGCGTCTGGGTGCACTGGGACGCCCCGGACCGCTCCTACCTGCTGGTAGGGGACCTGCCTCCCGACCACCTCATGGGGGTGCTGCAGCGCCTGCCGGCACCCGGGCAGCGGGGGTTCCTCGTCCGGCTGTGGCGGGCGTTGTTCGGGTAGCGGGCTGCGCCCGGCTCAGGCCTCGTCGCCGGGGTGCGGCGGATGGCTGGTCTCGGGGAACTCGCCGGTCACCGTGAAGGCGACGTGCTCACCGATGTTGACGGCGTGGTCGGCGATCCGCTCCAGGAACCTGCCCACCCGGGACAACTCGACGGCCACCTCGAAGCCGATCTCGTCGCTGCTGGCGCCGATCATGGTGTAGAACTCACCGACGAGGTCGTCGATCGCATCGTCCTGGCGGTCGAGCCGCTCGGCGGCGGTGCCGTCCAGTTCGGCGAGCACCTCCACGCCCTCGGCCCACAGCCCGGCGACCAGCCCGGCGATGCGGCCGAGCATGGCCCGCACCTTGGGCGACAGCTCGTACCCGTGCTGGAAGACCATGCCCTTGGCGGCGTTGGCCACCAGGTCGCCGCTGCGCTCGATCTCGTAGAGGAGGCGGGTGACGGTGACCAGGAAACGGAGGTCCCGGGCCACCGGCTGCTGGCGGGCCATGGTGCCGAAGGCGAGCCGTTCCAGCTCGACGTAGCGCTCGTCGATCTCGGCGTCGGCGGCGATGACGGCCTCGGCCGTCTGCACGTCGTTCTCCAGCAGCGCCTCGGTGAGGCGGCGGGTGTTCTCGAGCACGAGCGAGCCCATCTCGACCGTCCCGCGGCGCAACTCGTCGAGCACCTCGTGGAACTGCTGGCGGGTCTCGTGGGAGACGTTGTCCAAACTCATGCGCAACCAGGCCTTCGTGTGCCGCCGTCATTGTGCCGCACGCCTACGGCTTCGCGGTGGACCGGAGCATACGGAGGGCTCCGTGACGCCCGGGAGGCAGCAAGGTGACCCCCGGGTGAACTCCGCAGGACGGCGCGGCGGACGGCCCTATAGTCGCCGACGTGGACAGCGCGCTGCTCGTCGGAATCGCCGCAGGGGCCGGGGCGGCCGTCACCGCGATCGTGGCGTTCGGGGTCTCTCGCAGGCTGCCCAGGGCGGTGGACGACGCGCTCGTCCGCCTGGGCGGCGACACCGGGCGCTTCTGGTGGCAGCGGTCCGCAGTGCTCCGCAACGAGATCCGCCGTCTCGAGGAGGCGACGGCCGCCTCCGAGCGAGACCGGGCCCGCCTGGCCGCCGCGGTGGCGGAGGCCCCGCTCGGCATCGTGCTCACCGACGACGACGGCACGGTGCTGGTGGCCAACGGGCCGGCGTCGCACTACCTGGGCGCCCGCCAGGGCGAGGCGGTCGCCGAGGCCCGGATGCGCGAAGCCATCGAGACCGCCATCCTGCAGCAGCGCCCGGAGCGGCGCGAGATCGAGATCTACACCCCGCAGCGCCGCTACCTGGTCATCGAGGCCTACCCGCTGTCTCATGGTGTGGAGAGCGTCGGGTCGGTGGCCTACATCCACGACGTGACCGAGCCCCGGCGGGTGGAGGCGATGCGCAGCGACTTCGTCGCCAACGTCAGCCACGAGTTGAAGACCCCGCTGGGGGCGCTGGCGGTGCTGGCCGAGACCCTCTCCGACCACATCGACGACCCCGCCGCAGCGGGCCGCCTGTCGGTGCGGGTGGTGGAGGAGGCCGCCCGCCTCTCCAAACTGGTGGGCGACATCCTGGACCTGTCCCAGGCCGAGGCCTCCGAGCGGCCCCGGGGACCGGTGGACCTGCGGGGCCTGATGGTGGACGTGGTGAGCGACGTCGAGGCGGCCGCGGCCGAAGCCGGCGTGGAGGTGCACCTGGGTGAGTTCGGGCGCGACGCCGCCGTCTGGGGCGACCGGAGGCAGCTCGAGACGCTGTTCGTCAACCTGCTGGAGAACGCCGTCAAGTACAGCGGCGGCGACCGGAGCGAGCGCCGGCCCCGGGTGACCGTGGACTGCAAGGTGTCGAAGAAGGACGTCGTCGTGACCGTCGACGACGAGGGCATCGGCATCCCCGACCAGCACCTGGGGCGCATCTTCGAGCGCTTCTACCGGGTGGACCGGGCCCGCAGCCGGGCGACCGGCGGCACCGGCCTGGGGTTGTCGATCGCCCGGCACATCGCCCGCAACCACGGCGGCGACGTGACGGTGGAGTCGCAGGTGGGTGTGGGCAGCAGGTTCAGCGTCCGCCTCCCCACGTGGAGGGAGCCATGACCCGGGTGCTCATCGTCGAGGACGAGCCGTCGTTCGTGGAGGCGCTGGAGGTGGCGCTGGCCGCCGAGGGTTTCGACACCGAGGCGGCCATGGACGGCAAGGCCGGGCTGGAGCGCTTCCGGGCACAACGGCCCGATCTGGTGCTCCTCGACCTGATGCTGCCCTCGCTGCCGGGCCTGGACGTGCTGCGGGCGATCCGGCGGGACTCCGACGTCCCGGTGGTGGTGGTGAGCGCCAAGGACGCCGAGGCCGACATCGTCGCCGCGCTGGAACTGGGCGCCGACGACTACGTCACCAAGCCGTACTCGGTGCGGGAACTGGTCGCCCGCATCCGGGCGGCCGGCAGGCGGACGGTGGGCAGCGTGGAGACCGAGACGCTCGCCCTGGGCGGCGCCAGCCTGGACACCGGCAGCCTGAAGCTGCGCCTGGGCGACGTCGACCACGACCTGCCGAAGAAGGAGTTCGAGGTGCTGCAGATGCTGATGCAGCGCCCCGGCAAGGTGGTCACCCGCGAGGAGTTCCTCGACGAGGTGTGGGGGTTCGCCTGGATCGGCGACACCCGCACCCTCGACCAGCACATCCGCCGCATCCGCCGCCGCCTGGAGACCGATCCCGCCGCCCCCCAGATCGAGACGGTCCGCGGCGTCGGCTACCGCCTGGTCGAAGGCGAGCGGTAGGGGGCCGGACCCGGTCGCCGCCGGGCCGTCGCTAGGGTCCCCGCATGCTCGACATCCGCTTCGCGGACAGCGACGGGGTCAGCGTGGCCTACCACGTGGTGGGGGACGGCCCCCTGGACCTCGTCTACGTCCAGGGCGCCCAGTCGCACCTGGAGGTCAGGTGGGAACTGCCCGCCTACCGCCGCTTCTGCGAAGCCCTGGGCGAGTTCGCCCGGGTGATCATCTTCGACAAGCGCGGCATGGGGATGTCGGACCGCGTGCCGGGGGGCACGCCGCTCGACGTCCGGATGGACGACATCGGGGCGGTGATGGACGCCGCAGGGAGCGAGGCGGCCACGCTGATCGGCGAGTCGGAGGGCGGGCCCCTCTCGGTGCTGTTCGCTGCGGCGCACCCGGAGAGGACCACCGGCCTCATCCTGATGGGCTCCGAGGTGCGGGAGCGCACCGACGCCGAGTGGCCGTGGGGCGAGAACACCGAGGAGAGCTTCGAGGCGTCCATGGCGACGCTCCCCGAGCGATGGGGGAAGCCGAGCAGGTTCATCGAGCACCTGGCCCCCAGCCAGGAGGCCACGCCATGGATGGCCGACTGGTCGGCCCGCCTGCAACGGAATGCCAACACCCCCGGCGGCGCCGAGGCGTTCATGCGGATGGCGTTCGACATCGACATCCGCGACATCCTCCCCTCCGTCCGGGTCCCCACCCTGATCCTCCACACCGAAGGCGACCGCGTCTGCCATGTGGAGAACGCCCGCTACCAGGCCCGTGTGATCCCCGACGCCAGGTACGTCGAGTTGCCGGGCGCCGACCACGTCCCCTGGTTCGAGCCCGACCGGACGATCCAGGAGATCAGGGAGTTCATGACGGGACGGCGGGTGCCGGCGCGGCCCGACCGGGTCCTGATGACGGTGCTGTTCACCGACATCGTCGGATCCACCGGCCGGGCCATCGAGATGGGAGACCACCGGTGGCGCGACCTCCTGGAGGCGCACGGCACCGAGGTCAGGAGCCAGTTGGAGCGGTTCAGGGGCACCGAGGTGAACACCGCCGGAGACGGGTTCCTGGCGACCTTCGACGGGCCTGCCCGGGCGATCCAGTGCGGCAAGGAGATCGGCAGGGTGCTGCGGCACCTCGGCCTGGACGTCAGAGCCGGGGTCCACACCGGCGAGGTCGAGAGGATCGGCGACGACATCGCAGGCATCGCCGTCCACATCGGGGCGCGCATCTCCTCTCTGGCCGGGCCCGGCGAGGTGCTCGTCTCCGGCACGGTTCGCGACCTCGTCGCCGGGTCGGGGTTGGAGTTCACCGACCGGGGCACCCACGCACTCCGCGGCATCCCCGACGAGTGGCGGGTCTTCGCCGCGATGTGAACCACCGCCACCCTCGGGTGGCGACTCCCGAGCACATACCCTTCAGGGGTCACTCGGAAGGGATTCGTCAGCTACCAGTCGGTGGTTCTGGCTCGGGCTCTGGAGGCCGACTTGGGTCTCCCTGCATCTGGTCACGGGTCTCCCACCAGTCCCACCAGGCCGATCGGTCCCCGGGCTGCTGTGGGCCGGGCTCTCCCGTGATCGACCGGAGAGCCCCGCCGATCGATGACTGCCATTCAGCGACGGCAACGAGGTGCGGTACCGCTTCAAGGTAGGGGATACCCTCATCGGCACGTCCACGTTGGTTCCAGAGATCAGCACAACCTCGCAGTCGCTTGGCAGCTTCGTCGACGATGTCGGAGTCCTCGTGATGGAGGGCAGCGACGAGCCGCCAGAAGGAACCCGCATCGAGTCCTCCCTCACCCCTGCACGCGCCGAACAGCATGACTCCGAGACGGTTGTCCAACTCATCCCGGATCTCGGGGAAGCCGGTGAATACCAGATCCGACGAGTCATCGCAGCGGGTTCGGGTGAGCGACGTCGGCAGGTCCTCATCCCTGACCTCATCGAAGACCGCCAATTGCTCACCGTTGGCCACGAGACGAACCACAGCCGACGCCTCGTATCCAGGACAGCAAGTGCCAAGCCCGGCGTAGTGGGCACACCGACGGGTGGCCGTCGCTGACCAGATCAGTTCCACATCGCAAGCCTCACCCGGCGCAGCATCGAGGCCCAGGATCTTCAACGGCGTGAACAGCCACCCATTCTCAGAGCCGTCGAACACTCCGTCGGCCTGCACTTCGGCGCATATCGTGCGTATCTCGATGACTCCACCGGAGTCGGTAGTGACCTCAAGCGGTTGCGTGGTCGGGACCGATACCCTCGTCCACGGACCGTCGCCATTCGGTGAGGAGTCACCGACGGAGCCACTTCCACAGGCGGCACCGCCAACGATCAGAGCCACGACAGTGAGCATCCGGAGCACTCTCACGGAACTCCCTTCGTCGTTCTCACTCACTGTCTCAGGCCGACGTGGGGGTGTCAATCGAACATCCCCGGTGAGGCGCCTGGTCGATCTGGGGGAGACCAGGCTGGCGATTCATACTCGAACCCTGAGCGCTTCCGCGCCCGAGGTGGCGATGCTCACAGGCGATCGCGGTGATCCGGTCGTCTCAGGCGCGGTCCCTCCGGAACACCATCCAATTCAGATAGGCGACCGCCTCCGCCTCTTCGGCCGGGGTCAGTGCCGACCCCGAGTAGCGGATCCAATTGGGGGTCCGGAAGCGGGTGGCGTCGCCGCCGGTCTCCGGCATCCCCGTCAGCTTTCGCAGCGCCCACTCCAGGCGGCGCAGCGACCAGACCACGTCGGCGGCCTCGGTCCCCAGCAGGTCGTACAGCCCGTTGTGGGCTCTGCCGAACCCTGCCTGGCAATCGGCGACGATCTCCCGACCGGCTTCGGTGATCGAGACGATTCGGGACCGACCGTCGGTGGGATGGTCGGTCTCGGAGACCAGTCCACGCTGCTCGAAGCCGGCCATCAGCCGGGAAACCGAGGGTGCCGGGATCCCGGACCGTTCGGCGGCCTCTCCGGGTGTCAGGGGACCCTGGGACAGGACCAGCGACAGGAGGGCGAACTGACGGGGAGTCAGTTCCACACCTTCCAGGGCGTCGTCGACCACCGCCTCGGTGAGACGGGCCACCACCCCGATGTCCCAGAACACCGATAGGACATCCGAGGGCGCCTGCATGGGTTCGGGGGGACAACCCGTGTTACTTGACATCATTCTGATTCTATACGACACTACCGCCCCCATGACCCGCAGAATCACCGCCTTCACTCTCGCCGCCGTTCTGATCGCCGCGGCGTGCTCGGACGACGACGCCGCCACATCGACGTCCCCGGCCACCACGCAGGCGCCCACCACCACTGAGGCGCCTCCCACAACCGCCGCACCGACCACGACTGCGGCGCCGACCACGACTGCGGCGCCCACCACCACGACCCTCCCCGGCTACCCGGGAGACTTCACCGTCCACCCCAACTCGCCGGTGATCACCCCCGGCGACTGGGACCCCGGGTTCACCGCGGTGCCTTTCGTGTTCGCCGGGGACGACGAGTGGCTGCTCTTCTACTCGGGCGGCCGGGGCACACGGGACAGTGACCTGGGCCTCGCCACCTCCCCCGATGGGATCACGTGGACCAAGGACCCCGACGCCTCCATCAGCGAGGAGGGAATCGCCCGCCCGATCGGCTGGATCGGGCTCGCCCCCCAGGGTGACGGATGGTCCATGTGGTACGTGGAGGGATTCCGGGTCACGAACCGCAATCTCTACAAGGCCACCGCGCCCGCTGCCGAGGGACCCTGGGTCGAGGTCGGCGAGGTCGTCCTTCCCGCCGACAACGAGTGGGACGACTACCTGACGGTCACCGGCGTCACCCTCATCGACGGCACCTACTGGCTGGCCTACGCCGGCTTTGCGAACGGCATCACCCCTCCGTCGGTGGGCCTGCTCACTTCGGCCGACGGCGAGACCTGGGAGCGTCGCGCCGAACCGATCCTGGAGCCCCAACCTGGCACCTGGACCGAGTTCGGAGTGGTGCCGGCAAACGTCGTGGCGACGGACGAAGGCCTCGAGCTGTTCTACATGGGCTTCGAATCCGAGACTCCCTCGGTCACCCTCTTCGACCACACCTTCAAGCTGGGACGGCTGATCTCCACCGACGGCGGTGAGACGTGGGAGCCCGACAACGGCGGCGAACCCCTGCTCGACACCGGGGAGTTCGGGTGGCCGGGCGTCACGGTCGCGTACTCCGACGGCACGTACTACCTCTACCTGGGGGACGACCTGGGCAGCAGCGGAGTCAAGCTGATCACCGGGACGATCCCCTAGCCGAGGATCCGCGGCCGGCCCCGTCCGCGACGAGACCGGGTCGAACGCTGTGGGGGTGCTCGCCGTGTCGCAGCGCCGAAGGGATCGGCCCTCCCCGAAGGGCGCCTCAGGGAGGTAGGCCATCAAGAAGCATCACTCCGGGGTGCCCTGATCTCACCATTGCTCGGCCCCGCACGCGGCGGTGCCCTCCCCGCAGGGAGGGCACCAGACGCTCCAAAACGGCCCGGTCAGATCTTGCCGAGCGCCTCCACGTAGGCGTCGTACTCGCGGACCACGGCCAGCGAGCCGCTGTCGATGATCTCGCGGACGATGCCCTCGGCGTCGAGCACGAAGGTGATGCGGTTGGCGCTGCCGGTGGCCTCGTTGAAGGCGCCGTACGCCTGGGCCACCTCGCCGTGGGGCCAGAAGTCGGACAGCACCGGGAACTCGAGGCCGTTCTGCTCGGACCAGGCGCCGTTGGCGAACGGGGTGTCGCAGTTGATGACGACGACGCCGGCGTCCATGTCGTTCAACTCGGCGAGGTGGTCGCGCAGCGTGCACGCCTCGTCGTTGCAGTTGCCGGTGAAGGGGAACGGGATGAACACGACCAGCGTCTTGCGGCCCTTGAAGTCGTCGAGCGAGACGATCTCCTTCTGGGGGTCGCGCAGGCTGAAGGCCGGGGCGGGAGCGCCGATCTCGGCGGGCATGGGTGATCTCCTTGGCGGGTCGGTGGCGTCATCGTATGCGGCGGGCGGTGCCTACCGCGCGGCCGCCACGGACAACATCGCCGCTCCCCCGTCTGTTCCCGCCCCCGGCGCCTACCCCTTCTGGCCGGCCAGGCGGCGGTTGCGCCACTTGGACCGCAGGTAGTCGCGGTTCAGCAGGGCGATGAAGTCGAGCGAGATGTTCTTGGGGCAGGCCGCCTCGCACTCGCCGTGGTTGCTGCACGAGCCGAAGTACAGCTCCATGGTGTCCACCATCGACTCGGCCCTGGTCCAGCGCTCCGGCTGGCCCTGCGGCAGCAGCGACAGGTGCGAGTACTTGGCGGCCACGAACAGCTGGGCCGCCCCGTTGGGGCACGCCGCCACGCAGGCGCCGCAGCCGATGCAGGCGGCGGCGTCCATGGCGAACTCGGCGGCCTCCTGCGGGATCGGGGTGTTGTTGGCGTCGGGCGCCGACCCGGCCGCCACCGAGATGAAGCCTCCGGACTCGATGATCCGGTCGAACGCCCGGCGGTCCACCACCAGGTCCTTGATGGCCGGGAACCCCTTGGCGCGCCACGGCTCGATGGTGATGGTGTCGCCGTCGGAGTAGGCCCGCATGTGCAGCTGGCAGGTGGCAGTGCCCTCCCAGGGGCCGTGGGGACGCCCGTCCACCATCACGCCGCAGGTGCCGCAGATGCCCTCTCGGCAGTCGTGGTCGAAGGCGATGGGCTCGATGCCCTCCAACGTGAGCCGCTCGTTGACGATGTCGAGCATCTCCAGGAACGACATGTGCTCGTCGATCCCCTTCGCCGGGTACTCCTCGAAGCGGCCCTTGTCGCCGGGCCCCGACTGCCGCCACACGCGCAGAGTGAGGTCCATCACTTGTAGCTCCTTTGCGCCAACTCGACGTACTCGAACTCGAGCTCCTCTTTGGTCAGGCTCGGCTCGGCCCCCTCGCCCTCCCAGCCCCAGGCCGCCACGTGGGAGAAGTCCTCGTCGTTGCGGAGCGCCTCGCCCTCGGGGGTCTGGTGCTCCACCCGGAAGTGGCCGCCGCACGACTCCTCCCGGTAGAGGGCGTCGCGGCACATCAGCTCGGCCAGTTCGAAGAAGTCCACCACCCGGCCGGCCTTCTCCAGCGACTGGTTCAACGACTCGTTGTCGCCCAGCACCCGCACGTCGCGGTGGAACTCCTCGCGCAGCGGCGGGATCTCGGCCAGCGCCCGCCGCAGGCCCTCCTCGCTGCGGGCCATGCCGCAGTGCTCGATCATGATCTTCCCGAGCTCGCGATGGAACCAGTCCACAGTGCGGCTGCCGTTGGTGGCGAGCAAGCGGGCGAGGCGGTCCCTGGTCTCTGCGGCCGCCTTCTCGAACTCCGGGTGGTCGGTGGGCACCGGCCGCTCCCCCAGCATCCCCGCCAGGTACCCGGCCACCGTGTAGGGCAGCACGAAGTACCCGTCGGCGAGGCCCTGCATGAGGGCACTGGCCCCCAGCCGGTTGGCGCCGTGGTCGGAGAAGTTGGCCTCCCCCGCCACGAACAGGCCGGGGATGGTGGACATCAGGTCGTAGTCCACCCACAGGCCGCCCATGGTGTAGTGCGGCGCCGGGTAGATCCGCATCGGGGTCCGGTACGGGTCGTCGCCGGTGATCCGCTCGTACATCTCGAACAGGTTGCCGTAGCGGGCCTCGATGACGTCCTTGCCCAGCCGCCCGATCGCCTCGGCGAAGTCCAGGTACACGCCGTTGCGCAGCGGGCCGACGCCCTTGCCCTCGTCCACCACCACCTTGGCAGCCCGGCTGGCGACGTCGCGGGGGGTCAGGTTCCCGAACGCCGGGTAGCGGCGCTCCAGGTAGTAGTCCCGCTCGTCCTCGGGGATGTCGCCGGGGGCCCGCCCGTCGCCTGCCGCCTTGGACACCCAGATGCGGCCGTCGTTGCGCAGCGACTCCGACATCAGCGTCAGCTTCGACTGCGACTCGTCGCTCGCCGGGATGCACGTCGGGTGGATCTGGGTGAACGACGGGTTGGCGAACAGCGCCCCCTTGCGGTGGGCACGCCAGGCGGCGGTGCCGTTGCAGGCCATGGCGTTGGTGCTCAGGTAGTAGGCGTTGCTGTAGCCGCCGGTGGCCAGGATCACGGCGTGCGCCGAGTGGGTCCGGATCTCGCCGGTCTCCATGTCGCGCACGACGATGCCGGCGGCGCGGCCGTCCACCACCACCAGGTCGAGCATCTCGGCGTGCGTGTGCAGCTCGACGGTGCCTGCGCCCACCTCCTTGGCGAGCGCCTGGTACGAGCCCAGCAGCAACTGCTGGCCGGTCTGGCCCCTGGCGTAGAACGTCCGGGACACCTGGGCGCCGCCGAACGAGCGGTTGTGCAGCAGGCCGCCGTACTCGCGGGCGAACGGGACGCCCTGGGCGACGCACTGGTCGATGATCGCGTTGCTGACCTCGGCCAGGCGGTAGACGTTGGCCTCCCGGCTGCGGTAGTCGCCGCCCTTGACGGTGTCGTAGAACAGCCGGTAGATGCTGTCGCCCTCGCCGTGGTAGTCCTTGGCGGCGTTGATGCCGCCCTGGGCGGCGATGCTGTGCGCCCGCCGGGTGCTGTCGTGGTAGGTGAAGGCCTTCACGTGGTACCCGGCGGCGCCCATGGTGGCCGCCGCGGCGGCGCCGGCGAGGCCGGTGCCCACGACGATCACCTCGAACTTGCGGCGGTTGTGGGGTGCCACCAGTTTCAGGTCGAAGCGGTAGTTCGACCACTTGTCCTGGATCGGGCCTGCGGGGATCTTGGCGTCGAGTTGCATCATGACCTCCGATTCACCCGAGATGGACGATGCCGGCCTGCACCGCGATGGGGAAGCTGACGTTGCCGATCGTGATCACCGCCGCGATGCCGTAGGCGAACCATCTCCTCCACTGGTTGAAGCGGGGGTGGTTGAGCCCGATGCTCTGGAACATGCTCCAGGCCCCGTGGTACAGGTGCACACCCAGCAGCAGGTTGGCGACGATGTAGAAGAGGGCCACCGGCAGCCGCTCGAAGCTGTGCACGATGTTCTCGTAGGGCAGGCCCCTGGCGAACTCTGCGCCGCCGCTGCCCCAGGTGAGATCCATCAGGTGGAACACGACGAAGGCGGCGACGATCACGCCGCCGTAGATCATGGTGCGGGAGGCGTAGTTGGCTGCGGCGTAGTGCCGCTCGTCGTACCGGGCGGGGCGGGATCTCCAGTTGAGGAACGTCAGCGTGATCGCGGCATGGAGGTGCAGGGCGGTCGCCGCCACCAGGCCGATCCGCATGATCCACAGCAGGTGGGTGCGCGGCACCAGGTGGCCGCCGAGGTCGCGCAGCGACTCGCCGTAGGCGTTGATCGACTCGGGCCCCAGGTACATCTTGAGGTTGCCGACCATGTGGGCGAGCAGGTAGCCGATGAGGATGATCCCGGTGACGGCCATCACCCATTTCTTGCCGACCGCCGACCTGTAGAACTCGAGGAACCACAGCCGGCGCCGTTTGACCGTTGGACGGGTCGTCGTCACCTCAGCCTCCACTCGTGCGACCTTCGCCATTATCGCGAGCCACCGTTCGCCGTTCGGCCCGAACCCTAGGGTCTTCCGGCCCGAGGGCCGCGGCCGAACCGCCCAGGATGGCCGCCGCTCCGGCGACGACGTGTGCCCACGCCGTCAGGCCGTTCATCCCCAGCACCGTGGCGGCGCCGCCCCAATCGGCCAGGCCGCCGGCGACGAACAGCGCACCGCCCCCGACGGCAGCCGCCACCGACCACCGCGGCCACCGCAGCGCCGCCCCCAGGGCGGCCGCCCCGAGCAGTCCGTGCAGCACGTTCTGCACGGGATTGAACTGGAAGTCGAGCAGCGCCGCCCCGCCCGCGTCGGCCAGCTGGATGAAGCCGGTGATGCCGAACCCGAGCAGGCACACCGCCACCGCGAACAGGCCGAACCCGGCGGCCGCCACCCGCCGCGCCCCGAACCGGCCGGGCAGCACCTCCGTGTCGGGGTGGATCTCGAACCTGCCGAACACCGCCAGCAGCGCCGCCAGCACCGGCACCATCGAGGCCACGAACACCGGCCGCAGCGCCCACCAGGCGCCGGTGCCGATCTCCGGCTGCGGGAACCCCAGCGGGTACAGCACCGCCACCGCGGCGGTGATCGCCGTCACGTGCCAGAGGTAGGCGGTGAGCACCCTGCCGTTGAGGGCGGTGACGGCCCGCCACACCCGTTCGCGCTGCAGCCATCGCATCGCCGGCGCCCTGGCGGCCACGGCCAGGCCCACCAGCCACATGGTGAGGAACACGAGGGCGACGCTGGGCGGGGCCGTGTTCGACACCGGCTGGCCCGGCACCTCCACCATGCTGACGGGGTACCCGGCTGCGGTGACCAGCACCAGCATCCCCGCCAGCCCGGCGGCGGCCAGTCCCATCGCCCGGCGGGCGCCCCACGCCGGCAGGGTGCCGTCGGCGTAGAAGTAGCCGGCCTGGTGGGCCAGCAGCCACACGAACAGGTAGTTGACGGCCCCCAGGGCGTCGAGACCGAACGCCCGGGAGGCGAGGTCGATGCCCAGCGCCCCGGCGGCCAGCGCCGCGGGCACCCACCACCGGAATCGACGGTGCAGCCGCAGCGTCGCAGGAGCCAGGCCGACGGCCACCAGGTAGATGCCCAGGAACCAGAACGGGAGGGCGGCGACGTCGGCCGCCCGCCGCAGCAGATCGGGCGCAGGCAGGTCGGCCGCGGCCTGGATCACGCCCAGCGCCAGCCACACGCCGATGAACACCGTGGTCGGCCACAGCAGCCGCACCAGGCGGTTGCTGAGGAACGACCGCACCGACCCTCCGTGCCGGTCGAAGGAGCGGGCATTGGAGAACCCGCCGACGAAGAACATCAGCGGCATCACCTGCACCACCCAGGTGGCGGCGCGCAGGGCGGGGACCACCGAGAGGGCGTTGACCCCCCGGATGGCGTCTCCCTCCCAGAACACCATGAAGACGGCCCAGTGGCCGAACACGACCACGCAGACGCCGACCACCCGGAGGAGGTCCACGTACCGGTCCCGGGCCGGCGCCGACACAGCCATCGGGCCATGCTGGCCGCCTAACCTCCTGCTGTCGACCCCGGAGCCCTCCCGTGCGCACACCTCCCCGCTTGATGCCCGCCCTCGTCACGCCGTTCGGCGGCGACGGCCGGATCCTGCCCGGGGCGCTCGCCGCCAACGCCGCCGCCCTCGCCGGGAGGGGCATCGCCGGGTTCCTGGTGGCGGGGTCGACCGGAGAGGGCCCCTACCTGGAGCCGGGAGAGCGGCGCACCCTGGTGCGGGCCGTCCGCGACGCCGTGGGGGACGCCTTCGTGCTGTGCGGGGTGTCGGCCGAGTCGCTGCAGGGCGCCGCGGCCCAGGCCGGAGAGGGGGCAGACGGCGGCGCCGACGCCGTGCTCGCCACCACCCCGACGACCCTGGTGCGGGGGCGGGCCGAGCGCGTGGAGGCGTTCTACACCGCCCTCGCCGGCCGCTCCCC
>JAHLKU010000023.1 GCA_020444505.1 Actinomycetota bacterium | reverse complement strand
GTCGCCCTCGGCGGGGCCGCTCACGCAGCAGCCATCCTCACGGGCGAGGCCCCCGGGGCTGTTGCCCGGCGATGGGACACGCGCCGCGGCCGGTCACCCCTTCGGATGGATCGCGATGACGCCATCGTCGGCCGGATCCGGGATGCGCAGAATCGCCTGGCTGAGTCGGACTCGTGATCCGGGCGCCGGCCTATGCGGCCGGCTCACCGCCCATCCGCCATTCCAGCGTGAACTCGGCCGTCAGGGGGCGGCCCGTCTCCACGACGAAGGGGTCGTGGTTCAGCGCGTCCGGCGGAGCGGTCTGCGGTTCCACACAGACCGCATCTTCCGGCTCGGTGTAGATGACCCACTCGTCGGACGATGCGGTCAGGTCGAGACGCAGCACGCCGGGCCACTCGACCCCCACCGGCTGCACGACATCGCCGAAGCAGTCGTCCCACGGACCGGCCGGGACCGCTGCCCGTCGCCGCGTGGTGATGCCGCCGTCGTCACGCTCGTAGACGAAGCCGGCGGACACGTCGAGCTCGAGCCGGGCGCCGCCTATCACCCGCCGGAACCACGGATGCCAGCCGCACGACGCCGGCATCGCCCCGGCAGCGGAGTGCACCTCGAGTCGCATGTCCAGGCGCTCGTGCCCGAGGCGGATCTGCTGACGCGCCCAACCCCTGAAGGGCCAGTCCGGTCCGAGGTCGGTGACGTACCAGTGATCCCCTTCCGGCTCCCACGGCCTCAGGAACACCGACCCGTGGATGGCGTGCCCGCCGAGGTTCCGAGGCAACCGGTGGGTGCGGCCCTGGAAGGAGAAACGGCCTGCCCTCACGCGGCCCGCATAGGGGGCCATCGGATAGCACCCCCACCCGAGTGGGTCGGCGGACCGACCCACCAGGATCTCGTGGCCGCCGATCTCGAGGGAAGCGAGCCGGCACCCCGTGTCGAGGTCGACCTCGATACGGGCGCCGTCGACCGTCTCGACGACCCGCCGGCTCATCCCCGCTCAATCCTCCTCGTGGATGCTGCGCATCGACCAGACCAACGTCCGCATCGTCTCCGGCTGCCGCAACACCGTGAGGATCGCCTCGGCGACGTCCTCCGCCCGCAGCATCCTGGCCAGTCCCGGCATGTCGGGAGTGCGGCCCGCTCCCATCGCGAACTCGGTGGCGACCCCGCCCGGGCAGATCGTGGACACCCTGATCCCCTCGGCGCGCAACTCCCGGTCGAGCCCGCCCGCCAAGCCGACCTGTGCGAACTTCGTGGCGGCGTACACGGCTTCGTCGCCGGCACCACGAAGCCCGGCCACCGACGCCACGATCACGATGTCGCCGCGACCCTGTTCGAGGAAGTGCGGCACGACCGCCCGGATCGGCCAGACGGTCCCGGCGACGTTGGTGTCGATCATGTCACGCAGTTGGCCATCGCTGAGATCCATGATCCCGCCGTATGCGCCGATGCCGGCATTCGCCACCAGGGCATCGATGTGCCCGAACCGGCCGAGGGCGGCTTCGATCAGGTGTCGAGCCGCCTCGGGATCGCGCACGTCGATCTCTACGGTGAGCGCCGCGTCGCCCAGTTCGGCCCCGATCTCGTCGAGTCGCTCCGTGCGACGAGCGCCCAACACCACCGAGGCGCCCGCTCTCACCAGGGCGCGGCCCGTGGCCGCCCCGATTCCGGCGGTTGCCCCGGTCACCACTACCACTCTGCCGCCGAGATCACCCGACATGCATCCTCCATTCCTGGTTCGGCGTCGGCGGCGGGTTGGGAGGACACCCGCCGCCCGCGCCGTGCGGTCACATGCTCCCGCCGATTGACCTCCACAGTGTCCTGTTCACCACGTTCTCGAGCCGCTCCTGGCCGCCCGAGACCGGGCCGGGGTCGATCTCACCCGAGACGACCTGCTCCTCGAGATCGCTCAACGTGAGACTCCCTTCCATGATCGACCGGCCCAGGGCCCCGTCCCAACCGGAGTACCGCTCCTGCCGCGTCGCCTCGAGATCCCCCTCCTCGATGAGCCTCGCCGCCACCAGGAGCGATTGGGCCAGCGTGTCGATGGCGCCGATGTGGCCGTGGAACAGATCGGCCCGATCCATGCTCTGGCGCCGGAGCTTCGTGTCGAAGTTGAAGCCGCCGGTGGTGAAGCCTCCCCCCCGGAGTATCTCGTACATGCCCAGGGTCATCTCCTCCACCGAGTTCGGGAACTGATCGGTGTCCCAGCCGTTCTGGGGATCGCCCCGGTTGGCGTCGATGCTCCCGAAGATCCCGTTGTCGACGGCGTAGGCGACTTCGTGGTGGAAGCTGTGGCCCGCGAGTGTGGCGTGGTTGACCTCGATGTTCACGAAGAACTCGCCGAGGAGGTCGTAGCGATCCAGGAATCCATGCACGGTGGCGCAGTCGTAGTCGTACTGGTGCTTGGTGGGCTCCTGCGGCTTGGGTTCGATGAGCAGGGTGCCCTCGAATCCGATGGCGTGTTTGTACTCCGCCACCATCGTCATGAACCGCGCCAACTGGTCTGTCTCCCTGCGCATGCGTGTGTTGAGGAGGGTCTCGTAGCCTTCCCGGCCTCCCCAGAGCACGTAGTTGGCTCCACCGAGGCGGTGAGTGGCATCCATGGCGTTCTTGATCTGGGCGGCCGCGTAGGCGAACACCTCCGGATCCGGATTGGTGGCGGCCCCGGCGGCGAAGCGAGGATGGCCGAAGGCATTGGAGGTGCCCCAGAGCAGCCGGACGCCGGTGCGCTGCATGTGCTCCTCGGCGTAGCCGACCATCGCCTCGAGGTTGCGCTTCGTCTCGGCGAAGTCGTTCCCCGCCGGGGCGATGTCGATGTCGTGGAAGCAGAAGAACGGCACCCCCAGCTTCGAGAAGAACTCGAAGGCGACGTCCATCTTGAACCTGGCGGCCTGCATCGGGTCTGCACCGGCATCCAGCCACGGCCGGTCGAGGGTCCCGTCGCCGAACACGTCGTTGCCCCTCCAGGCGAAGGAATGCCAGTAGCACACCGCGAGCCTGAGGTGGTCCTCCATCCGCTTGCCGAGGACGATCCGGTCTGGGTCGTACACCCGATATGCGAACTCGGCGTCGGTGTCGAGGCCTTCGGACGGTATCGAATCGGGGATGTCAGGGAAGAACGCCATATCGCTCCTGCTCTCGTTGGTCGGTAGATGGGCCCGAAGGCGTTGCCAGGATCGTCTCGATCACCTTCATGTTGGCGATCGCGTCCTCGATCGGAACCGCGAGGTCGGTGTCGTCGAGCACGGCCCGGGCGAAGGCGCCGGCCTGGACGGCGTACTGGTCTACCGGTTCGAAGACGCGGGTCCCGGTCGCCGGGGCCACCGGTGGATCCCCGCCCGAGGTCACGAAGATCCGGGTCTCCCGGTCGGGTGGGATGTTGAAGGGGATCTCGATCTCGATCCGCCCGGAGGAGCCGACGATGTGGACCCGCTGGTCGGGTTCGGCGCGGATGCTGCAGGTGAAATCGGACCTGCCCCCGCCGGGGAATTCGAGGAGCACCGACGAGGTGATGTCGATGCCCATCACCGGATCGCGGTGGACCAGGGCCTCGATCCGGGTGGGTTCGGCGTCGAAGAGCATGCGCGAGAGGTTGATGCAGTAGCACCCGATGTCCATGATCGCTCCGCCGCCGCGCTCGACCCGGTTGCGGATGTCGGCCGGGTCATCGTTGTAGTAGCTGAAGAAGCTCTGGACGGCCTGCAGTTCGCCGATGGCTCCGCTGCGCACCAGGCGAACCGCCTCGACCCAGGTCGGGTGCTGCCGGTACATGAAGGCCTCCGCCAGCTTGACCCCGGCCCCGGCGCACGCCAGCGCCATCTCCCGGGCCTGGGCGGCGCTGAGCGCCAGCGGCTTCTCACAGAGGACGTGCTTGCCTGCCTCGGCCGCCCGGATCGTCCACTCGGCGTGGGCATCGTTGGGGAGTGGGATGTAGACGGCATCGACGTCGTCGTCCGAGAGCAACTCCTGATAGGTGCCGTAGGGGCGCGGGATGCCGAGCAGCGAGGCCGCGGACCGGGCCCGCTCGAGATCCCGGGAGGCGATGGCGATCACCTCGCACTCACTCGCACTCTGGATTGCCGGGATCACCTTCTGCACCCCAATCGTGGCGGTGCTGAGGACACCCCATCGAAGTCGCCGCATCCCAACCAGTCCCTCCTCATCGCCCGCGGTCCGACGGCGGGTCGCGGTCAGTGGAGATCCTCCATCTCCTCCTCTGTCGCGGTGCCGGGGAGCTTCCCCATGATGATCATGGCCAGCACCTCGTCCTTGGTGACCTCCCCCCTCGCGACCGTCCCCACGATCTTGCCCTGCAGCATCACCGTGATCCGGTCGGCCAGGTCGAACACGCCGTGGATGTCGTGGCTGATCAGGAAGATCCCGAGACCCTCGGCCTTGAGTTGAAGGATGAGATCCTGGACCTGGGCGGTCTCGGCGGGACCGAGGGCCGCCGTCGGCTCGTCCATGATGATGATCTTGGCGTTGAAGTGGACCGCTCTGGCGATTGCCACGGACTGCCGCTGTCCGCCGGAGAGGGACTGCACCGCGCTCTTGAGGTTCTGGAACTGCGGGTTGAGCCGGCCCATGACCCGGCGGGCGGCCTGCTCCATGGCCCGGTCGTCGAGTGTCCCCCAACGGGTGAGGATCTCCCGGCCGAGGAACATGTTCGACGGTGCATCGATGTTCTCGGCGAGGGCGAGCGTCTGGTAGATGGTCTCGATGGCGTACTTCTTGGCATCGCGCGGCGTCTCGATGACGGCCCGCTGCCCGTTGATGTAGATCTCTCCCGAATCGGCCCTGTGTGCTCCCGACAGGGTCTTGATCAGCGTCGTCTTGCCGGCGCCGTTGCCGCCGACGAGTCCCACCACCTCGCCGGGGTAGAGATCGATGCTGACGCCATCGACGGCATGCACGCCGCCGAACGCCACCCGGATGTCACGCATGTCGACGAGAGGGACGCCCTTGCTGGTCTCGGCTGTCATGGTCATGTCGTCCTCCGCCTCACGAGTGTGTCGATGGCCACGGCGACGATCAGAACGACGCCGACGGCGATGTCCTGGATCGGAGCCTCGACTCCGACGAGCACCATGCCGGACTGGAGCGACTGCATCACCAGGGCACCGAGCACCGCACCGGTGGCGGTGCCCACGCCGCCCGACAGGGAGGTGCCCCCGATCACCGCCGCTGCGATCACATACAACTCGGCGCCCTGACCGAGGCCGCTCACCGCCGCGTTCAGGCGGGCGATCTGCACCGCGGCGGCGACGGCGACCAGGACGCCCATCAGGATGAACGACTTCATGATGGTCCAGCGGGTCTTGATGCCGCTCAGCGTGGCGGCCTCGGGGTTGCCGCCGATGGCGAACACGTAGCGGCCGAACCGCGTCCTGGTCCCGACGAATATCATCACCAGGGTCGCCCCGATGGCGATCAGCACCGGGATCGCCAGGCCGAATGCGATGTTGCCCCCTCCCCGCGCCGCGGCGACGCGTTCGGGGAGCAGATAGCGGTTCAGGTAGGCGACGGCCCCGAGCACGGCAGCGCATCCGACGATGCCGATCCCGATCTCCGCGGGAAGGGGCCGGAGTCGCAGCCCGAATTTGCCGCGCTGGCGACGGCTGTTGATCAGCAGGGCGACGATGCCCAGACAGGCGACGGCACCTACGATCCACGACCAGAATCCGCCGATGTTGCCGCGTGAACCACCCCCGATCAGCTGGAAGGTGGAGTCCATCGGCGCAATCGTCCGGCCGCTGGCCATCGCCCACGCGACGCCGCGCCACACCAGATAGCCGGCCAACGTGACGATGAACGACGGAACACCGACGTAGGCGACGACGAAACCCTGTACCCCACCGATGGCTGCTCCCATCGCGATGCCGATGGCCAGCGCGATGATCCAGGTGGCCCAGTGATCGAACCCCAGCCACCTGGGGAGGATCTCGGCCTGGAGAACCGCCATCGCCATGCCGACGGCCGCCAGGACCGCCCCGACCGACAGGTCGATGTTGCGGGACACGATGATGAGCACCATGCCCGTCGCCATGATCGACACGGTCGCGGTCTGAACCGACAGGTTCCACAGGTTGCGTGGGGTGAGGAAGGTGCCCTTGGACCAGTGGAAGTCACCGGACCAGAAGTGGAATCCGACCCAGATGATCAGCAGCGCTCCGAGCATGCCGAGCAGACGTGTGTCGATCTCGGCGGTCCTCACGAGCGACCGCATGGTTCCCGGGAGGCTCCACAGTCGCCGACTCCATTCCCTGTGAGGCCCGTTTGGGCCTCGCTGCTCGGGAGGCGATGACCGGGGCAGCGACCCGCCCTCTGCGTTGCTCCCGGAGGCACCCTTCGGTCCCATCGACATGGCGGGCTCGTCACTCGCGCTCATCGCACCTCCACTCGGGTGAGTCGTCCCCCTTATAGCCGAGTACGCCGCGCTCAGGTGGTTCCGTGAGCGCGGCGTACTCGTTCAACTCGGCGTCAATCCCGTTTACTCATCCAACACACACGTCGACGGTGCCGGCGGGCACGCCCTGGCAGAGCGTTGCCTCGTCGATCCACCCGGCATCGAGGACGACCTGCAGGTTGTCCTTGGTGATCGGGACCGGCGTCAGCAGGTACGACGTCATCTGGTTGCCGCCCGGCGAATCGAACTGGACGGTGTCCGGCAGGCCGGAGAGCGGGGTGCCCTGAGCGAGCAGCACGGACGCCTCGCCTGCCTTCTTGCCGAGTTCGCGGGCGTCCTTCCACACCGAGACCGTCTGCGTCCCGAGGGCGATCCGGTTCAGTGCGGCGGCATCGCCGTCCTGGCCGGAGACCGGCACCACGCCGGCCAGGCCCTGGGCTGCCAGAGCAGTGATGACCCCGCCCGCCGTGCCGTCGTTCGAAGCGACCACGGCATCGACGTCGTTGTCGTTCTGGGTCAGGATCTGCTCCATGTTGGTCTGGGCGATGGCCGGATCCCAGTTGTCGGTGTACATCTCACCGACATTCACGATCGCGCCGGAGTCCAGGGCTGCCTGCAGGATCTCCTGCTGGCCTCCCCTCAGGAAGTCGGCGTTGGCATCCGTCGAGTTGCCCTTGATGAAGACGTAGTTGCCTTCCGGCACCAGATCGAAGATGGCCCGAGCCTGCATGCGGCCCACCTCGACATTGTCGAAGGTGATGTACAGCGCGCCCGGATCTTCGATCAGGCGATCGTACGCGATCACCGGAATGCCCTGTTCCAGCGCGCTCTGCACTGCCGGCAAGATGGCCGTTCCATCCTGGGCGAGGATGATGAGCGCGTCGGCGCCCTGTGAGATCAGCTGCTCGACGTCGGTGATCTGCTGCTCGGCAGACGACCCGGCGTCGGTGCTGATGTAGGTGCCCCCACCGGCCTCGATGGCCGCCTTCATATCGGGCTCATCCCACTTCGCCCAACGCTCTTCGTTGTAGTTGTTCCACGAGACACCGACGGTGAACGCCTCGACGGCGCCTCCGCCACACACGTCGACGGTGCCGGCGGGCACGCCCTGGCAGAGCGTTGCCTCGTCGATCCACCCGGCATCGAGGACGACCTGCAGGTTGTCCTTGGTGATCGGGACCGGCGTCAGCAGGTACGACGTCATCTGGTTGCCGCCCGGCGAATCGAACTGGACGGTGTCCGGCAGGCCGGAGAGCGGGGTGCCCTGAGCGAGCAGCACGGACGCCTCGCCTGCCTTCTTGCCGAGTTCGCGGGCGTCCTTCCACACCGAGACCGTCTGCGTCCCGAGGGCGATCCGGTTCAGTGCGGCGGCATCGCCGTCCTGGCCGGAGACCGGCACCACGCCGGCCAGGCCCTGGGCTGCCAGAGCAGTGATGACCCCGCCCGCCGTGCCGTCGTTCGAAGCGACCACGGCATCGACGTCGTTGTCGTTCTGGGTCAGGATCTGCTCCATGTTGGTCTGGGCGATGGCCGGATCCCAGTTGTCGGTGTACATCTCACCGACATTCACGATCGCGCCGGAGTCCAGGGCTGCCTGCAGGATCTCCTGCTGGCCTCCCCTCAGGAAGTCGGCGTTGGCATCCGTCGAGTTGCCCTTGATGAAGACGTAGTTGCCTTCCGGCACCAGATCGAAGATGGCCCGAGCCTGCATGCGGCCCACCTCGACATTGTCGAAGGTGATGTACAGCGCGCCCGGATCTTCGATCAGGCGATCGTACGCGATCACCGGAATGCCCTGTTCCAGCGCGCTCTGCACTGCCGGCAAGATGGCCGTTCCATCCTGGGCGAGGATGATGAGCGCGTCGGCGCCCTGTGAGATCAGCTGCTCGACGTCGGTGATCTGCTGCTCGGCAGACGACCCGGCGTCGGTGCTGATGTAGGTGCCCCCACCGGCCTCGATGGCCGCCTTCATATCGGGCTCATCCCACTTCGCCCAACGCTCTTCGTTGTAGTTGTTCCACGAGACACCGACGATGAACTCGCCGCCGCCCGCCTGAGTGGTCACCGCCGCGGTGGTCGATGCCCCCGCGTCGTCGTCGCCGCAGGCAGCGAGTCCCGCTGCCATGGTGGCTACGACGAGCAATGCCACAACCTTGCGCATATTCACTCTCGAGTTCCTCCTTCGAGATCGACCCCACAACAAGAGGGGATTGCAGCGGAGGGTTCAGTCGGCACCAACACGCCGACGGCAGAGAGCGGTGATCGCCTGCCCCTGCCATCGACGCAGGTCGGGTGGACACGTTGGTGAACCCACAGCACTGCGACGAAGCATACCCACAGTATGTTGGAGTGTCCAACATACATCGTTTGTCGAGCCTCCTCCCCGGTCCTCACGGAGATGGCGGTGTCGGTCGTAGTGTCTGAATCGCCATCAGACAAAGGGCAAATGAGGCCAATGACCCGGCATCTGCCCAATCGGTGGAGTCAGATACAAACGTGGACGAGTCGAGGTGTCGCGCCTCAACGGCGATATAGTGGATCATCCGTCGACGAGGAGAGCATGGGGTGTCCGGCAAGGGCCTCACACGTAGTCCGGGCTCAGACGCCAGAGGCGTAGCCGCCGAGGAGTTGCGCCGCCACAACCTCGCGCTCATCATCGACCGGCTGCACTTCGCCGGACCGATGTCGCGCTCCGACCTCGTGACCCGCACCGGTCTCAACCGGTCCACGATTGGCGCACTCGTCAACGAGTTGTCCGAGCTGAGCCTGGTCGAGGTGGGGCCGGCCACTACCGCCTCCGGCCCGGGGCGCCCTTCCCCGATCGTCCGTCCCCGTCCCGAAGGCGCGGTCGTCCTCGCCGTCGAACTCGCCGTCGACTCCATCGCGGTGGCCACTGTGGGCCTGGGAGGCCACGTCTTCAATCACGTCCGGGTGGAACGCCCCCGCAAGCATCTCCTGCCCGTCGATGCGGTCGCCGTCATCGCCGATCTGGCGCGGCCGCTCCTGGGCTCGCTTCCCGCCAACCACAAGTTCGCCGGCGTCGGGGTCGCCGTCGTGGGCGTCGTCCGCCGGTCGGACGGCTATCTCCATATCGCCCCGAACCTCGGGTGGCGCGACGTCCCGATGGGCGCGCTGCTCAGCGACGCACTCTCCACCGGGCATCCCGTCTCTGTGGCCAACGAAGCCGACCTCGGCGCCATCGCCGAGCATCGCCGCGGTACCTACCCGAACGCCCGCAATCTCATCTACGTGTCCGGGGAGGTGGGCATCGGCGCGGGGATCATCGCCGACGGCGTACCGTTGCACGGCGCGGCCGGCTACGCAGCCGAGGCAGGTCACACGCTCATCAACCCCGAGGGACGGCCGTGTCGGTGCGGGGGGACCGGGTGCTGGGAGACCGAGGCGGGCGAGGCGGCACTGCTGCGCCACGCCGGCACCTGCGGGGACACCACCGGGCTCGCGGCCATCGCCGAACTCAGCAGAGCAGCCGCCGCTGGTGAGGACTCGGCGCTCTGCGCGTTCACACAGCTCGGCCACTGGCTGGGGCTGGGGATCGGCAACCTCATCAATCTGTTCAACCCCGACGTCGTGGTCCTCGGGGGGCTGTACCACCGCTTCTACGAGTACCTCGAATTGTCGGTGGTCAAGGGGGCGAAGTCTCAGGCGCTGCTCCCCGCGTGGGATGTGGCGACGATCACCAAGGCCGGCCTCGGGACCGACGCCCCGCTCGTGGGGGCCGGAGAGCTCGCCCTGTCGGCCCTGATCGCCGATCCGGCCAGGGCGGAGTCACTTCGCGAGTACCACCGAGCCCGACCGTTGCGCGAGAGCGGGGCACCGGTCCCCAGGAGCCAGGGCGCGTGATGAGCCCGTCCCGGTCGGCGCGAGTCGCGATGGCCGGGGCGCTGGTCGGAGCGGGGCTCGTGGTGGGGGTCGTGGGAATCTTCGATGTCGCGGCGTCGCCCGAGCCGCCGACCGCCACCTGCACCCCCGAAACCGGCCCGCCGGGGTGGTCGGTGGCACGGCGCTGGAACGAGGTGCTGCTCGACGCGATCCGGCGTGACCTCCCGGCTCCCACCATCCATGCCAGGAACCTGTTCCACACCTCGGCGGCCATGTGGGACGCCTGGGCGGCGTACGACCCTGCTGCCACCGGCGTCTTCGTCCACGAGAAGCACACCGCAGACGACGTGGAGGCGGCCCGCGCCGAGGCGATCTCGTACGCTGCCTACCGGATCCTCGAACACCGGTACATGGACGCCACCGGAGCCTCCGACTCGATCCCCGAGTTCGATGACCTCATGGAGTCGATGTGCTACCCGACCTACGTGACCACCACCCGGGGTGACGACCCTGCGGCGGTCGGGAACCGCATCGCGGCGACGATCATCACCTTCGGACTGTCGGATGGGTCCAACGAATCGAACGGCTACCAGACCGGCTACCGCCCGGTCAACGGCCCGCTCGTCGTCGCCGAGTCGGGGACCGTGATGGACGACCCGAACCGGTGGCAGCCGCTCGAGATCGAGAACATGGTGTCCCAGAACGGGATCCTGCTGACCTCCGGCGTGCAGCAGTTCATCTCCCCCAACTGGGGCCACGTCGCCGGGTTCGCCCTGCCGGATGCCGGACCCGACGGCCTCCCCATCGACCCGGGCGCACCACCCCTCCTGGGCGACCCGGCGTCGGATCAGGCGTTCAAGGACAACGCCGTCGAAGTCATCCGATTCAGCAGCCTGGCGGACCCGGCACAGGGGATGATGATCGACATCTCTCCCGGCTCGCTCGGCGGCAACACGCTCGGCACCAATGACGGCTCCGGCCACGAGGTCAACCCGGTCACCGGCCTCCCGTACGCACCCGTGTACGTCAACCAGGCCGACTTCACACGCGCCATCGCCGAGTTCTGGGCCGACGGGCCCAACTCGGAGACGCCGCCCGGGCACTGGAACACGATCGCCAACGCGGTGTCCGATACCCTGGCGCCCGACCTGCGCCTCGGAGGAACCGGGCCGGTACTCGGCCGGCTCGAATGGGACGTGAAGCTCTACCTGGCCCTCAACGGGGCGGCCCACGACGCGGCGGTGGCGGCCTGGGGTGCCAAGGCGTACTTCGACTACACGAGGCCGATCTCGATGATCCGCTACATGGGTGGGCTCGGCCAGTCGAGTGACCCGGATGGCCCCTCCTACGATCCCGAGGGCCTGCCGCTGATGCCCGACCTCGTCGAGGTGATCACCGCCGAGTCGACCGCCACCGGCGAGCGCCACGAGCACCTGGCCGGCCACGAAGGAGAGATCGCCGTCCTCGCATGGAGAGGGACCCCGCCTGATCCGGAGACCGAGACCTCAGGGGTCGGCTGGATCCTGGCGATCGATTGGGTCCCCTATCAACTGCCCACCTTCGTGACCCCGTCGTTCGCCGCCTACGTCTCGGGTCACGGTGCCTTCAGCCGTGCCGCCGCCGAGGTCATGGCGGCGTTCACCGGTAGCGAGTACTTCCCCGGCGGGCTGGGCACGTGGACCGTCCCGGCCGGGTCGTTCCAGTTCGAGGCGGGGCCGGTGCAGGACGTGGTGCTCCAGTGGGCCACCTACGCCGATGCCTCCGACCAGGCGGGCATCTCGCGGCTGTACGGCGGCATCCACGTGAAGGCCGACGATCTCGCCGGGCGGATCATGGGCGCCGGCGTCGGCCGGGCGGCATTCGCCGAGGCACTCACCCACTACGACGGCGGAGGCGCCGGTGGCGCTTGAGCGACGCGACCCGTGGTGGTTCCTCGGCGGTGCCGCCGCGGGGGCGATCGTCGCACTCGCCGTCGTGCTCGCCGTCGAGGCCCTCTCCGGTCCGCACGAGCCTCCGGCGGCCGCGGCCGCCCCGCACATGGTCGAGGAGACCGGGGTCTCGGGTATCGATCACGTCTACGACGGCGACTTCCGTTTCTTCGTGGGAGGCGGGGTCGCCGTGTTCGACTGCGACGACGACGGCCGTCAGGATGTGTACCTGGCGGGTGGGGCGAACCCGGCCGCTCTCTACCGGAACGTGAGTCCGGTCGGTGGCGCCCTCCGGTTCACCGCGGTCCCCGGGTCCGCCACCGACCTGACCGGGGTCACCGGGTCGTACCCCCTCGACGTCGACGGCGACGGCCGACTCGATCTCGTGGTGCTGCGGGTCGGCGAGAACGTGCTCCTGCGTGGCCTGGGTGGCTGCCGTTTCGAGCGCGCCAACGAAGCATGGTCGTTCGACGGGGGCGGCGCCTGGACGGTCGGGTTCTCCGCGACGTGGGAGGAGGGTGCCGACCTGCCGACCCTGGCCTTCGGCAACTACCTCACGCTCGACACAACGGGAACCCCCACCGGAGCGTGCGACGACAACCACGTGCTGCGGCCCGACGGCCCGGGCGGCTACGGCGAGCCGATCCCCCTGACCCCGGGATGGTGCTCCCTGTCGATGCTGTTCAGCGACTGGGGCCACACCGGGCAGGTGGACCTGCGGGTCGCCAACGACCGGCACTACACCCGCGACGGCGAGGAGCAGTTGTGGCGGTTCGCCGCCGGTGAGCCGCCGTACCCGTACACGCACGAGGAGGGCTGGAGGTCTCTGCGCATCTGGGGAATGGGTATCGCCGCCCACGACGTCACCGGCGACGGGATACCCGAGGTCGTGATCACCAGCCAGGGGGACAACAAGCTCCAGACCCTCGAGGACGGGGCCACGGGGCCGAGCTACACCGACATAGCCATCCGGCGCGGGGCGACCGCCCACCGCCCGTTCGTCGGGGATCAGACGCTCCCATCCACGGCGTGGCACCCCGAGTTCGGGGACGTGAACAACGACGGCCTCGTCGATCTGTTCATCTCGAAGGGGAACGTCGACGCGATGGTCGAGTACGCCGCTCGTGACCCGAGCGACCTGCTGATCGGCCGGGCCGACGGCACCTTCTTCGAGGGCGCCCTCGAGGCCGGTGTCGTGAGCCTCGGCCGGGATCGGGGAGCAGCGCTCGCCGACTTCAACCTGGACGGGTTGCCGGACCTCATCGAGGTGAGCCGCCGGGAGAACGTCCGGGTGTGGCGCAACGTCGGGGCGGGCGACGCCGACTCGCCCGTCGCCATGGGCAACTGGGTGGCAGTCCGCCTCGAGCAGCAAGGACCGAACCGCGACGCGGTCGGGGCGTGGATCGAGGTCGACACGGGGGGCGAGACCACACAGGTGTGGGAGATGACCGTGGGCGGCGGCCACGCCGGGGGCCAACTCGGCTGGCTGCACGTCGGCCTCGGGGAACGGGACGGCGCCCAGATCCGGGTGCAGTGGCCGGACGGCACGATCGGGCCTTGGCAGCACGTGGACGCCCACACCTTCGTGATCGTCGCCCCCGACACCGACGCGCAGGTGTGGCGACCGGAAGACGCCGGGGCTACGGGCTGAGGGGGTGTCGGCGGCCCCGTGATCAATGAGCATGCGACGGACGGCACCGATCGAGGCGCCACGAGGGAACCCCCCTGTGACCAGGGGGGTTCCCTCGTAGCGGGGGCAGGATGCGAACCTGCGACCTTCGGGTTCCCGGGCCGCGTCCTCAGCGGCGCAGGTGGTGCAGCAGGAAGCCGAAGGTGTCGGCGGTCTCGTCGATCAACTTGGAGACCGGCTTGCCGAGGCCGTGGCCGGCACGGGTCTCCACGCGCACCAGCAGCGGGTTCTCCGACGACCCTCCCGCGGCGTGCTGCAGGGTGGCGGCGAACTTCAGCGAGTGCATCGGCACCACCCGGTCGTCGCCCTCGGCGGTCATCACCAGCGTCGGCGGGTACGCGGAGGCGTCGCCGACGTTGTGGAGCGGCGAGTAGCGCACCAGCCACTCGAACGCCGCGGGGTCGGCGCCGGCGTCGCCGTACTCGACCGTCCAGTAGCGCCCGGCGGTGAAGTGCTGGTAGCGCAGCATGTCGGCCACCGGCACCTGCGGCACCACCGCACCCCACAGGTCGGGCCGCTGCACCAGTGCCGCCGCCGCCAGCAGGCCGCCGTTGCTGCGGCCCCGGATGCCGAGCGTCCCCCGGGTCGCCACGCCGGTCTCCAGCAGGTGCTCGGCACAGGCGTACAGGTCGTCGAACACCTGCTGCTTGGCGGCCAGCATGCCCTGGCGGTGCCACTCCTCGCCGTGCTCGGTGCCGCCTCGCAGGTTGGCGACCGCCACCACGCCGCCGGCTTCCAGCCAGGCGAGCCGCGCCGGGTCGTAGGTGGGGGTGATGTTGATGGTGAACCCGCCGTAGCCGTACAACTCGGTGGGGGCCGGGAAGGAGGTGTCGTCCATTCGCAGCAGGAACATCCCCACCTCGGCGCCGTCGGTGGAGACGGCGTGCCGGCGCTCGATCACCACCCGCGACGGGTCCAGGCGGGGCTCGGCCCCGGCGAACACGGTGGTGGCGCCGCCCTCCCAGCGCAGCGCCGTCGGGGGGCGCAGGAACGACTGGAACCCCATGTACACCACCGGGTCGTCCATCCTGCCGCTCACCTCGAGGACGGAGCCCATGCCCGGCAGGGCGATCTCACCGTCGGGATCCCCGTCCAGGGTGAACAGGCGCAGCCGGTGCGACGCCTCCTCCAGCGACACCAGGATCAGCCGTCCGGCGGCGGCCGCCGCCAGTTCGATGGGCATGGTCCCCTCGGGGATCACCTCCTCCCGGGCCTCCAGGTCGTCGAGAGGGATGGCGACCACCTTGCCGTTGGGGGCGTCCTGGTCGGTCAGCACCAGGAACCTGCCGTCGCGGTGGGTGAGGAACTGGTGGGCCGCCACCCTGGGGTGGACGATCCTGGTCGGGGCGGCGTCCAGGTCGTCGAGCGGCAGGAACAGCAGGCCGTTCTCCCGGGCCGTCCCGTCGAACTCCACCAGCAGCAGGTAGGCGTCGTCGTCGCTCACCTCCGGCACGTAGCCCAGGGCGGGTTGCTCGGGATTGGCGAAGACCGGCCGGTCTTCCTCCTGCGGGTCTCCGAGGCGGTGGTAGTGGACGCTCATGTTCTCGAACAGGCCCACGTCGCCCTCGGGCAGGTCGGGGAACCGGCTGTAGAAGAACCCGTCGCCCCACCACGCCAGTTCGGTGAAGCGGAGATGGCGCACCTCGTCGGGCAGCACCTCGCCGGTCGCGGTGTCGAGGACACGGGCGACCTGCCGGTCGCTGCCGGCCTCCGACAGCGTGTACGCCAGCAGCGACCCGTCGGGGGAGAGCGACCACACCATCACGGCCACCGTGCCGTCGTCCGACAGGCCGTTGGGGTCGAGCAGCACCTCGGGCTCGCCGCCGTCGCGCGACACGAAGAACACCGGTTGGTCGCGCACCCCGTCGTTGTGGTGCCACACCGTCACCCCGCCCCTGGACGACGGCGCCCCCGTGCGGGGCGTGTCCCACAACTCGGCGATGCGCTCCCGCAACGCCGCCACCTCCGGCAGCGACGCCAGGTACGGCATCGTCACGTCGTTGGAAGCGGCCACGAACGCCTTCGTCTCGGGGTCGTCGGGGTCTTCCATCCAGCGGTACGGGTCGGGGACCGGCGTGCCGTGGTAGTCGTCGACGTGCTCGGAGCGGCGCGGGGTGGGGTACGTGAAGGCCATGGCGACAGGCTAGGGGGCGGCGGGCTCGGTGCCGGCGCCTAGGCTGCGCCATTCACCGGAGGCCCCATGTCGAAGCGCATCCTCTCCACGTCGTCGGGCACCAACCAGGAGGCGTTCAGCGCGCTCGACTGGGGGCTGTTCCTGTCGATCAGCCTCATCTGGGGGTCGTCGTTCCTGTTGATGGACATCGGGCTCGACCACCTGCGGCCCGGTCTGATCACCTGGATGCGGGTGGGGTTGGGGGCGCTGGTGCTGCTGGCGTTCCCCAGGGCTCGCCGCCCCGTGGACCCCGCCGACCGGCCCCGCGTGGTGGCGCTGTCGGTGCTGTGGGTGGGGCTGCCGTTCACGCTGTTCCCCCTCGCCCAGCAGCACGTCAACTCCGCAGTGGCCGGGATGCTGAACGGGGCGATGCCCATCTTCGCCGCCCTGTTCGCCTCGGTGATGCTGCGCCGTCTGCCGCGCGGCGCCCAGGCACTGGGCCTGGTGGTCGGCTTCGGCGGGGTGGTGCTGATGAGCGTGTCGTCGGGCGCCGAGGGCGCCTCGGCGGCGCAGGGGGTGCTGATGATCCTGCTGGCGACGGTGGGGTACGGCCTGTCGGTGAACATCGCCACGCCGCTCACCCAGCGGTACGGGTCGCTGCCGGTGATGGCGCGCATGCTGGGACTGGCCGCACTGTGGACCGCCCCCTTCGGCATCGCCAGCCTGCGGGGGTCGGCCTGGGCGTGGGACTCGGTACTGGCGGTGTCTGCGGCGGGGGCGGTCGGCACCGGCGTCGCCTTCGCCATCATGGGCACGCTGGTGGGCCGGGTCGGCTCCACCCGCGGCTCGTTCATCACCTACCTGCTGCCGGTGGTCGCCCTGGGGCTGGGCATGGCGCTGCGCGGCGACACGGTGTCGCCGTGGGCGGTGGTGGGGGTGGGCCTGGTGATCGCCGGGGCGCTGCTGGCGTCGCGGCGGGAGTCGGTCAGAACAACTCGGTGACCCACGACACCAGCAGGCCGGTGGGGATCAGCACCCACGGCAGCAGGGCGATGACGATGCCGATCAACCCGAACACCTTGGCCGGGTCGCGGGGCGGATCGCCGCATCTGCCGATCGTCTCCCACAGCGCCGCCACCGGGCCGTCCAGGCTCAGTTTGATGCGCCGCCGGGCCACGGCGGCGCCGCGCACGATCACCCAGGCGACCGCCGCCATGATCAGGCCGATCACGACGGTGGCGATCACCCGGCCCCACAGCGAGGACAGCGCCGACGCCAGCGCCCGCTGGGTCAGGCTGAGGATGGTGGACAGCAGCGCGCCGCCGATGACGAAGATCGGCACCCCGAGCGCGTTCTTCTTGAACCCGGGTGTCAGGCGCTGCATCTGGATGCGGGCCCGCCGGAGCAGGGGGAGCGCCGGGTCGCCGGGGGCGGCGTTGGCCTCGCGCCGCTCGTACAGGTGCAGCATCGACGAGGCCACGTTCGACTGGTGGCTGCGGACGATGAACTGCGTCATCTGCTGCGTCAGGAAGGCGGCCACCGGGCCCAGCGGCCCCAGGCCCCGCACGCTGACGCCCCGCCCGCCGTTGCGGTCGAGCACCTCCAGGCCGCGGACCGCGAGGCGGTGCGCCTCGGGGAACCGCTCGGGGTGCCCGAGCGGCCGCGGCGCCGACAACTCCAGGACGATGTCGCGGTCCACGTCGCCCTGGGCCCCGAGGCCCTCGAGGACGGCGTCGGCGGCGGCGCCGTCGCTCTTGCGGAGCGCCTGGAACGTGTCGAACTGGCGCTCCAGGTCGTCGAGGACCAGGTGGCGCAGTTGCGACTTCTCCTGCTGCGGATCGGGGCCGTCGGGGGTGTCCATGCGCCGAGGGTACACGGGCGCCCGGAGCCCCTTCCCCGATCGGTAGCGTGGGGTGGCCGACCAGAAAGGGCCGCATGCTCCACACCCGCATCACCGACCTCTACGGCGTCGAGCACCCGATCGTCCAGGGCGGCCTGCAGGCCGTCGGGGTCGCCGAACTCACGTCTGCGGTGGCCAACGCCGGGGCGATGGGCTTCATGACGGCGCTGTCGTTCGACACCCCGGAGGGCCTTCGCGAGGAGATCGCCCGGTGCCGGGACATGACCGACAAGCCGTTCGGCGTCAACATCACCGTGCTGCCGGCCCTGCAACCCCCCGACTACCCCGGCTACCTGCGGGTGGTCGCAGAGGAGGGCGTCGAGTTCGTGGAGACCGCGGGGCGCAGCCCGGAGCCGTTCATGCCGGTGATCCTGGACGCCGGCATCAAGGTGACCCACAAGTGCACCTCGATCCGCCACGCCCTGAAGGCGCAGAGCCTGGGCGTGCACGCGGTGTCCATCGACGGCTTCGAGTGCGCCGGCCACCCCGGTGAGGACGACATCACCTCACTGATCCTGGTGCCGCTCGCCGCCGACGCCCTCGACGTCCCGGTGATCGCCTCCGGCGGGTTCGGGGACGGGCGGGGCCTGGCGGCGGCGCTGGCGCTGGGCGCCGACGGCGTCAACATGGGCACCCGGTTCGTCGCCACCGAGGAGGCGCCCGTGCACCCGGCTGCCAAGCAGGCCCTCGTGGACCACGGTGAGCGGGACACCGCCCTCATCCTGCGGACGCTGCGCAACACCGCACGGGTGCTCCGCAACGAGGTGGCCGAGAAGGTGCTGGAGGTGGAGGCCCGCCCCGGCCCCACCGACATCTCCGAGCTCATCCCGTTCGTGGCGGGCTCCGCCGCCCGGGAGAAGGTGTGGGGCGAGGGGCAGGTCGACGCCGGCATCCTCAGCGCCGGCCAGGTGATGGGCCTCATCCACGACGTCCCCACCGTGGCCGAACTGGTCGGGCGCATCGTGGCGGAGGCGGAAGCCGTCATCGGCACCCGCCTGGCCGCCATGACGGGGTAGGACGCGATCGGGGCCCCGCAGGGCCCCGATCACACGATCCCCGGGCTCGTCGCTACGACGCCAGCGTGCCGGCGAACACCTGCCAGGCCAGCAGCGACTTGGCGGTGAGGCTCAACACCACGTAGGCGTACTCGCCGTACAGGTAGTCGCGCCACTTCCCGACCTTGCGGTACTGCAGCACCATGTTGACGGCGAAGCTGTTGAAGAACACGAAGAGCGACACGTAGATGGCGTACACGAACCCGGGCGGCTCCGCCGACGAGGTGGGGCTCCACAGGTAGATGCCGACCACGATCCACGGGACGGCGCCGGCGATGACGCCGAACCAGTACGGCATCCAGCGCTTCGACCCCGGCTCCTCGTAGTGCTCCTGCAGCAGGCCGAACAGGATCATGGCGGCGTTCACGCCGAAGATCGCCCCGAGGGCGGCCACGTCGGAGATGCCGGTGAGCATGGCGATCAGCACCACCATGACCGACGACGACAGGGAGTACTCGATCCAGCGGGCGTAGTTGCGGTTGCGCTCCAGGTTCCGGCGATACCACGGGTACACCCACGGCGAGGCGATCACCCAGTGGGCGAGCGCCGAGAGGAACAGGAAGGCCGCGACGCCCCAGGCGAACCGGAGGTCGAACAGCGTGCTGATCTCGGGAGCGCTTGCACCGGGCGGCCCCTCCATGAACGTGGCGGTGACCGGCAGGGAGAAGTCGTTGGCGATGGCCAGCACGGCCACTCCCTGGACCGCATGGAAGAGGCCCATGACGGTGTTCCAGGCCCGCAACCGGCGGTATCGGGCGTCGGGGTTCGTCGTGTCGTTGGTCATGTTCGTGAAGGTAGACGGGCCGTCGCGGCTACTCCAACACCCTTGCGGGCCGATTCGGCGTTGGAACGGACGGGTGGGTTCTGGCACACTGAACCCATGGGACGGGGCAAACGGCTCGCGTTGTGGATCGGCGGCGGCGCTGCGGTGTTCGTCGGCGTGGTCGCGCTCGGCGTGACGCTGCTGTTCCGTGACTCGGCCACCCCGGTGACCCGTGAGGACGTCACCGTCAACCTCGGGTCGATCGACGGGGTGGACGGCGGCGGCGACGTCTACACCTACGAGACCACGGGCTACGAGACCGCCTCCGCCCTCGGCGGCGGGCGCCACGACTACCCGGCCGAGACCTTCCTCGCCGTCCGCGCCGGCGAGTGCGGGCCCGTCCACCGCTGGCAGGCCCTCGAGGAGCGCTGGGACGAGATGCACGTCTGCGACGACGGCACCCTCGCGAGGGTGGTGTCCTACCACAAGTGGTTCGGCATCGCCGAGGAGAACACCTACGTCTGCGAGGCCGGCGCCCGGGTGTTCCCGGAGGCCGGCGAGACCTCGTGGTCGTTCGACTGCGTGCAGGAGGACGTCACCACCGTGTCGTGGACCTACGAGGTGGTGGGGCCCGAGACGCTGCAGATCGGCGGCGAAGCCGTCGAGACCCTGCACCTCGTGGCGACCGAGAGCGACGTGGGGCGCACCATCGGCACCGGCACCCATCACCGCTGGGTGCTCACCGACCCGTACCTGGTGGTGAAGGAGACCGTGGAGATCACCAACACCACCGACAGCATCGCCGGGCCGGTGGACTACGTCGAGCAGTACGACCTGGTGCTGACGGCGCTCACCCCCTCCGAGTAGGCGCCGCGCCCCATCGGGCGGGCCCCCAGGAGGACCCGCCCGATGCACCGCCGGCTACTCCATCGTCGCCTCGCACTTGCTCGTCGACTCGGCGCTGCACCGGTCCACACCGCTGCTGCCGGACGCCAGGTCCGAGCCCGTGCCGCCGGTGAGGGTGTCGTCGCCGGACCCGCCGATCAGGGTGTCGTCTCCGTCGCCGCCATCGAGCCGGTCCGATCCCGCCCCGCCGTTCACGTAGTCGTCGCCGGGGCCCCCGAGCAGTTCGTCGTCGCCGACGTTGCCCAGCACCCGGTCGGCGCCGGAGGACCCATCGACGGTGTCGTCGTCGCCGCCGCCGGTCAGCACGTCGTCGCCGGCTCCTCCCACCAGCCGGTCGTTGCCGAGCGAGCCGTCGATGGTGTCGTCGCCGTCACCCCCGTCGATGGTGTCGTGGCCGGCGTCGCCCGAGAGGACGTCCCGGCCGTCGCCGCCGTCGATGGTGTCGTGGCCGGGCCCGCCCAGGACCACGTCGTCACCGCTGCCGGCGTCGATCTGATCGCGGCCGCTGCCGGAGCAGATGGTGTCGTTCCCCCCGAGAGAAGTGATCACGTCGCGTGCGCCGAGGGACACGATGACGTCGTCGCCGGGGGTGCCGGTGATGAAGTCCACGCCCCCGGTGCCGACGATCGTGGCCGCCTTGCCGTCACAGGTGAAGTCGCCGATGCCGGCGACCTTCCTGATCCACGGCCGGAGGGCGTCGATGGAGGTGTAGACGCCCGGGAACCCGGGCTCGCCGCACCCGAACCCCCACGAGTGCACGCCGATCTGCTCCCAGGAGCCGTCGGTCCCTGCGAACAGCGGGCCGCCCTCGTCGCCGTCGCATGCGTCCACGCCGCCGTGGTCCGGGTCGCCTGCGCACAGGTGGAAGCGGCTGTCGAAGTCGTCGCCGTAGATGTCCAGGCAGGTCTCGCCGTCGGCGAGGTCCACATCCACCTCGTGGAGCGCCCTGGGGGACCGCTCGTCGGTGTGGGTGTCGCCCCACCCGATCACGGTGGCCGAGGGAGTGGCGGGGGCGGCGTCGGGGGGAGCCAGGTCGATCGGGTCGACGGGGACCGGGGCCGACAGCCTGAGCAGGGCTCCGTCGTGGTGGCCGGCGCCGGGGGAGTAGCGCGGGTGGAGGTAGATCTTCTCCACCCCCACGCGGTACCCGGTGTTGGTGGCGAGGTCGTGCCTGGCGACGACGGCCTCGATGTGGGACGGGGCCGCGCCGTCCACGCAGGAGGCGGCGGTGAGCACCCACTCGGTGCCGATCAACGAGCCCCCGCAGCGGAACCCGTACCACGCGTTCGCCGTGGTCGATTCGACGATGGCGACGGCGAAGCCGTAGCGGCCGGGCTCCGCCTCGGTGCCTCCGACCACCCTCGGCCGGGCGTCGGGCAGGGCGTCGGCCGTTGCGAGCGACGCCGCGGGGGGCACGAGCGTTGCGAGGCCCACCAGCGCGGCAGCGATCAATCGTGTGAGCATGTTCTCCCTTCTCAGGTCGAGGTTCGGCCCAAGTATCCGGATGGGGAGGGGACGTGCCTAGACCCCCGTCAGGCTCCAGAATCAGGGAGCCGATGCCGATGGAGGGGGCGATGCACCCGAACCGCTGGCGCACCTGGGGCCGCTACGCGACGGCAGCGCTCGCCGCCGCCGTCATCGGCGCGTTCGCCTTCGTGCTCCGCTCGCCGGTCCCGGTGTTCGACTGGGTGGACCTCGGCATCCACGAACTGGGCCACATGATCCTGATGGGGGCGCCGCGGATGCTGCACTTCCTGGCCGGCTCGGCGGCCCAGGTGCTGCTCCCCCTCGCCCTCGCCGCCTACTTCCTCTGGAAGCAGCGGGACCTCGCCGGGGCGGGGTTCTGCCTGGCGTGGGCGGGGACCTCCGCATGGGACGTCAGCGTGTACATCGCCGACGCCCCGGTGCAGGCGCTCCCGCTCATCGGCGGCGGGACCCACGACTGGGCCTACCTGCTCGGCCCGCAGGGCTGGGACGCGATCGGCAGCGCCGGGGCGATCGCCAGGGGCGTGGACCTGACCGGCCTGGCGATGGCGTCGGTGGGCATCGGCCTGGCAGCCGCTCCCGCCGTCCGGAGCCTGCTCGGCCGTAGCGAGGCCGTGCCGGCGGCGCCGGCGGCGCCGCTGCCGGTGCGCGAGGCCGCCGACCCGCTCGGGGCGGTGCCACCCTCCGCCTTCGGTGCGCCCGACCGGCTGGCTCCCGAGGAGCAGGGCACCGTCGCCGGCGCCGACCCGGAGCACGACCCCTGGCTGGCGGCGTCCCGGCTGCCGTTCTATCACCAGCCCACGGAGGACCGCTCCTCCTAGGCGCGCCGGGCGCCGGTCCCGGTCAGTCGCTGCTGCTGCGGCCGGCGCTCAGGGCGATGACGGCCCCGACGGCGATGAGCGCCACCGGCCAGATGCGCACCGGGCGGATGTCCCACACGCCGGTGAGGTCCAGCAGGTAGGCGGCACCGAAGATCACGAACATGAGGCCGAACACGAACGTGCCTGGATGCTCCCTCATCGCCGCACCTCCACCTTGCCGATGGCCACGTCCAGGTCGAGGACCAGTTGGGCGTCGCCGTCGTCCACGGTGAGATCGGCGTCGAACCCTCCGCTGCTGCGCCCGTCGACGCGCACCTCCCCGATGCCGGCGCGGGCATCGATGCGGACGGCGAGGCCGTCGGGCACGTAGACGATCAACTCGCCGATGGCGACCGTCGCCTCGATGGTGCGGCCGTCCAGGCCGCCGGCGTCGCGAAGGTCCACCGTCATCGACCCGATGCCCCAGTGGTACTCGTCGTCCACGGCCGCGACCGGGTGGAGGCGCTGCTCGCCGATGCCGCCGGTGAGGGGGATGTCGGCCAGCACGGCGAGGGCGCTCGAGAGCGCCATGACCACCGCCAGCACGATGCCGAAGGCGATGAGCCCGCCGTGGGAGCCGTGCCGGGCCCCGACCATGAGGGCGATGCCCACCACGATCAGCGCCGCCGCCAGCAGCGCGCGCCAGGGGACGTCGGCCCAGTCGAGCGATTCGATCAGCCAGGCGCCGCCCAGCAGGATCAGGAGCGCGCCGGCGACGATCTGCCCGAAGCCGAACCGGCCTGGCTCGGGGGCGCCGCCGGTCTCGGGGGCCGGTTGGGTGAAGGTGTCGTCGGTCATCGCCGCACCCCCGTGTACACGAGGCCGCCGCCGATGACGAGGACCACCAGCGGCCAGAAGACGTCGCCGAAGTCGGGGATCGCCCACTCGGCGAGGACGCCGATGCCGATGGCGATCAGGGCGATGCCGACGACGATGCGGGCCTTGCCGGATGCCGGGGGCGATGCGGAGCGATCGTCCGCCGCGCCCTCGCCGGCCGGCTCCTCGGGGATGACGAGCCAGGCGATCAGGTAGGCGAGGATGCCGCCCCCGGCGATCAGGGCCAGGGCGACGAAGCCCAGCCTGACCAGCACCGGGTCGACACCCAGGTACTTGGCGAGCCCGCCGGCGATGCCGGCGATGACGCGGTCGTCGCGGCTGCGCGTGAGGCGGGCGGGTCGGGTGTGCTGTGGTGTGCTCATGTCGCCCCTCAACGTACCCCGGCCGGCCGGGGGCGCCTCCCCCTGCCGGGGGATTCGGCAGCCGTCCCCGCGGGGGATTGCAGGTGGGCGCCGCATCGGGCATACGCTCCCGGCATGACGACCTTGCGCAGCGGCATCGGCCGCGACCTGTCCTTCCGGGTCCCCTCCAACCGGTTCGTGCTCATCGCCGCTCCCGTGGCCGGCGTGGCCTGGGGCATCTGGAAACTGGCCACCGGCCACCCCTTCGATCACGCCGTGGTGAGGGTGTTCGTGGCGGGCGGCGCCGCCTTCCTGGCCTGGGCGCTGGGCAGGGAACTCGACCCGGACCGCCCGTGGACGGCAGGGCTGGCGGCCGTGCTGGCGGCGGCGATCCTCGGCGCAGGGATCCCGTCGCTGTGGGTGGCCTTCGCCGTCTTGATGGCGGCCCGGGTCGCGAGCCGCTCGACGGGCGTGGCGCCGGGGCCCGTCGACCTGGCGGTGCTGGTCGGGGTGTCCGCCGGGGCGGGCGCCACCGACACCGGGCTGGGGGCCGGCATCGTGCTGGGCGTGGTGCTGCTGACGGACCGGTGGCTGCCCGGAGGGTCGCACCGCCTCGCCCCGCTCGCCGGCGTCGCAGCGATCGCCGCAGCGATCGCGGCGAGCGCCGTCTGGGGCTCGCTCACCCCGGCGGCCGGCCTGCCGCAGGGCCCGGAATGGGTCGTGGTGCCGGTGGCCGTGCTCGGCCTGGGAGTGGTGCTGCGCCGGGCGACGGTGCGGTCGGCGGGTGATCTGACCGGTGAGCCGCTCTCCGCCGTGCGGGTGCGGGCCGGCAGGGTGGCGGCGGTGGCCGCAGGTGCGCTCTGTGCGGCATGGGCCGGAGGCGCCGGCCTCACCGCAGGGTCGGTGGCCTGGGCGGCGCTGGCCGCATCGGCGCTGCCGGCGCGGGCTTCCATCGGGCCCGGGCGCGACTGAGCCCCGCACCGGGCGGGGCTCGTCGGTCGGTCTGCGCCTACGAGACGGCGAAGGCGATCTTGCAGGCGGCCTGGTAGCGGATCACCTTGCCGCCGTCGACCTTGGCGGTGAACGACGTCACCTCGACGCCGGTGATGCCCTTGACGGTCTCGGCGGTCTTCGCGACGGCCACCTGGACCGCGTCCTCCCACGACGTGTCGGATACGCCGATGATCTCGACGACCTTGACGGCGCCCTTGTCGATGTAGCCCATGCGTGTTCCTCTCTTCGTTCGGCTGTTCCTCAGGGTAGGCACGGGCCCGGAGTCAGGAGATGCCGTCGGGTCGGAACAGGCGGTCGTGGTCCCGCAGGGCGAAGCGGTCGGTCATCCCCGCCACGTAGTCGATGGCCTGGGTGACGAGGTCGGCCTCGTCGTGGCGGTAGGTGGCGGGGATCTCCTCGGGGTGCTCCAGGTAGTGGTCGACGAGACCCCGGATGACGGTGATCGCCTTGCGGCGCTGCCCCTCTGCCTCGGGTCGCAGGTACACCCGTGCGAACATGAAGTCCCTGATCTCGTGCATCACCTCGAGCACGCCGTCGTCCATGGCCACCCGCCCGGTTCGCAGCGACCCGTCCACGACCGCCCGGATCATCGTGGCGATCCACTGGCTGCCGGGCTCGCCGAACACCCGGCGCCCGGGCAGTTCGTCGACGGTGATCACCCCGGCCCGGACGGCGTCCTCCACGTCGTGGCTCAGGTAGGCGATCCGGTCGGCGAACCGGCACAGGTACCCCTCCGGCGTCTCCGGCGGCGGGTCGATCTTCCATGAGTGGGCGCGGATGCCGTCGAGCACCTGGAGGGTCAGGTTGTGCGGCTCCAGCACCTCGAAGATCCGCACGCTCTGGGCTGCGTGGTGCCACTCGCCGTCCACGTAGGGGGTGAGGGCGTCCTCGCCGGTGTGGCCGAAGGGCGAGTGGCCTACGTCGTGGCCCAGGCAGATGGCCTCGGTGAGCGTCTCGTTGAGGCCGAGGGCCACTGCCATCGCCCGGCCGATCTGGGTGACCTGCAGGGTGTGGGTGAGCCGGGTGACGAAGTGGTCCCCATCGGGGTTCATGAACACCTGGGTCTTGTGCTTCAGACGGCGGAACGCCTTGGAGTGGAGGATGCGGTCCCGGTCGCGCTCGAAGGCGGTGCGGAACTCGTCGGGCGGCTCTGCGGACGCCCGCACCGCTGCGGTGCTGCGGGTGGCGGCGGGGGAGAGCCGCTCCTCGGCGGCTTCCCTGTCCCCGCGGCGGACGACGTGGAACTCGCTCACAGGATGCTGAGGTCCACCTGCAGCTGGCGGAGCAGGAACACCACGATGCCGGCGACGATGCCGATGCCCAGCAGGGCGAGGCCCCGCTGCCACCAGGTGCGCCCGAGGAAGTTGGTGAGCGGGCTCGGCTCGGGCTCGCCGCTGATGATGCGCCGCCGCAGGCGGGCGGAGATCGTATCCACGATCAGCACCGCCCCGACGGTGAGGAACAGCACGGTGCCCGCCCGGGCGAAGTCGCGGAACTTCAGCTGGGCCACCAGTTCGGCGCCGATGCCGCCGGCGCCGACCACGCCGAGCACGGCCGAGGCGCGGATGTTGATCTCGAAGCGGTACAGCCAGTAGGCGACGATGGTGGGCAGCACCTGGGGGATGACGGCGAAGCGGATGCGGGCGACCTGCCCGCCGCCGACGGCGCCGACGGCCTCCACCGGGCCCCCGTCGATGCCCTCCACCACCTCGGACGACAGCTTGCCGAGCGTGCCGATGGAGTGCAGGCCGAGCGCCATGGTGCCGGTCCACGCACCGAGGCCGGTGATGGGGATCAGCAGCATGGCCACCAGCAGTTCCGGCACCGCCCGGATGGCGTTGAGCACCTGGCGGATGCCGGTGTTCACCCACGGCGGCGTCATGTTCTTGGCGGCCAGGAACGCCAGGGGGAACGAGAAGAAGGCGCCGATCATGGTGCCGACCCAGGCGATGAAGATCGACTCCATCACCTTGGGCAGCGCCCGCTGCACCGCCTCGGCGCTCAGGTCGGGCGGAGCGAGGCGGTGGACGATGTTCCAGATGTCGAAGAAGAAGAAGTCCTCGTTCCAGATGTTGAGCCACGGCATCACCAGCACCGCGGCGGCGGCGGCCGCCGACCAGGTGAGCCGCTTGCTGAGCCAGTAGACCGTGAGGCCGACGATCGCCACCAGGATCAGGTACGGCCACGACCACTGGAGGGTGATCTCCCAGTCGGTCACCCAGCGGAACGGGTTCAGGCTGGGCCAGTCGATCTGGAGCCCGGTGGCAGACCAGATCGCCGGCACCAGGATGGCGACGAAGATCGCCGCACGGAACAGCTTGGGGCCGAGCGGGTCGTCGGGCCGCTTGACGGCGTCGGGACGGATGCCGAGATCGGGGACCGTCATACCAACCGCCTCCGTAGCGCCACGCTGACTTGTTCGATCAGGAACACGATCACGAAGATGACGATCACGATCGCCAGCACCCGGTCGAAGCGGAAGAACGCCCGCTGCGCCTCGAGGACGCGCCCGATGCCGCCGGCGCCGACGATGCCCAGCACCACCGAGGCGCGGATGTTGATCTCGAAGATGTACAGGGCGTAGGCGACGTAGTTGGGCAGCACCTGCGGCCACACCGAGGTGCGCATGGCCGGCCAGTGGGCCGACCCGGTGGCGCGGGCGGCCTCGATGGGCCTCGGGTCGACGGCGTCCACGGTCTCCGACAGCAGCTTGGCCATGATCGCCATCGAGAAGAAGATCAGGGCCAGGGTCCCGGCGAACGGGCCGATACCCACCGAGGTGGCGAAGATCATGGCCCAGAACAGGTCCGGGATGGTCCGGATGACGTTCATGAAGCCCTTGTTGAACCAGTAGTCGCTGCCGCGGATGGCGGTGATCTTGGATGCCCGCAGCGCCAACGGCACGGCGAGAGTCACGCCGATGAGACAGGCGATGATGGCGATCCGGAAGGTCTCGATGAGCGGGTTGGCCCGCAGTTCGGACCCGAAGTCCCAGGTGGTGATGTTCCACCAGGAGCCGGTGCCGATGGCCCACCCGAAGTCGGGCGGCCACATCTTCTTGGCCACCTCGGTGAGATTGGTGAAGTTGCGGACGAGGCCGGGGATGGTGAACCCCACCTGGGCGCCGGCGTAGCCGGTGATGAAGAGCACGGTGGTTGCGGCGGCCAGTGAGTTGAGCCCGGTGAGCCCGCTGAGCAGGAAGGCGCCGCCGATGAGGGCCGCCGTGATGCCGATGAAGGCGTAGACGGTGGTGGAGAACGGGTCGGGCTCACCGACCCACGACTCGAGCGGCTTCAGGATCTCGAAGGCGACGGCGCCGGGGAGGGTCAGCAGGCCGGCGCCGGCCCACCCGATCACCAGCGTGAGGACCTTGGACGGGGCCTGGGTGCGGCGCCACAGCACGACGGCCCCGCCGACCCCGGCCGGGATCCAGGCGGCGGCCATCAGCAGCGACAGGTTGGCGGTCAGCTTCTCCGGCAGGTCGGGCAGCACCACGTTGGTGAGGACGGTGGAGGCGACGATCCCCGCCGTCACCGCGGCCATGTCCACCAGGGTGGGCTTCTCCTTCGCCAGATGGAGACCGCCGACGACGGCCGCCGAGGCGATGACGCCCCAGACGATCCCCCACAACGCGTCGCCGAAGACGCCACCGAACCAGAGCCCGGCGACGATCAGCAGCAGCGGCCAGGCCAGGGTGATCACTCGCCGCGGTTCGGGCGGTCGCGCGGGGTCGGGGGTGTAGCCGGCTGCGGGCTCGGGCCGGCGGTCGGTGAGGATCGACCAGACCATCAGGGCCACGATGGCGGCGCCGCCGAGGGCGACCGCCCACAGGAACCCCCAGTTGGCGCCGGAGAAGGCGGTGCCGGCGGCGAACCCCGCGACGGCGGCGACGAGGACGATCCCGGCCTTGACCTGGCGGGCACGGCCCGCCCGGCCCCGCGTCCCGGCGTCGTCGTCCCAGACCCGCTCCCGCCGGAAGAGCGCCGTGAACCAGTGCTCGCGTCGCGCCTGGGCACCCGGGCCGGGCTCGACCATGAACAGGGCGATGAGCCCGATGAGGGGCAGGCCGAACCCGATCCAGAACCACTTGCGGGGCGAGTGCCCCCGCTTGAGGGCCTGGCGGGAGGTGAGCGACCCGAAGAAGGCCATCACCACGAGGGCGATCCCGACGATCATCACGATCAGGAAGAAGCGGTAGAGCTTCTCTACCTCGGTCACAGCTCGGCGCCTTCCTTGAGGTCGTCCGGTGTGAGCGCCCGCCCGTAGATGCCGCGGAACGTCTCGTCGTCCACGTCGGCGATGTCGCCGTCGTAGACCAGTTCGCCGTCACGCAGGCCGATCAGGCGCTTGCCGTACGACCGGGCCAGGTCGAGGAAGTGGAGATTGATGATGGTGGTGATGCCGAGGTCCCGGTTGATCCGCCGCAGGTCGCGCATCACGGTGTGCGACGTCACCGGGTCGAGGGAGGCCACCGGCTCGTCGGCGAGGAGCACCTGGGGCTGCTGTGCGAGCGCCCTGGCGATGCCGACCCGCTGCTGCTGGCCGCCCGAGAGGTTCGACGCGCGGATGTAGGTCTTCTCGACGATCTCGACCCGCTCCAGCGACTGGATGGCGATCTCCTTGTCGGCGGCGGGCCAGAGGCCGAGCATCGACCGCCAGCGGGGGACCTTGGCGAGGCGGCCCATCAGCACGTTGTTGAGGACGGTGGTGCGGTGGACCAGATTGAAGGTCTGGAAGATCATGCCGATTCCGGAGCGGAGCTCGCGGAGTGTCGCCTCGTGAGCGCCGCGGACCTCGGTGCCGTTCACCCGGACCGAGCCGGCGGTGATGGGCACGAACCCGTTGATGGCCCGCAGCAGGGTGCTCTTGCCGGCGCCGGAGAGCCCGACGATGACCACGAGCTCGCCCTGCTCGATGGTCAGCGACACGTTGCTCAGCGCCTTGAAGCCGCCCGGGTAGGTGACGTCCGCGTTCTGGAACTCGATCATGTGTCCCTCATCCGTCTCGGGTGGTCGGCGGCGCCGACGGACCGAGGCTATCAGGATGCGAGGGGGTGGTGTCCGGGCCGGAGGTCCCTTCCCTCTCGGGCGGTGTGGGCGCGGGTGGGGGCCACCCGGAGGTGGCCCCCATCCAGCGTCTTGGA
>JAHLKU010000103.1 GCA_020444505.1 Actinomycetota bacterium | reverse complement strand
AGAGTGGGGCCGTGCGCTTCGAGAGACCCGCAGGAGGATGGATCGGGCGCCGTTCTCGGCTCCGGACCCGTCGCGGCGGCGTCCGCCCGGCATCGGCGGATTGGCGTCCTGGAGGGGGCGATCCCGGCGGCAGTCCCGGCGGGACCGGCGATCACGGCCCGGGAGACGGCCGAACCCACACCCTCGACCCTGCGCCCATAATCCACGTTATGTCAAGTAAGCACGATCCACACGACACGGGCCGGGGCGGAGGCGCAGCGCGTCGCCGCTCCCCCGGGGCGGGTAGGCGCATCGCGGCGTGGCTGGCGGTGGCCGTGCTGGTCGCCGGCGTGGCCGGGTGCGGAGGGCGGTCGGCAGGTGAGCCGGTGTCGTCCGGCGGCCCGCCGGAGGAGATTGCCACCACCGGGCCGGGTGCGGCGGAGACGGGCACCACGTCTGCTCCTCCCCTGCCGGGGGTGGTGGAAGGGGCGATGGCGACCCCCGACGGCCGGGAGCGCACCTACCGGCTGTACGTGCCTCCGGGGCTGGCGGAGGGCGAGGCGGTCCCGCTGCTGGTGGCGCTGCACGGAGGCACGGGCTCCGGTGCGCAGTTCGCCGAGAACTCGGGCTTCGACGCCGTCGCCGACCGGGAAGGCTTCATCGTCGTGTACCCCGACGGGACGCCCATCGCCGGCACGCGGGCGCTGGTGTGGAACGGAGGGGCGTGCTGCGGGCCCGCCCGGGAGGACCTGCAGGACGTGGACGACGTCGGGTTCCTCTCGGCCCTCATCGAGGCCCTGGTCGCCGGCTACCCGGTGGATGCCGATCGGGTGTACGTGACCGGGCACTCCAACGGCGCCATCATGTCCTACCGGATGGCCTGTGAGGCGGCCGACCGGGTGACGGCCGCGGCCTTCCAGGCGGGGACGATCGAGATCGGCGATTGCGACCCCGCCCGGCCCATCTCCGTGCTCGCCATCCACGGGACCGGCGACACCTCCATCCCCATCGACGGCGGCTCCGGGCAGGGCTTGACGCAGCACCCGTTCGCCTCGCCGCAGGAGAGCATCGCCACCATGGCGCGGCTCGACGGGTGCGACGCCACGCCGGTGGAGTCCGTCGACCCGGAGAATCCGGACGTGACCCACCGGGTGTGGAGCGGGTGTGATGGCGGCGTCACGGTGGAGCTGCTGCTGGTGGAGGGTGCGTCCCACAGCTGGATGGGGCATCCGGCGCCGCGGTTCCTCGCCGAGCCCTATGCGGACCTGGACGCCAGCGCCACCGTGTGGGAGTTCCTCGCCGCCCACGGCTGAGCGCCGCGGTCGGTGGCCCCACCCGATGCAGAAGGGGTGCCCGGCGGGGTCGGCATCGACCCGATGCCCCTCGGCGGCGGTGAGATCGCCCGCCCTGAGGAGCCGGGCGCCGAGGGCGACCACCTCGTCGTGGGCGGCGGCCGGGTCGTCCGCGTGCAGGTCGAGGTGCACCCGCTGCCGCTGCGCACCGCCCGGCCGCTCCGGGGGGACGTGGCCGGGTGCCGGCCGGATCCCCATGCGCCACTCCCCCGCTGCATCGACCACGCTGTGCCGGCCGTCCTCGGCGACGACGTGCCCGCCCGGCACGGCGGCACAGCAGGCGCTCTCGGCGGCCATGTGGGCGGCATCGAACACGACGACCCGGCGGTGGAGCTCGAAGGGGTCCCTCTCTCGCACCGTGACGGGCAGTGTGGGCCTCCGCGCCGCCCTCCGCTCAGGCCAGGGCCTGGGAGACGAGCGCGGCGATCGGCCCGCTCCAGGGGTCGCCGTGCCCCGGGAGCAGCAGGGTCGTCTCGAGCCCGGCGAGGCGGCGCAGCGACGACCTGGCCTCAGCCGGGTCGGCGTGGAAGAGGTCCTCGAGCATCCTGGGGCCCACACCCGCGCGGATCGGCGACCGGGTGGCGATCGCATCGCCGGCGAACAGGATGCCTCGTTCCTCGAGGACGTAGGCGGCGTGCCCTGCGGTGTGGCCGGGCGTGTGGACCACCCGCGGCCGCCCCGGCAGGTCGAGGGTCTCGTCGTCGGCGACGGTCTCCACTCCCGGCACCGGGTAGCCCTTGTGGGCGCCGGCCCGGATCATCTCGGCGAGGAACACCCACACGGCCGGCCTCCACAGCGGGAGGTCGGTCACCGACATCTGGCTGCCTGCCGACCGGTCGCGGGCATAGGCGGCCTCGTCCTCGTGGGCCTTGACGGGGATGCCCTGCCTCGAGGCGAGGGCGGCGAACCCGACGTGATCGGTGTGGGCGTGGGTGAGGAGCACGGCTTCGACGTCGCCGAGCGCCATGCCGAGGCCCGCCAGCGCCGTCTGGAGCAGGCTCAGTTCGGCGGAGCCGCCGGCGTCGACGACGGTGGCCCTGCCGCCCTCCACCACCAGGTAGAAGTTGTGCCGGTCCCGGCCGAGGCGGTGGACACCGGGGGCGACCTCGCGCGGCGTGCTCCTCATGGGCGTTCCTGTTCGCCGAGCACGGCCGGCACCCGGCGGAAGCCGTCCCGGCCCCCGTCGCCATACGCCGCCACGCCTGCGGCTTGCCTCGCCGCGTGCTGCCGGTCCCAGGCGTCGAGGCGGGCCGGCAACTCCTCCGGTCCCGCTCCCCCGCCGAGCGCTCCGGCGGCGTCTCTCAACGCGCCCAGCGGCCCCTCGGCCCGCTGCAGGGCGGCCGGGTCGGGTCGGATCGGCACGGCAGGGGGTCCGGTCACTCGGTGCCGGCACCCTCCCGCATCT
>JAHLKU010000102.1 GCA_020444505.1 Actinomycetota bacterium | reverse complement strand
CCGTGAAGGTGGCCGCACCGTCGGCGCCGGCCGCGTCACCAAGATCATCAAGTAGGCCGAGCCGGCCCCGGCCGCCGACGGGCGGCCGGGGCTCCGGCACCCGGCATCGAGAGAGGTTCACCACATGCCATCCGACAAGCGCCCGCCGATCACCCTCGCCTGCGAGCAGTGCAAGCGGCGCAACTACGTCACGGTGAAGAGCCGGACGAACACCCGCGACCGGCTCGAACTGAAGAAGTACTGCCGGTGGTGCCGGACCCACACCACCCACCGGGAAACCCGGTGATGGTGCCGCTCCGGCCGGCGTGATGCCGCTGGCCGAGGCCGCCGGGCGCCGTTACGGCCCGGTCCCCGCCGCCGCCGACCGCTCGTCGGTGTCCGCGTTCGTCGCCGCGACCGGCGACGACCCGTCCCGCTGGGAGGCCCACGCGCCCCCGGCGTACGCCGCCGCACTCCTGTTCAGGGTCGCGCCCGCCTTCCTCGGCGACCCCGACGTCGCCCCCCACACGCGCTCGCTGCTGCACACCGAGCAGTCGTTCACGTGGCACCGCCCGCTGGAGGTGGGCGAGACCGTCGAGGTGGAGGGCACGCCCACGTCGATCCGGGCGCGCGGCGCGCTGCACCTGGTGACCTTCGAGGTCCGCGCCGGCACCTGGATGGAGGGATCTGCAGGGTTCCTGCTGTCGTCGGAGGCCGCGGCCGCCGGCGATCCGGAACCGGAGCCCGCCCACGACGCCCGGGGCGACGACGAGCCCCCGGCGCCGGCGCCGCTGCCCGCGCCGGGCGAGCCGGTGCCGCCCATGGCCCGCTCGGCGAGCCGCGACGGCCTGGTCCGATACGCCGGGGCCAGCGGCGACTTCAACCCGATCCACTGGGACCACGACGCTGCGGTGGCTGCCGGGCTGCCGGGGACGGTGGTGCACGGGCTGCTGATGGCCTCGTGGCTGGCGCAGGCGGCCGCACGCCACGCTCCCGGCCCGCACCCGCTGGCCTCGATGCGCATCCGCTTCCGCCGCCCGCTGCGGCCGGGCGCACAGGCCGGCGTCACCGGCACCGCGGGCGAGGGCGGCGAGCTGCGGCTGGCGGTGGCCTCCGGAGGCGACACGCTCGTCTCGGCCACGGCGCGGGTAACCCCATGAAGCCCGCCTCGGTCCAAGGGGAAGAGCGAGAGCTCGTCGCCAGGGCGCAGCAGGGAGACCGCGACGCCTACGGCGAGCTGGTACGGAGGCATCAGGACACCGTGTACACCCTGGCCGTGCGGCTGGTCGGACCGGACCTCGGGGCGGACGTCGCCCAGGAGGCCCTGATCCGCGCCTGGCGGGCGCTGCCCCGCTTCCGCGGCGACGCCTCGTTCAGCACCTGGCTGCACCGCATCACCGTCAACACCGCCTGGACCCAGCGCAAGCGGGCGGCCCGGCACGTCGCCTCCGAACTCGAGGAGACGCTCGTGGACACCGGACCGTCGCCGGAGCACGCCGGGGAGATGGCCGACCTGCGCCGGCGCCTGAAGGCCGCGATCGCCCGGCTCAGCCCCGGCCAGCGGGCGGTGGTGGTGCTGCGGGACGTGTCGGGGTGGAGCCACGCCGAGATCGCCCGTGAGCTGGGGATCACCCAGACCACGGCCAAGGTCCGCCTGCATCGCGCCCGCAAGCGCCTGCAGGCATTGCTGGAGGAGGACGCCTCATGAGCAGCGCACTGTGCCGCCTGAACGCCGTGCTCCCTCCGGGAGCCCGCCGCGCCCCGGTGGCGCGGGCCCACGCCCGGTCGTGCCTGCGGTGCCAGGCGATGGAGGCCCGCCGGCGCGGGCTCCGCCGGGGGCTGGACGCCCTCGGGGACGAGGTGCTGGCCGCCCCGCCGTACCTGGCGGCGGCCGTGATGTCGCGGCTCGGCGATCAGCGGTCCCGTCCGGGGCGGCCCCGGCGCGACGCGCGTCTGGCGCGCATCGCCGCGGCGGGCGCCGGGGTCGGCGCGGCGGCTGCCGCTGCGGTCCTCACCGGTGTGGCGCTCCGCAAGGCCCGCACCCCGGCCTGAGGCGCCGGCTTGCCGGAGAGCCTCCGGGGGCGGTTACAATGCCCGCCGTTCGCCCCCTAATATCGTCGCGGGTTCGGACGCCCTAGGGGCGTAGCTCAATTTGGCAGAGCACTGGTCTCCAAAACCAGCGGTTGGGGGTTCGAGTCCCTCCGCCCCTGCCGACACCGGAAGGACGGCACACCGAATGAACCGAGAGCTGCGAAGGCTGCAGGAGAAGGAAGAGAAGCGAGCGCGGGAACGCCGGGCCAAGGGCCAGGCGGCCCGGCCGAAGCGTCAGCGCGTCGGTCTTCGCCAGTTCTTCTCCGAGGTCCGCACCGAGCTCAAGCGGGTCGCGTGGCCGAGCCGCCGGGAGACGGTGACGTTCACCGTCGTCACCCTGATCACGAGCGCGTTCGTGACCGTGTACACGCTGGGGCTGGACATCGTGTTCAAGGAATCCGTCCTGAAGCTGGTGGAGTTGATCGCATGAGCACGCCCGAGCTCGAGGTGAACGCCGAGGCGCCGGTGGACGGCGCCGCCGAGGCCGCCGCCGACGCGCCCATCACCGACACCGACACCGGCACGGCCGGGGACGCGGCGACGGAGACCGTCGCGGCGGACGACGCGGCCGCGGCGGACGACGCCGCCAAGGAGTCCGGCGCGGAGGGAGGGGAGCTCAGCCCCTTCGCCCAGGCCCTGTCGGCCGCACTCGCCCCGAAGCCCGAGCCGGAGCC
>JAHLKU010000101.1 GCA_020444505.1 Actinomycetota bacterium | reverse complement strand
CGGCGACGGCGACGGCGGCGGGTAGGGTCGCCCCGTGGCCATCCCCACCCTCCAGGACGTGCGCGACGCCGCCGGACGCATCGCCGCCTACGTGCACCGGACCCCGCAGGTGTCGAGCCGCAGCATCGGCGAGCTGCTCGGCGTGCCTGCCCAGTTGAAGCTGGAGCTGCTGCAGAAGACCGGGTCGTTCAAGCCGCGCGGCGCCTTCAACCAGGTGCTCGGCCTCACCGAGGCGCAGCGGAAGGCCGGCGTGGTGGGGGTGAGCGGCGGCAACTACGCCCAGGGCCTCGCCTTCGCCGGCCAGCGGCTGGGCGTCTCCGTCCGCATCCTCATGCCGGAGACGACCCCGGAGAACTACGTGGTCGCCACTCACGGCTACGGGGCGGAGGTCGAGTTCGGCCCGGACATCGGCGCCCTCTTCCGGCGCGCCGAGGAACTGGCGGCCGAGGGGCTCACCTACCTGCACCCGTTCGACGACACGCGGATGATGGCCGGCAACGGCACGCTCGGGCTCGAGGTGCTGGAGGACGCCCCCGGCGTCACCGACGTCGTCGTCAGCATCGGCGGCGGCGGCCTGATGACCGGCGTGGCGGTGGCGGTCAAGGAGCAGCGTCCCGACGTGCGGGTGTGGGGGGTCGAGACGGTGGGGGCGGATGCGATGGCGCGGGCGTTGGCGGCGGGGGAGATCGTCGAGATCGAGATCACGTCGATCGCCAAGACCCTGGGCGCGCCGTGGGTGTCGAAGGACACGCTGGCGGCGGCGCAGCGCTACCTGGAGGACGTGATCGTGGTCGAGGACGCCGAGGCGTTCGCCGGCATCGAACTGCTCATGGACCGGGCCAAGGTGGTCGTGGAGCCGGCAGCCGGGTGCACCCTTGCGGCGGCGCAGAAGGTGGCGCCGCGCGACGGCGAGGTGGTGCTCATCCTCTGCGGCGGCAACGTGTCGCTGGCCGACCTCGCCGCCTGGAGGGAGCGGTTCGGCAGGACGTAGCCGGCGTCCGCACACCGGGCGCCCCGGTTTGCCACACTTGCCCGAGGGGGGCCGACACATCCGAGGAGGTGGGGCATGCGCAAGGCGATCACGCTGCTCGTGGCACTGGCGATCGTCGCCGCGGCGTGCGGCGACGACGACGAATCGGCCACGACCGCAGCGACCACGACGACTGAGGCGGCGACCACGACGGCGGCGCCGACGACCACCACGGAGGCGCCCACCACCACGACCACCGAGGCGCCGTCGGTGGGTGCGTTCACCATGGACGACCTGCCGGCGCTGGTGACGGTGGCCGGGGACCCGTGGGTGATCCCGGTGGCCGACCCGGCGGCCCAGGCGCTCACCATCGACGACGTCTGGCCGGCAGAGGCCTTCCCCGAGGAACGGCAGGCCTACGTCGACGGCGAGTTCCTCGGCGGCCACTTCTCGGCCTTCGTCGGCGACCCCAACGGGCTGCTGCTGACCGGCGCCCACCTGTTCGAGGGGTCCGGCGGCGCCGATGCGGCGCTCGACCTGCTGACCGGCTCGTTCACCGACACCGCCCTGGTGGCGGCGATCACCGGGGTGGAGCCGGGCTCGCTCGACACGGTGGAGGAGCTCGAGGCCCCGGCCCTGGGGGACCGGGCGGTGGCGGTGAGGGTCAGCGGCGACCAGGCCCAGGTGGTCGGGATCCTCTGGATCACCGGCAACCTGCTGCAGTTCGTGCGCTCGGCCATGGCGGCGGGCGACACGGAACGGGAGGCGGCGTCGTTCGCCGTCGCCGAGGCGATGGCGGCCCGGTCGGCCGGGTAGCCGCCGGCGGTTGCCGCAAGAGGCCGCGTCCGGCCGGGCGGCGGAACCTACCGGAGCCGTTGCAGGAGACGGTGGACCCTGCGCCTGCCGCGCCACCCGACGATGAACACGGCCACGGCTGCGGAGAGCATCCAGAACAGCCAGGGCCGGCCGAGTTCGTCGAAGTAGAAGAAGCCGGCCACCAGCGTCACCGCCAGGGCCAGCATCTCGAGAGCGCTTCGGCTGATCGTCGCCATGGTCGTCTCCCTCCCGGAGGGGCCGGTGTATGCCCTTCGCCGGCTACTTCGGATTCTTCTGTGATCGCGGCGGCGGTGGGCGCTGGAGGCAGGTGCAGCGCGGGACCGTGCACTCGTCGCCGCGGTGCTCCCGGTTCGGATGGCCGCAGTCGGGGCATCGTTGCCTGCCGGGATCGGTGGGTTGCGGAGCCTTCCTCATCGTGAACCCCCTTGGCTGCTCGGCGGTCTCCGGCGCCGCGCCGCCGGTGCGTCGCAGGCGCCCGCCGGGCGGCCTGCGATGGGATTCTGCGGGACCGGGGGCCGTGGAGCCCCCGGTCCGGATCGGTGGTCCCGTGCTAGCGGGAACGTTCCTTGGCGATGTTGACCTTGATCTGGCGTCCGTCGATGGTCGAGCCGTCGAGCTCCGCGATCGCCTTGCGGGCCTCTTCGTCGGAGGTCATCTCGACGAACCCGAATCCGCGGGACCGGCCGGTGTCGCGGTCGGCGATGACCTGGGCGTCCTTCACGTCGCCGAAGGGGGCGAAGGCGGCCTTCAGGCCGGCGGAATCGGTCGAGAAGGCAAGGTTGCCGACGTAGATGTTGGTGGACATGGTGTTGCTCCTTCGTAGCGTTCGAACCGTCTGTTGGGGACACCCCGCAGGGCCGTCTCGGGTTGGGGAGGGCCTGCGGTGACTTCGCTCGACGGAACGAGGGGAGCAAAGACCGGCGCCGCACGCGTCATCGCGTGTGCAGGTACACCGTAGCCGCCGCCGGCGCCTACCCGGCGCCTACCCGGCGCCGGCGATCACATCTCAGCCGCCGGCCGCCTGCACCGT
>JAHLKU010000100.1 GCA_020444505.1 Actinomycetota bacterium | reverse complement strand
GCCGCCGGAGCGCCGGTCAGGCCTCGCGGGCCCGCTGCAGCGCCAGCAGGTAGGCGCCGATCCCCACCAGCAGCGCCGTGCCCATGATCGGGGTGGAGATGCGCTTCAGCACGGGCGTGACGGTCATCAGGCCGACGGCGAACCCGGCGATGCCGAGGTTGACCCCCCACAGGAGGATGCGGTCGGCCAACGGGTTGCGGGCCTCGCCGAACCCGCCGGCGACCACCCCGAAGAGCACGTTGGACATCACGCCGATGAACATGACGTGGTCGAACGAGAGCAGCAACCCCCGCTGCGACGAGGTCATGGCGTCGAAGTCGATGGTCCCGCCGATGATCCACGACACCAGCACGGTGAGCAGCACCAGGTAGACCACCAGGAACAGCATGCTGAACCGGGGGAAGATCCCGGCCCCGGCTCCCCTCCACCCGGCGGGGGCGAGCACCGCCCGGGAGCGCCACAGCAACATGACGCCGGCGACGATCATCAGCACGTTGGCCGGCCCGGCCAGTTCCTCTTCGAGGCCGCTGATGAACCCGATGTTGATGACGATGCCCGCCACGAACAGCAGCCACATCTGGATGGTGGGCGCCCGGCGGGGCCCGCCGTCGTGGAGGAGCCACTCGATGGCGGCGAAGGCGGCGAGCAGCAGGTAGCCGATCACCATGGCCGGAGGGTGTGCCTCGGCGACGGCGGCCGCGGTGTCGTCGGCGAGGCCGGGGACCTCGCCGTTGGAGAGGTACAGGCCCAGGATCACTCCGAACACCGAGCCGACGATCAGCGAGATCCACGACAGCAGGTACCCGAGGCGGGCAGGGCTCCGGTCGGCATAGGCCCGGTAGGCGCCGACCAGCCACACCAGGAACCACACCACGACCACGAACAGGACCGTCCCCACGATGGGGCGCTGGATGCGGTCGTCGAAGACGGCGTCGCCCGCGAAGAAGGCGGCGACGTAGAGGGTGATGGCGCCGGTGACCACCCAGGCGAGTGTGACGGAGCGCCGCTGCTCGGCGTCGCTCACGTCCCGCCCGGTGGAGAACATGAGAAAGCCGATGCCGGCCACGCCGAGCGTGATCCACCCGAGGGTGCCGGCGTGCACGTGGCTCATCAGCGTGTCGTGGTGCGGCTCCCATACGTCGATGCCGTTGAGGATGCCGACGACGATGGTGACGACGAACAGCACCAGGCCGGCGGCGAAGGTGATGCGGGCGGCGGCGGACAGCCCCGCGCGCGGAGCAAACGAGCTCATCAGTGTTTCCCCTCCCGTGAGCAACTCGGGGTGAATGTACCGGGTCGGACCGCTCGCTGCAGGGACACCGGTGGACCGGCATGGTCCCGGGCCGGTACCGTGGCGGGATGCGCCGCCGCACCGCAGCCTCCGTCCTCGCCGCTGCGCTGGTGCTCGCCTCGTGCGGGGGCTCGGACGACGGCGGGACCGACCCCATCCGGGAGGGCCGCACCGTGTACGCCGACTCGTGCTCGTCGTGCCACGGGTCCGCCGGGCAGGGCGGGGTGGGCCCCTCGCTCGCCGGGGTGCTGCAGACGTTCCCCGACTGCGAGGACCAGATCGAGTGGATCACGCTCGGTTCCGAGGGGTGGGAGGCGGAGCACGGCGCCACCTACGGGGCGGAGGCGAAGCCGCTCGACGGCGGGATGCCTGCGCACGGCGACGACATGGCGGGGGTCGAGATCCGCTGGGTGGCCGCCTACCAGCGGGTCACCTACGGCGGGGAGGACCGCGCTGCGGCCCTCGAGGGCTGCGGCATCGACGGCGGGTAGGGGCGGCGGGCGCCGCCTGATAGCGTCGGCGGCATGAAGGTGCACGACGTGCAGGCAGGGGTGCGCACCAGGGTGATCAGGACCCGGACGTCGAGCATCCCCCGGACCTACCGCCTGACGGTGGAGCCCGCCCCGGGGTCGGGCCCGGTGGGCGGGACCGTGGAGGTGCAGGGCTCCCGCTGGCTGTTCCGCAGGGATCCGGCGACGGTGCCGCTCGATCCCCTGGTGGAGGTCCGCCGTGGGTACTGGGACACCCTGTTCACGGTGTGGGTGACCCCCGTCGTGGACGTGCGGGTGACGGTGCGCTGAGCCATCGGGGCCGGGCCGGTCACCGCCCGGCGAGCGCCGTTGCCGCCCCGACGAGGGTGTGGAGCGTGGTGACGATCTCCTCGGCGTCGGGATCGGGACCGCAGGCGACGTACAGGGTGTCGTCGCCGATGGTGGAGAGCCGTGGGTAGGCGGCGAGGCCGAGTGCCGCCGAGACGGCCTCCCGGCGGGCCCGGTCGAGCAGCACCGCCGCCCGGTCCGGCTGCTTGGCCCGGGTGTCGTACGTCTCGTCGAACTCCGGGTCGCCGGTGGTGACGGCCCGGTGCCTGGCCCAGGTGCGCGCCGCCAGGTCGGAGCCGGGATACCTCTTGCGGACCTTCAGCCCGAGTCCCAGCGACGGGTACCGGACCCGGTACTGGGTGTGGGTGGGGACGTCCTCCCCTGCCGTCAGGGTGACCCGCACGGTGAGGCCGCCCACCTCGCCCTTGAGGCTCGCCCCGGCGACCCGGCCGCCGAGGGAGACACCGAGACGCTCGGCCGCCTCGGTGTAGGCCCGCCGGCGCTGCTTCCTCCCGGCGGTGCGGTCGTCGCCCATCTCGCCCCCTTGCTGGCCCTGCGCGGAGGCTACCCGTCGGTGACGGGGGTCCGGCGTAGCGCGGCCACCGCTGGTACGGTCTCCGGCCTTGTCTCATGGAGGGGATTCCGTGCTGTATCGATGGAAGAGGGCGCTCGCCCTGGTCGCCGTGCTGACGCTGGCGGTAGCGGCGTGCGGCGACGACGACGCCACCACCGAGGACACCGCCGCC
>JAHLKU010000022.1 GCA_020444505.1 Actinomycetota bacterium | reverse complement strand
GCTCGCACCACCTCTTCTCGCACGACGGCGAGCCGCGGCGTCCCGGCCGAACGCGACCCGGACGCCTACCCTCCCTCCGATGGACGAACGCCCCCTGCACGTGCCCGAGCCGCTCGACGGCTACCACCCGGCCGTCGGGGCCGCGCTGTGGGCGCTCGAGGACGCCAGGGACCGCACCGTCGCCCTGGTGGAGCGTCTCGGCGACGACGCCCCCGACTGGGTGCCGCCGTGGGGCGGCAACACCATCGGCTCGCTGCTGTACCACCTGGCGATCATCGAACTCGACTGGCTGTACGCCGACATCCTCGGCACCGAACCGCCCGGCGAGTTCCTGCGGCTGTTCCCCCACGACCACCGGGACGCCGGGGGGCGGCTGGCGGTGGCTGCGGGAGAGAGCCTCGATACCCACCTCACCCGGCTGCACGCGGTGCGGGCGCGCCTCCTCTACGCCCTCCGCGACATGGACGAGGCGGGCCTGCACCGGGTGCGGGCGCTGCCCGGCTACGACGTCAGCCCGGCGTGGGTGATCCACCACCTGTGCCAGCACGAAGCAGAGCACCGCGGCCAGATCGGCGAGATCGCCGTCGCCGGCGGCCTGCTGGTCGATTGAGGCACCCCGGGCTCCACTAGTCTCGCCGCGTGGCCATCTTCCCCATCCGCGTGTACCCCGACCCCGTGCTGCGGAGCCCCGCCGCCGAGGTCACCGACATCGACGACGACATCCGCCGCCTCGTCGACGACATGTTCGAGACCATGTACGACGCCCCCGGGGTGGGCCTCGCCGCTCCTCAGATCGGCATCCCGCTGCAGGTGGTCGTCTGGGATGTGGGGGACGGGCAGCACCACCTGATCAACCCGGTGATGCTGGAGACCGAGGGGGAGTGGGTGTTCGACGAGGGGTGCCTCTCGGTGCCGGAGCGCTACTGGCCGATCGAGCGGGCAGCGTATGCCCGCGCCAGGGGGCTGAACCTCGACGGCGAAGAGATCGAGTACGCCGGCGACGAGCTGCTCGGCAGGGTGCTCCAGCACGAGATCGACCACGTCAACGGCATCGTGCTGCTGCACCGGCTGCCGCGCCGGGTCCGCAACCAGGCGCTGCGGGCCATGCGCCGGGAGGATTGGTCGCGGGGGACGCCGTGACCACCGCCGTCTTCTACGGCACGCCCGCCGAGGCGGTGCCGGTGCTCGCCGCCCTGCTCGACGTGGCCGAGGTCCCGCTGGTCGTCACCCAGCCGGACCGGGCCCGCGGCCGGTCCAAGCGGCCCCAGCCGCCGCCGGTGAAGGTGGCCGCCGAGGCGTGGGGCCTGCCGGTGGCCCAGCCCGACCGGGCCTCGGCCGACCCGGGTGCGATCCGCTCCCTCGCTCCCGACGTGGCGGTGGTGGCCGCGTACGGGCAGCTGCTCAAGCCGGCGCTGCTGGAGGTGCCGGCGCGGGGGTTCGTGAACGTTCACTTCTCGCTGCTGCCGCGGTGGCGGGGCGCCAGCCCGGTGGTGCGGGCGATCCTCGCCGGCGACGAGGCCACCGGGGTGTCGATCATGCGCCTGGACGAGGGCCTCGACACCGGGCCCGTCTACGCCACCGCCGCGACCCCGATCCGGGCGGCCGACACCGGCGGCACCCTCACCGCCCGCCTGGCGGCGCTGGGGGCGCGGCTGCTGGCAGACACGCTGCCGGGCATCGTCGAGGGGTCGTGCACTGCGGCGGCGCAGGACGACGCCGCGGCCACCGCCGCCGGCAAGGTCCACACCGCGGAGGCGTTCGTCGACCCGGTGCACCATTCGGCGCGGGCGGTGCTGCGGGCGGTGCGGGCGTTCGCCCCCAAGCCGGGCGCATGGGGCGCCGTCGGCGGGCAGCGCGTCAAACTGATGGCGGCGGCACCGGCGGACGCCGGCCCGGAGCCGGGAGTCGCCGAACTGCGGGGGGCCGACGTCGTGCTCGGCACCCGGGACGGGGCGGTCGCTCTGCGCATCGTGCAGCCGTCCGGCAAGGGCCCGATGGCGGCCGCCGACTGGATGCGGGGCCGCCGCGGTGAGCCGGCCCGTTTCGAGACCGCCGCCGAAGCCGGGGCCTGAGCGACGCCCGGGAGGGATCGCCCTACTCGATGACGACGCCGCTGAGGTCGTCCTCCGGCTCCGGGTACGACATCCCCAGGCCCTCGAGCGCCTCCACCAGCACCGTGGCCACCACGAGGTTGCGGTACCACTTGCGGTCGGCCGGCACCACGTACCACGGGGCGTGCTCGGTGCTGGTGCGCGACAGCATCTCCTCGAACGCCGCCCGGTAGTCGTCCCACCGCTTGCGCTCCGCGAGGTCGCCCACGCTGAACTTCCAGTGCTTCGTCGGGTCGTCGAGGCGGGCCTGGAGCCGCTCGGCCTGCTCCCCGGCGGAGATGTGGAGGAAGAACTTCAGGATCGTGGTGCCCTCGTCGGCCAGCATCCGCTCGAACGCCTCGATGTGGGCGTAGCGCTTCGACCACCGCTCCGGCGGCACCAGGCCGTGCACCCGCACCACCAGCACGTCCTCGTAGTGGCTGCGGTTGAAGATGACGATCTCGCCGTTCCCCGGGGTGTGGGCGTGGACCCGCCACAGGTAGTCGTGGGCCAGTTCGCGCTCGGTGGGACGCTTGAACGACGCCACCTTCACCCCCTGGGGGTTGGTGCCGTCGAAGACGTGGCGGATGGTGCCGTCCTTGCCGCCGGTGTCGGTGGCCTGTAGCACCACGAGCACCTTGTGCTTGCCCTCGGCGTACAGCATCTCCTGCAGCGCCTCGAGCCGCTCGTTCAACTCCTTCAGGCGCTGCTTGCCCTCGTGCTTGTCCATCCCCCCGTCGTCGCGGGTGGGGAGGGCGCCGAGGCGGACCGCGGCGCCCGGCGGGATGCGGTATCGATCCATGCCGACCTCCTCGGCTCCCGAGCCTAGGGGCCGCCGCCCCGGCGCCGGGGGTACCGCCTCCGGCGGCGCCCGCCGGGATACACTCGCCATCGTGATGGAACCCGCCAAGATCGCCCCTTCGCTCCTCGCCGCCGACTTCGCCCACCTGGCCGACGAGGTGGCTCGCATCGAGGACCACGTGGACTTCCTCCACGTGGACGTCATGGACGGCCACTACGTCCCCAACCTCTCGTTCGGGATGCCGGTGATCGAGTCGCTGCGGGCGACGACGAAGCTGTACTTCGACTGCCACCTCATGGTGACCAACCCGGTGTCGCTGTTCGAGCCGCTCAAGGCGGCCGGAGCCGACCTCGTCACCTGTCACATCGAGGTGCTGCCCGACCCCACCGAGGCGGCCCGCCGGGCGGCCGACGCGGGGCTCGACTTCGGCCTGGTGCTCAACCCGGCGACGCCGTTCGAGGCGGTGGAGCCGTTCGTGGAGTTGTGCGACCTGCTGCTCGTGATGACCGTGGTCCCGGGCTTCGGGGGGCAGGGGTTCATCGCCGAGGCCCTGCCCAAGGTGGAGGCGGCGAGAAAGTGGGTTGACTCCCACGGGTTGCGTGCCGATATCGAGGTCGACGGCGGGATCACCCCCGTCACGGCGGTGGCGGCGCGGCACGCGGGCGCCGATGCCTTCGTGGCGGGAACGGCCATCTTCCGGGCGCCCGACCCGGTGGCGGCCGTGGCGGAACTCCGAGCCGCCGTCGGAGACGAATGAGCGAACGCATCCTGATCATCGACGACGACCCGGACGTCGTCCAGTTCGTGCGGGTGAACCTGGAACTCGAGGGCTACGGGGTCGAGAGCGCCTCCGGGGCCGTCGAAGGCATCGAGCGCGCCCTCGCCGAACCGCCCGACATGGTGATCCTGGACATCATGATGCCCGGCATCGACGGCATGGAGGTGCTCCGCCGCCTCCGCACCACCCCCACCACCGCCAACACCGCCGTCATCCTGCTGACCGCCAAGGCGCTCACCGAGGACCGGGTCGCCGGCCTCGCCGCGGGAGCCGACGACTACGTGGCCAAGCCGTTCGCCATCGAGGAACTGCTGGCGCGGGTGGGGACGGTGCTGCGGAGGTCGAAGGCCATGCGCGACCTGTCTCCGCTGACCGGCCTGCCCGGCAACTTCCGCATCTCCGAGGAACTGGACCGCCGGGTGCTGACCGGCGACCCCCTGGCGATCGTCTACGCCGACCTGGACAACTTCAAGGCGTACAACGACCACTACGGCTTCATGCGCGGCGACGACGTCATCAAGTTCGCCGCCAACACCCTCGTCGAGGCAGCCGTGGAGGTGGGCGACCCGTCGTGCTTCGTGGGCCACGTCGGCGGCGACGACTTCATCATGGTGATGTCGCCCGACGACGTGGAGCGCTACTGCAAGACGGTGGTGGACCACTTCGACGACGGCATCCTCGACCTCTACGACCCCCAGGACGCCCTGCGGGGCTACGTCGAGGTGATCGACCGGCGCGGCGAGCGCCACGCCTTCCCGATCGTGTCGCTGTCGATGGGGGTCGCCACCAACCTGCGCCGCACCTTCACCAACGCCTGGGAGGCGTCTGCGGTGGCGTCGGAGATGAAGGAGCACGCCAAGAGCGAGACCGGCTCCGCCTTCCGCATCGACCGCCGCGCCGGGTGACCCCCGGCCCGGGGCGGCGCTCGCGCCGCCGGTAGACTCCCCGCCGCCCCGCTGCCGGGCGGGCGAGTGGAGGTTCCCGTGGACGATCGGCAGGCGATGCTGGAGGCGATCACCCTCGCGTCGCCGGCGATGCCGCATCCCAACCCCCGGGTCGGCGCCCTGGTGCTCGACTCCTCCGGCGCCGTCGTGGGCCGCGGGTTCCACGAGGGCCCGGGCCGGCCCCACGCCGAGGCCCTGGCCCTGGCCGAGGCGGGCGAGCGCGCCGCCGGCGGCACGGTGGTCGCCACGCTGGAGCCCTGCCGCCACCACGGCCGCACCCCGCCCTGCACCGGGGCGATCCTCGCCTCCGGCGCCGCCCGCGTCGTCATCGGCGCCCTCGATCCCGATCCCCGCGTGGCGGGGGGCGGCGCCGCCGACCTCGAGGCGGCCGGGCTCCAGGTGGAGGTGGGCGTGGCCGCCGCCGAGGCCGAGGCGCTCGACCCGGGGTACTTCCACCATCGGCGCACCGGCAGGCCGCGCGTCACGTTGAAGGTGGCGATGACCCTCGACGGCCAGGTGGCCGGCGCCGACGGCACCTCGCGATGGATCACCGGCCCCGACGCCCGCCGCGACGGCCACGCGCTGCGGAGCCGCTCCGACGCCGTGATGGTGGGCGCCGGCACCGTGCTCTCGGACGATCCCTCGCTCGACGTGCGCCTCGAGGGGTACGACGGCCCGCAGCCGATACCGGTGATCGTCGCCGGGACGCGCCCCATCCCCGCGGACCGCACGGTGATGGGGCGGGACCCCATCGTCCTCGAGCCCGGCGGCGGCGGCACCGTCGACTTGCCGGTCGCCCTCCGCACCCTGGGGGAGGCCGGCATCGTGGACCTGATGGTGGAGGGAGGCCCGACGCTGGCGTCCGCGCTGCTGCGGGAGAGCCTCGTCGACCGGATCGTGGCGCACGTCGCCGGACTCGTCGGCGGCGGCGTGGGGAGGCCCGCCTTCGGCGGCGTCTTCGCCACGCTGGCCGATGCAGTGCCGGTGCGCATCGTGTCGGTGGAGCGCCTCGGCCCCGACCTGCGGGTCGAGTGCGAGACTGGGCCAGAATGAGCCGTATCGAGGAGTCCGAGGAGCGCACATGACCTTCGCCGAGATCCCCGAGGCGCTGGAGGCGATCCGCCGCGGCGAGTTCGTCGTGGTGGTGGACGACGCGGACCGGGAGAACGAAGGCGATCTCATCATCGCCGCCGAGGCGGTGGACGCCGACAAGATCGGGTTCATGGTCCGCTACACCAGCGGGCTCATCTGCGTCCCCATGAGCGGCGAGCGGGCCGACCTGCTCAACCTGCCCTTGATGGTGCCGCCGGGCTCCGACCCCCACGGCACCGCGTTCACGGTGTCGGTGGACTACACGCCGGGCACCTCGACCGGCATCTCCGCCGCCGACCGGGCGGCGACCATCCGGGCGCTGGTGGACCCGGCCACGCATCCCGCCGACCTCGCCCGGCCCGGCCACGTGTTCCCGCTCCGGGCGGTGCCGGGCGGCGTGCTGGTGCGGGCCGGCCACACCGAGGCCGCAGTGGACCTCGCCCGCCTGGCCGGGCTCGCGTCGGTGGGGGCGCTGTGCGAGGTGGTCAACGACGACGGCAGCGTCGCCTGCCTGCCCGACCTGGAGCGCTTCGCCAAGGAGCACGAGTTGCTGCTGGTGAGCATCGCCGACCTGATCTCCTACCGGCGGCGCAGCGAGCGCCTGGTGCGGCGCCTGTCGGAGGCCCGCATCCCCACCGTCCACGGCGAGTTCCGGGCCATCGGCTTCGAATCGGAGGTGGACGGCACCCAGCACGTCGCCCTCGTCATGGGCGATGTCGCCGGCAAGCAGGACGTGCTGGTGCGGGTGCACTCGGAGTGCCTCACCGGCGACGTCTTCGGCAGCCTCCGCTGCGACTGCGGCGAGCAGTTGGGCATGGCCATGCGGATGATCGCCGCGGCGGGCGAAGGCGTGCTCCTGTACTGCCGGGGGCACGAGGGCCGGGGCATCGGGCTGGAGAAGAAGCTGGCGGCCTACGTGCTGCAGGAGCAGGGCCGCGACACGGTGGAGGCCAATCTCGACCTGGGCGAACCGGTGGACGCCCGCGACTACGGCACCGGGGCGCAGATCCTGGCCGACCTGGGCGTCACCACGATGCGGCTGCTCACCAACAACCCCGCCAAGCGTGCCGGGCTCGAAGGGCACGGCCTCCGGGTGACCGAGCAGGTGCCGCTGCAGGCCGGTGCCACGCCCGCCAACCGCGCCTACCTGCAGACCAAGGCCACCAAGATGGGCCACGACATCGACCTCGGCTGAGGCGCCTCAGAACAGCCGGTCGGCCCGCTTCTCGTACAGGGTCAGCCGGGTGCCGTCCTCCAGCGTCAGCGACCCGTACCGGGTGAAGCCGATGCGCTCGTAGAACGCCCCGGTGCGGGCGTTCCACTCCGGGGTGTCGAGGATCCACCTGGCCGCATCGGGGTAGCGCTCCTCGAGCAGGGCGACGGCGCGGGTGCCGATGCCGCGCCGCATCACCGCCGGGTCCACGAAGATGCGGCCCAACTCGTAGGAGCCCCCGCCGGCGTCGAAGACGATGGCCCCGCCCACGGGGGCGCCGTCGGCGACGATCACCCAGTAGTCCCCGGCCCGCATCATGCGGTGCTGCCAGCCGGGGTCGTCGTAGCCGGGAGGCCCGCCGGGGCCGGGGGAGCCGCTGAGGCCGAGGTCGGAGTCGAACGCCCGCCGGGACACCTCGGCGAGCGCGTCGGCCTCGCCGGGCACCGCTGCGCGGAGGGCGATCTCCGGGGCCATGCGCCGACCATACCCGCCGGTGGCTGGGGACGGCGGGCGCCCCGTCGGTACGATCCTGGCGTGACCGACCCGGTGCCCACCCTGCGCAAGGCGCTCAAGCGCAGCGCCCCCGGCCTGGCCCGCGAGCGGGCCCTGTGGGAGGCCGGGGCCGACGCGGTCGTGGGCCTCGACGAGGTGGGCCGGGGGGCGTGGGCGGGACCGCTCGCGGTGGGGGCGGCCGTGCTGCCCCGCGACCGGCGGGTGTACAAGGTGCGCGACTCCAAGATGCTGACCGAAGCCGAGCGCGAGGCGCTCTTCGAACGGGTGGCGGGGTGGTGCCAGGCGTGGGCCGTCGGGTACGCGTCGTTCGAGGAGTGCGACGCGATGGGGATGGCCGAGGCGCAGCGGACCGCGGCCCGCCGGGCGGTCGAGGGCCTGGGCCTGCGGCCCGACCGGGCGCTGCTGGACGGCCCCTGGGACTTCGTCGGGGGCGGGATCGCAGAGACCGTGGTGAAGGGCGACGCCACCTGCCTGTCGATCGCCGCCGCCTCGATCCTGGCCAAGGTGAGCCGCGACCGCCTGATGCGGGAGGAGGCCGCCCACTACCCGGCCTACGGCTTCGACGGCAACAAGGGCTACCCGAGCCCGGACCACCGCGCCGCCCTCCACTGGCTGGGCCCGTCGGCGATCCACCGGCGGTCGTGGGTGTTCATGGACGACCTGGTGTGGAGCGGCGTGCCCCGGGTGGTGCGCCCCGACCCGCAGGGGGTGCTGTTCGACGATCGGGGGCGCCCCTGGGACGGGGGAGTGGGGGCGCCGTGACGTTGCCTGGGGCGGCCCCGGGCCATATACTCCTGGCCGACAACCGAGCGTAGACAAGCGGAGGCGCTGCCTCCCACCCGGCCACCATGGGTGCGCCGAGGTCCGAACCCACGGAGACGGCAGCACCCTGCCGTCTTTCTTTTGGCCATCTCGAGGAGGATGACGATCGCACAGGAACTCAGGGTGAACGACCGGATCCGGGCCCGCGAGGTCCGGGTGGTGGCTCCCGATGGGGAGCAGATCGGGGTTCGGTCCATCGACGAGGCGCGCTGGCTCGCACGTGAGCTGGGGCTGGACCTCGTGGAGGTCGCCCCCGAGGCCAGGCCGCCGGTCTGCCGCCTCATGGACTACGGCAAGTACAAGTACGAGCAGTCCGTGAAGCAGCGCGAAGCCCGCAAGAAGCAGTCCAAGACCATCATCAAGGAAGTCAAGTTCCGGCCCAAGATCGACAAGCACGATTACCAGGTCAAGATGAGGCGGGCGATCGAGTTCCTCCAGGAGCACGACAAGGTCAAGGTCACGATGATGTTCCGGGGCCGCGAGGTCACCCACCCCGAGATCGGGAGGGAGATCCTGCAGCGGCTCGCCGACGACGTCGCCGAGTACGGCACCGTCGAGATCCCCACCAAGATGGAGGGGCGGAACATGACGATGCAGCTGGCGCCAGTGAAGCGGTCGCCGGAGGCGCAGGGCGACGACGCCGTCACCGACGACGAGTAGCAAGAGGACGACATGCCGAAGATGAAGACGAGGCGCTCCGCCGCGAAGCGCTTCAAGAAGACCGGCACCGGCCGCATCCGCCACGAGCGGGCCGCCAAGGTGCACATGAAGGCCGAGAAGAAGCCGGGCACCCGGCTCCGGCGTCTCGCCGGCACCAAGGACGTGGCGTCCGGGGACCGCAAGCGCGTCCGCCGGATGCTGAACGGCTAGGAGGGGCACTGTGGCACGCGTCAAGCGATCGATCCACTCGAAGAAGAAGCGCCGCAAGGTCCTCGACCGCGCCTCCGGCTACAAGGGGTCGCGCGGCCGCCGGTACCGGGCCGCCAACGAGCAGGTCATGCACGCGATGCAGGACGCCTACCGCGACCGGCGCGCTCGCAAGGGCGAGTTCCGCAAGCTGTGGATCACCCGCATCAACGCAGCGGCTCGCCAGCACGGCACCACGTACTCGCGTCTCATGGCCGGCCTGAAGGCCAAGGAGATCGAGGTGGACCGCAAGATGCTGGCCGACCTCGCCGTCAACGACCCGTCCGCCTTCGGCGAGCTGGTCAAGGCGTCGGGGGCCCTCGACGCCTGAGCCGGCCGGGGTCATCGGCTCCCCGCGCAACGCGCGGGTGGCGGCGGTGGCCAGGCTGCACCGCCGACGCGGCCGCCTGGCGGCCGGGCACACGATCCTGGAGGGCCCCAAGGCCCTCGAGGAGGCCGTCGGCGGCGGAGCCGCCGTCGAGGCGGTGTTCGGGCTCCCCGACGACGACGGGTCGCGGCGCGCCGCCGGGGCCTGCGGCGCCGAGTGGGTGCCGGTGACGGCCCAGGTGCTGGCCCGCCTCTCCACCACCGACACCCCCCAGAGCCCCGTCGCCGTGATCGTGATCCCCGACGAGGGGCTCCCGGAGACCGGCCATCTCCTGGCGGCGTGGGGCGTCGGCGACCCCGGCAACGCCGGGACGCTGCTGCGCACCGCGGCGGCCTTCGGCATGGGCTTCGCCGCCGGGCCCGGCACCGCAGACCCCTGGTCGCCCAAGGTGCTGCGCGCCGCTGCCGGGGGCCACTGGAGGGCGCCGGTGGGCCGTGCCGCCGTCCCCGCCGATCTGAGGGGCGCAGGGAGGGCGCTGGTGGCCACCGTGGTGTCCGGCGGCGAGCCGCTCTCGGCGCTGGCAGGCATCGGCCCCGCCGCGGTCCTCGTCGGCGACGAGGCGGTGGGGCTGGAGAGCGGCGTCGTCGCCGCCGCCGACCTGGCGGTGACCATCCCCATGCCGGGCGGCACCGAGAGCCTCAACGCCGCCGTGGCGGGGGCGATCGTGGCGTACGAGCTGGCCGCAGGGCCCCGCTGAAGCGCCACCGCCACGGACTAACCTCCCCGCTCATGAGCTCTGCCGACCGGTTGCGTGAGATCGAGGCCGAGGCGCTCGGGCGGCTGGACGCCGTCGCCGACCTCGACGCCCTCGCCGCGCTCGAGGCCGAGGTGGTCGGGCCCGGCTCGCCGGTCATGGAGGCCCGCCGCGGCCTCAAGGACGTCCCCCAGGAGCAGCGCAAGGACCTCGGCCGCGCCATCAACGAGGTCAAGACCGCGCTGGAGGCGGCGATCGAGGCCAGGCGGGCGGACCTGGCGGGCGCCGCCGAGGAGGCGAGGCTCGCCGGGGAGCGGATCGACATGACGCTGCCGGGCCGGGCGCCGGCCCGCGGCACGCGCCACCTGGTGCGGCAGGTGTGGGACGAGATCGTCGACATCTTCATGGCGCTCGGCTACTCCGTGGCGGACGGCCCCGAGGTGGAGACCGCCTACTACAACTTCGACGCCCTCAACACCCCGACCACCCATCCGTCGCGGTTCGACAGCGACACCCTCTACGTGGAGTGGGGCGACGACCCCGAGGGGGTGCTGCTGCGCACCCAGACCAGCCCGGTGCAGGCCCGCTACATGGAGCAGCACCCGCCGCCCGTGTACATCGTGTCACCCGGGCGCACCTACCGCCGGGACACCACCGATGCCACCCACACGCCGGTGTTCCACCAGATGGAGGGCCTGGCGGTGGACGACGCCATCACCTTCGCCGACCTGAAGGGCACCCTGGAGCACTTCGCCAACGAGTTCTTCGGCGCCGGGCGTTCGGTCCGCTTCCAGCCCCACTTCTTCCCGTTCACCGAGCCGTCGGCCGAGATGCACGCCTCGTGCTTCGCCTGCGACGGCTCGGGCTGCCGCACCTGCAGCCACACCGGCTGGATCGAGCTGCTCGGTTGTGGTGTCGTCGACCCCAACGTGCTCGCCGCCGTCGGCTACGACCCTTCCGCGGTGTCCGGCTTCGCCTTCGGGGTGGGCATCGAGCGGCTGGCGATGATCCGCTACGGCATCCCCGAGCTGCGGTTCTTCTTCGACCCCGACCTGCGCGTGCTGAGGCAGTTCCGATGATCGTCTCCCTCCGCTGGCTGCAGGAGTACGTGGATCTCCCCACCGAGGCCGCCGAGGAGCTCGACGACGTCCTCAACCGCATCGGGCTCGAAGTGGAGGGCTGGGAGGTGCTCGAGGCGGGGTTCAGCGGGGTCGTCGTCGCCACCGTCACCGAGGTGGTGCCGCACCCCAACGCCGACAAGCTGCGGGTGGCCACCTGCGACATCGGCACCGGCCCGCACACGGTGGTGTGCGGAGCGTGGAACTTCGAGGCCGGCGACGTGGTGCCGCTGGCGCTGCCCGGCGCCGTGCTGCCGGGCGGCTTCGAGGTGGGGGAGCGCACCATTCGGGGCGTCCCGTCGCCGGGCATGATCTGCTCCGAGACCGAGCTCGGCCTGGGCGATGAGGGGGACGGCATCCTGGTGCTGGGCGAGGGGTACGCCCCCAACGGCACCGACTTCGCTACGACGCTGCCGTACCCCGACGTCGTGTTCGACCTGGAGATCACCCCCAACCGCCCGGATGCGATGTCGGTGTACGGCGTGGCCCGCGACCTGGCCGCCTTCTACGGGCTGCCGCTGCGCGCCCCGGAGATCGGCATCACCGAGAGCGGCCCGCCGACCACCGCCACGGTGGTGGTCGAGGATCACGAACGGTGCCCCCGCTTCACCGCCCGCGAGATCCGCGGCGTCGCCATCGCCCCGTCGCCGCTGTGGATGCGGCTGCGGCTCCGCGACGCCGGGGTGCGGCCCATCAACAACGTGGTGGACGTCACCAACTACGTCACCCTGGAGCTGGGCCAGCCGCTGCACGCTTTCGACCAGGACCGCGTGCCGGACGAGACGCTCGTCATCCGGCGGGCCGCCGAGGGCGAGCACCTGGTGACGCTGGATTCGGTGGACCGGGCCCTGAGCACCGAGGACCTGCTGGTGGCCTCGCCGCAGGAGGGCCTGGCGCTGGCCGGGGTGATGGGCGGCGAGGACTCAGAGGTGCTGCCCGACACCACCCGGGTGCTGCTGGAGGTGGCCCACTTCTCGGCGCCGCACGTGCTGCTGACCGGCTGGCGGCAGAAGCTGCGGTCGGAGGCGTCGGCGCGTTTCGAACGGGGCGTGGACCCCGAGCTGCCCCCGGCCGCCTCCGCCAGGGCGGCGCGTCTGATGGCGGAGCTCGCAGGCGCCGAGATCGCCCCCGGGTTCATCGACGTCTACCCCGAGCCCGTCGAGCGGGCCGTGGTGGACCTGCCGGCGGGCGAGGCCGCCCGCCTCCTCGGGGTGGAGATCCCCGCCGCCGAGATCACCGGCATCCTCACCCGGCTCGGGTTCGAGGTCGAGGGCGACGGGCCGTTCAGGGTGACGGTGCCCACCTACCGCCCCGACGTCACCCGCCCGGCCGACCTCGTCGAGGAGATCGCCCGGCTGTACGGGTTCGACAACATCCCGGCGTCACTGCCCCGCGGTCCCGGCGGCGGCCTCACCCCCGTCCAGCGCCGGCTGCGCAGGGCCGCGTCGGCCATGGTCGGCGCCGGGTACAGCGAGGTGATGAACTTCTCCTTCGTGGCCCCCGACGACCTGGCCGCCCTCGGCGCCGGCGACGACGACCCCCGCAGCGGCGGGGTCGCCATCCGCAACCCGCTCAACGAGGAGGAGGGGGTGCTGCGCACCACCCTGCTGCCGGGCCTGCTGCGCGGGCTCCGGGTGAACCAGAAGCGGCACGCCGCCGCCGCGGCGCTGTTCGAGACGGGCCTGGTGTTCCTCGCCGGCGACGGGGACCTGCCCGACCAGCCCCACCACCTGGCCTTCGTCGCCGCCGGGCCCCGGCCCGGGCTCCCGTGGGAGGGCTCCGGGCGGGGCGACTTCGACGCCACCGACGCCGTCGGGGTGTGGGAGACGCTGGCCCGGGCGCTGGGGGTGGAGCCCTCGGTGGAGCAGCGCACCGACCCCGCCTTCCATCCCGGGCGGTGCGCCGTCGCGATGGCCGGCGGGGCGCCGGTGGGCGTGGTGGGGGAGATCCACCCGTCGGTGGCGGCGCGCTTCGACGTGGCCGGCCGGGTGGCCGCCGGCGAGATCGACCTGGGGGCACTCGCCGCGATGGCGCCCGGCACCGGCTTCGACGTGCCGAGCGCCATGCCGCCGGTGGTGTTCGACCTCGCCTTCGACCTGCCGGAGCAGGCGGCCGCCGCCGACCTGCTGGCGGTGGTCGCAGAGGCGGGCGGCCCGACGGTGGAGTCGGCCGAGTTGTTCGACGTCTTCACCGGGGGGCCGCTCGACGAGGGCCGCAAGAGCCTGGCCGTGCGCCTCACCGTGCGCGACCCGGAGCGGACCCTCACCGACGAGGAGGTCGCTCCGCTGCGGACGGCCGTCGCCGAGGCGGTGGCCGCCCGCCTGAAGGGCCGGCTGCGAGGAGGCTGACATGGACTTCGTGAACGTCGCCGACCTGGGCCGTGACGGCCTCGCCGCCGTCCTCGACCTGGCGGCCGCCGTCAAGGCCGACCGGGCGTCGGTGGCCGGGTCGCGCCCCGGCGTCAACGTGGGGCTGTTCTTCGAGAAGCCATCGCTGCGCACCCGGGTGTCCTGCGAGGTGGCCGCCAACGACCTGGGGATGAAGCCCTACGTGCTCAAGAACGACGAGATCGGCCTGGGCAAGCGCGAGGCGGTGACCGACGTCGGGGCCGTGCTGGACCGCTACCTGGACGTGCTGGCACTGCGGGTGTTCGACCACCGCAATCTGGAGGCGATCGCGGCGGTGGCCGACGCTCCCGTCGTGAACCTCCTCTCCGACCTGGAGCACCCCTGCCAGGCGCTGGCCGACCTGCAGACCCTCGCCGAGGCGAGGCCGCTGCAGGGCGCCACGGTCGCCTTCATCGGCGACGGCAACAACGTGGCGACCTCGCTGATGATCGCCGGCGCCATGATGGGCGTGAGCGTGCGCATCGCAGGTCCCGCAGGCCACGAGCCACCGGAGGCGATGCTGGCGGCGGCGCGGGCAGGCGCCACCGGCGGCGCCGAGATCGTGGTGACCGGCGACCCCGCCGAGGCGGTGCGGGGGGCCGACGCCGTCTACACGGACGTGTGGGCGTCGATGGGCCAGGAGGACGAAGCGGCCGTACGGCGGGCCCGGTTCGAGCCGTACCGCGTGGACGAGGCGCTGTTCGCCCTGGCCGGCCCCGAGGCGATCTTCCTGCACTGCCTGCCGGCCCATCGCGGCGACGAGGTCACCGACGGGGTGGCCGACCATCCTCGCAGCCGCATCTACGACCAGGCCGAGAACCGCATGCACGCCTTCAAGGCGCTGCTGCTGCACCTCACCGGGTGACCGGGGGCATCCGGGACGTCCTGGCGGGGCCGGTCGACGTCGCCGCCCGCGCCCTGCTGGGCTGCCGCTTCACCACCGGGATCGGCGGCGAGCGCACCGCCGTGGTGCTGACCGAGGTGGAGGCCTACGGCGGGGCGGACGATCCCGCCAGCCACGCCCACCGGGGCCGGACCGCCCGCAACGCCGCCATGTTCGGGCCGCCCGGCCGCCTGTACGTGTACCGCTCCTACGGCATCCACTGGTGCATGAACGTGGTCACCGGTCCGGAGGGCGCTCCGGCGGCGGTGCTGCTGCGGGCGGGATCGCCGGCCGAGGGCGTCGAGGTGATGGAGCGGCGGCGGGGCCGCCGCGATCACCTGACCGACGGCCCCGGCAAGCTGGCGCAGGCGCTCGGGGTGGGCGGGGAGTGGGACGGGGCGTCGCTGTTCGAGGCCCCGTTGTCGCTCGAGCCGCCGGTCTCGCCTCCCCGGTCGGTGGATGCGGGGCCGAGAGTGGGGATCACGCGCGAGGTGGATCGCCCCTGGAGGTTCGTGCTGCGGCGGGGATGAGGGTCAGGGGTCGACGACGTCGGCGGGATTGGCCCAGACCGTGACGGGTCCGGAGGGCTCGGCCCCGGCAGACGGCTGTTGCGCCCACACCAGCCCGGCCCGGGCCAGGGCGTCGGCGGGGTCGCTCTCCGCTTCGACCCGGACCACCACCGCGAGGCCGGCGGCCTGCAGGGCGTCCCGGGCCGCCTCCACGTCCATGCCCAGCACGTCGGGCACCGCGGTGCCCGGCTCGGGGCCGGCCAGGGTGATCGACACCCGGGACCCGGTGTCGAGGGCGGTCTGGGCGGCCGGCACCTGGAACAGCACCGCCCCGGGGGTGCGGCCGGGGGCGTCGGCCCAGGAGAGCGCCACCTCGTAGCCGGATGCCTCCAGCAGGGCGACCGCGTGGTCGAGCGGCTCCCCGCCCACGTCGGGGACGGTGCCCGGTTCGGCCGTGCCCCCGTGGTTGTGGATCGGGCAGACGATGGTCGGCACCGCGTCGGGGTCGAGGTGGATCGTCGCCACCCTGCTGCGGGGGCACAGCGGGCCGGCGAGGAAGCCGGTGGACGTGTCGATCTCCACCGCCACCAGGTCGTCGGCGCCGGCGGTGGTCAGCTCGCCGTAGGGCACCCCGCTGAGGGCGCCGATGGCGAACCGGCTCCACACCTGCGCCGGCCAGGTGCCGCCGGTGATGGTGTACGGCGTGTAGGGCGCCATCAGCGGCCGGTTGCCCTCCGGGAAGCCGATCCACACGGCCGCCACGATCTCCTCGGTGTAGCCGACGAACCAGGCGTCGTGGTGCGCCTCGGTGGTCCCGGTCTTGCCTGCCGTGGTGCGCCCGATCTTGGCCTGCTGGCCGGTGCCCCGCCGGACCGCCTCGGTGAGCACGCCGGTGACCCGGTCGGCGACCGATGCCGGCATGGCGTCGGTCACCTGCGGCACCGGCTCGTAGATCACGTTCCCGTCGGCGTCCTCGATGCGGGTGACGAGCAGAGGGGCGATGTGGATGCCGCCGGTGGCGAAGGTCCCGTAGGCGGACGCCATGTCGATGACGGAGACCTCCTGCGCTCCGAGGGCGAGGGAGGGGAGCGGCTCCAGGGGGGTGGTGATGCCGGCGTCGGCCGCCAGGTCGGCGACCGCCCGGGGCCCGAGCGCGGTGATCAGCTCGGCGTAGACGGTGTTCACCGAGAACACCGTGGCCTCGCGCAGGGTCAGGTCGGGGAAGGTCGCGTCGTCGTAGTTGGTGACGGTCCACGGCCCGCCGTCTCCGGGGACGATCGTCTCGGAGCCGCCGGGGAACACGTCGTCGAGGCGGTATCCGGCCTCGAGGGCGGCGGCGAGCACGAAGGGCTTGAACGACGAGCCGGGTTGCCGCAGCCCGAGCGTCGCCAGGTTGAACTGGGCCACCGGATCGGAGGTGTCGTAGAAGTCGTCGCCCCCCACCATGGCGAGCACGTGGCCGTTGCGGGGGTCGATGGCCACGAGCGCGCCGGACGGCCCGTCCTCGGGGATCACGCTGTCGAGGGCGGTCTCGGCGGCGAGCTGGGCGGCCGGGTCGATGGTGGTGTAGATCTGCAGGCCGCCGCGGTACAGCAGCTGGAACCGCTCCTCGGGGGTGGGAGCGAAGTCCGGGTCGGCCATCAGGGTCCGCTTCACCTCTTCGGTGAAGTACGGGTAGCGCGAGTGCTCACCGGGGGAGCGGGGCGCCAGCAGCATCGGCTCGCGGTCGGCGGCCTCGGCCTCCGCCTCGCCGACCCAGCCCAGTTCGGCCATCTTCTCGAGCACGGTGCGGCGCCGGGAGAGCGCCACGTTGGGGTGGGTGTAGGGGTCGTAGTGGGCCGGCGCCTTGATGATCGCCGCCAGCAGCGCCGAGTCGGCCAGGGTGAGCTCGGACACGTCCTTGCCGAAGTACACGTCGGCGGCGGCGCCGACGCCGTAGGCCGAGTTGCCCCAGTAGATGGCGTTCAGGTACCGCTCGAGGATCTCCTCCTTGGTGAGGGTCTGCTCCACCCGCAACGCCAGCCCCGCCTCGGACAGCTTGCCCTCGAACGTCCGGGTGGGGCCGAGGATGACGTTCTCCACGTACTGCTGGGTGATGGTCGAGCCGCCCTGGACGATCTCGCCGGCCTCGAGGTTGGCGCTGACCGCCCTGGCCATCGCCTGGACGTCGACCCCGCCGTGGCTCCAGAACCGCTGGTCCTCGATGGCGACGACGGCGTCGATGAGGTGCGTGGGGAGATCCCCATAGGAGACCAGCACACGGTCTTCGCCCGCGTGCCACTCGGTGACCGCCGTCCCATCGGACGCGTACACCGTGCTCGTGAGGCCGCCCGCTCCAATCCCCGGATCCTCGATGGACTCGAAGGCGCACGCGGTGGCCGTCAGCGCAACGACCACCACGACCGCCGCGAGACGGGGCATGTCGTGGTTCTCCTTGAGCGGGAGGGTACCGCAGCCGGGAGCAGTCGCAGGGGATTTATCCACAGGCCCCGGCGCGGGGAGGCCGGGCTAGGAGAAGCGCGCCAGGTAGTACCGCTTCTTGCCCACTCGCAGCACCAGGGTGGTGGCGGAGGCGAGGTCGTCCGGGCCCACGGTGAGCCCAGGGTCGGAGACGCGCTCGTTGTTCAGCGAGACGCCGCCGCCCTCGATCAGCCGGCGGGCCTCTCCGTTGGACCGTGCCGCCCCGACCGAGGCCATCAGCGACAGGATCCCGATGCCAGCCTCCAGGTCGGCGCGGGGGAGGTCGACCGACGGCGCCGAGTCGAAGGCGTCGGCGAGCGTGCGGTCGTCGAGGCCGCGGAACGGCTCCGGCCCGAACAGCACCGACGTCGCCGCCAGCGCCGCCGCCACGCCATCGTCGCCGTGGACGATGCGGGTGATCTCCTCGGCCAGGGCGCGCTGAGCGGCGCGGCCGGCCGGGTCGGCGGCCATCTCCTCCTCGAGCTCGATGATCCGCTCCAGGGGGAGGAACGTGAACCACCGCAGGAAGTCGCCGGCGTCGGCGTCGGGGACGTTGAGGAACCACTGGTAGAAGGCGTACGGCGAGGTCTGCTCGGCGTCCAGCCACACCGCCTCACCGGTGGACTTGGAGAACTTGCGGCCGTCGGAGCGCTCCACCAGGGGCCAGACGAGGCCGTGCACCTGGGCGCCGTGCATCCGGCGGGTGAGGTCGATACCGGCCACGATGTTGCCCCACTGGTCGGACCCGCCCGCCTGCAGCATGCAGCCCTCGGCGGCGTGGAGGTGGGCGAAGTCGTAGGCCTGCAGCAGGGCGTAGGAGAACTCGGTGTAGGAGATGCCCTGCTCCCGCTCGGTGAGGCGCCGGCGGACCGACTCCCTGGCGATCATCTGGTTCACGGAGAAGTGCTTGCCCACCTCGCGCAGGAACTCGAGGTACCCGAACCGGCCCAGCCAGTCGTAGTTGTCCAGCAGCGCGCCGCGGGCCGGGTCGTCCAGGTCGAGGAAGCGCGACAACTGGGCGCGGATCCCCTCCAGGTTCCGGGCGATCTGGTCGTCGTCGAGCAGCTCGCGCTCGTCGTCGCGGAAGGAGGGGTCGCCGATCCGCCCGGTGCCGCCGCCGGCGACCGCCAGGGCGCGGTGGCCGCACCGCTGGAGCCAGGCCATCGCCATCATCCCCATCAGGTTGCCGATGTGGAGCGACGGCGCGGTCGGGTCGAAGCCGACGTAGAAGGTGGTGGGGGAGGAGAGGAGCTCGCGGATCTCGTCGGCGTCGGTGGCGTCCTGCACGAAGCCGCGGGAGCGGAGGAGGTCGAGGGCGTTGGCGTGCTCCATCGAGCGGGACGCTACCAGAGCGCGGCGCCGCCCCGGCGCCGGAAAGGCTTCCGTCGGCGCCGATTCGCTGTAAGATGGCCGCACGTCGGCCGAGAAGGCCAACCAGGTGTCGGGTACCGACGAGGGCCCGGTGCGCGTCTTGACGTGCAATCGGAGACCGGGTACCATGACGCTTCGCCCCAGGGGTGCGCAGGCGCTGCGCGCCGCCTGGTGGCCGGAACCATCCGGCTCCTTGACAACTGAACAGTGTGCCAAAAGCCAGTCAAGCAGGCCTCCGAGGGCCGGGTTCGCCCGCGTCCGGGGAGGCCACACGAAGCCGCCGCCAGGCAACCGGTTCGCCGGCGGCAGGGCGGCAGGCTGTACTCGAGTAGCGAGTGGATGGTTTGGCCAGGCCACTCGCAAGACAAACTCACCTTGAGGATTCGGCTCTTCGGAGCCGCGATCTTACGTTGGAGAGTTTGATCCTGGCTCAGGACGAACGCTGGCGGCGTGCTTAATGCATGCAAGTCGAACGAGAACCTCACCGTGGGTAACCACAGCGAGGTGTCTAGTGGCGAACGGGTGCGTAACACGTGAGAAACCTGCCCCGGAGATCGGGATAGCCCAGGGAAACCTGGATTAATACCGAATACCCTCCAACCGTCGCATGTCGGATGGAGGAAATGGTCCGCTGCTCCGGGATGGTCTCGCGGCCTATCAGCTTGTTGGTGAGGTAACGGCTCACCAAGGCAGCGACGGGTAGCTGGTCTGAGAGGACGATCAGCCACACTGGGACTGAGACACGGCCCAGACTCCTACGGGAGGCAGCAGCAGGGAATATTGCACAATGGGCGAAAGCCTGATGCAGCGACGCCGCGTGAGGGATGAAGGCCTTCGGGTTGTAAACCTCTTTCAGGAGGGAAGAAGCGAAAGTGACGGTACCTCCACAAGAAGCCCCGGCCAACTACGTGCCAGCAGCCGCGGTAATACGTAGGGGGCAAGCGTTGTCCGGATTCATTGGGCGTAAAGAGCTCGTAGGCGGCTCAGCAAGTCGGTCGTGAAAGCCCGGGGCTCAACCCCGGGACGCCGATCGAAACTGCTGTGGCTAGGGTCCGGTAGAGGAGAGTGGAATTCCCGGTGTAGCGGTGAAATGCGCAGATATCGGGAGGAACACCAGTAGCGAAGGCGGCTCTCTGGGCCGGCACCGACGCTGAGGAGCGAAAGCTAGGGGAGCAAACAGGATTAGATACCCTGGTAGTCCTAGCCGTAAACGTTGGGCACTAGGTGTGGCGGATTCATTGACGTCTGCCGTGCCGTAGCTAACGCATTAAGTGCCCCGCCTGGGGAGTACGGTCGCAAGGCTAAAACTCAAAGGAATTGACGGGGGCCCGCACAAGCGGCGGAGCATGCGGCTTAATTCGATGCAACCCGAAGAACCTTACCTAGGCTTGACATCACGGGAAAAACTGTGGAAACACAGTGTGCGTAAGCGTCCGTGACAGATGGTGCATGGCCGTCGTCAGCTCGTGTCGTGAGATGTTGGGTTAAGTCCCGCAACGAGCGCAACCCTTGTCCTATGTTGCCAGCGGGTGATGCCGGGGACTCATAGGAGACTGCCGGGGACAACTCGGAGGAAGGCGGGGACGACGTCAGGTCATCATGCCTCTTACGCCTAGGGCTGCACGCATGCTACAATGGCAGGTACAATGGGCTGCGATCCCGCGAGGGTGAGCCAATCCCTTAAAGCCTGTCTCAGTTCGGATTGGAGTCTGCAACTCGACTCCATGAAGCCGGAGTCGCTAGTAATCGTGGATCAGCAATGCCACGGTGAATACGTTCTCGGGCCTTGTACACACCGCCCGTCACATCACGAAAGTCGGCAACACCCGAAGTCAGTGGCCTAACCCTTTTGGGAGGGAGCTGCCGAAGGTGGGGTCGGCGATTGGGATGAAGTCGTAACAAGGTAGCCGTACGGGAACGTGCGGCTGGATCACCTCCTTTCTAAGGAGCAGACGAGGTCACTCGACCTCCAGCTTCTAGGTCAGTGGATTGGCTACTCACGTCGGCGGCGCTTTCGGCGCCGTGGCCTCGAGCCACAGCCGGCGGATCCTCCGACGTGGGCACACTGTTCAGTCGTGAGGGAGTCGGGATTCGTCCCGCTTTCTCTACGGCACCTTGAGAACTGCATAGCGAGCACAATCGTCTTTGTATTCATTACGATCCAAGCTACTAAGGGTCTACGGTGGATGCCTTGGCGTCAGGAGCCGATGAAGGACGTAGCAGGCTGCGATAAGCCTCGGTGAGCTGTCAAGCAAGCGTTGACCCGGGGATGTCCGAATGGGGAAACCCGGCTGGGGTCATGCCCAGTCACTCCGGTCTGAACACATAGGGCCGGGAGAGGTAACCGGGGGAATTGAAACATCTCAGTACCCCGAGGAATGGAAAGCAACAGCGACTCCCTGAGTAGCGGCGAGCGAAACGGGAAGAGCCCAAACCGATGTGGTGTGATAGCCCGGTGGCGTTGCCACATCGGGGTTGCGGGACCCACGTGACGGTACACCGGTGCCGTCAGGGAGTTACAAAATCAGGCGCTAGCCGAACCTGCCTGGAACGGCAGGCCATAGAAGGTAACAGCCCTGTACGCGAAAGCGCACTGAATCTCCCAGTGGTGTTCCCAAGTAGCACGGGGCCCGTGAAATCCCGTGTGAATCTGCGAGGACCACCTCGTAAGGCTAAGTACTACCTGGCGACCGATAGCGAACTAGTACCGTGAGGGAAAGGTGAAAAGCACCCCGGTGAGGGGAGTGAAAGAGAACCTGAAACCGTTGACCTACAAGCAGTCGGAGGATCCCTTCGGGGATCTGACGGCCTGCCTTTTGAAGAATGAGCCGGCGAGTTAGTGGTACGTGGCAAGGTTAAGGCGCGAGCCGGAGCCGCAGCGAAAGCGAGTCTGAACAGGGCGTTCAGTCGCGTGCCCTAGACCCGAAGCCGAGTGATCTATCCATGGGCAGGGTGAATCGGGGGTAAGACCTCGTGGAGGCCCGAACCCACCAAGGTTGAAAACTTGGGGGATGACCTGTGGATAGGGGTGAAAGGCCAAGCAAACTCGGCGATAGCTGGTTCTCCCCGAAATAGCTTTAGGGCTAGCGTTGTGCGTTCCACCATGGGGGTAGAGCACTGATTGGGCTAGGGGGCCAACAAGCTTACCAACCCCAGTCAAACTCCGAATCTCATGGTGCCAAGCACAGCAGTCAGACCGTGGGGGATGAGCTTCACTGGTCGAAAGGGAAACAGCCCAGATCGCCAGCTAAGGTCCCAAAATCTGGACTAAGTGGGGAACGATGTGGAGTTGCACAAACAGCCAGGAGGTTGGCTTAGAAGCAGCCACCCTTTAAAGAGTGCGTAACAGCTCACTGGTCGAGTGACTCTGCGCGGAAAATGTAACGGGGCTCAAGTCCAGTACCGAAGCTGCGGAATCACGACATCAACCCGATCTCGGGCCTTCGGGCCCGTGGTCCAGGCGTCGTGATTGGTAGGGGAGCGTCGTACGGCCCAGGAAGCGGCGGCGGAAGCCAGCCGTGGAGGCCGTACGAGTGAGAATGCCGGCATGAGTAGCGAGAGGGGAGTGAGAATCTCCCCCGCCGAAAGTCCAAGGGTTCCTGGGGAAGGCTCGTCCGCCCAGGGTTAGTCGGGACCTAAGGCGAGGCCGCAAGGCGTAGTCGATGGACAACTGGTTGATATTCCAGTACCACTATGTGCGCGTCCAGACCGAACCCGGTTTGCTAAGGAAAGCCCTTCGGGGCCTACCGACCCAACTGGTAGTAGGTCAGCGATGGAGTGACGCGGAAGGGTAAGCAGACCCAGGCGTTGGTTGACCTGGGGCAAGCGTGTAGGGCGAGGTCTAGGCAAATCCGGACCTCATGAAGCCTGAGGCGTGATGCCGATCCGCTTTCAGGAGAAGCTGCTGAACGCCCATGCCGCCGAGAAATAACTTCTAGCGAGTTCACATGGTGCCCGTACCCGAAACCGACACAGGTGGACAGGTAGAGAATACCAAGGCGAGCGAGAGAACCGTGGTTAAGGAACTCGGCAAAATGGCCCCGTAACCTAGGGAGAAGGGGCGCCCCGGTAGGGTGAGAGAGATTCGCTTTCTCGAGCCCGAGGGGGCCGCAGTGACTCGGCCCAAGCGACTGTTTACTAAAAACACAGGAGCGTGCTAAGTCGCAAGACGACGTATACGCTCTGACGCCTGCCCGGTGCCGGAAGGTTAAGGGGAGGGGTTAGCCGGTTCGCCGGCGAAGCTCTGAACCTAAGCCCCGGTAAACGGCGGCGGTAACTATAACCGTCCTAAGGTAGCGAAATTCCTTGTCGGGTAAGTTCCGACCTGCACGAATGGCGTAACGACTTGGGCGCTGTCTCAACCACGGACTCGGCGAAATTGCAGTGTGAGTAAAGATGCTCACTACCTGCGACAGGACGGAAAGACCCCGGGACCTTTACTGCAGCTTGACATTGGAGTTTGGCTTGTCATGTGTAGGATAGGTGGGAGACGTGGAAGCGGCGGCGCTAGCTGTCGTGGAGTCAACGTTGAAATACCACCCTTGGCATGTTGAGCTTCTAACCTCGGTCCGTTATCCGGATCAGGAACAGTGTCTGGCGGGCAGTTTCACTGGGGTGGTGGCCTCCCAAACTGTAACGGAGGCGCCCAAAGGTTCCCTCAGTCTGGTCGGCAATCAGACGGCGAGTGCAAGGGCACAAGGGAGCTTGACTGCGAGACCTACAAGTCGAGCAGGTGCGAAAGCAGGGCCTAGTGATCCTACGGCGGCATGTGGAAGCGCCGTGGCTCATCGGCTAAAAGGTACCCCGGGGATAACAGGCTTATCTTGCCCAAGAGTCCATATCGACGGCAAGGGTTGGCACCTCGATGTCGGCTCGTCGCATCCTGGGGCTGGAGCAGGTCCCAAGGGTCGGGCTGTTCGCCCGTTAAAGCGGCACGCGAGCTGGGTTTAGAACGTCGTGAGACAGTTCGGTCCCTATCCGTCGCAGGCGCAGGAGTTCTGAGGAGAGCTGTCCCTAGTACGAGAGGACCGGGATGGACGAACCTCTGGTGTGCCAGTTGTCCTGCCAAGGGCATGGCTGGTTGGCTACGTTCGGAACGGATAAGCGCTGAAGGCATCTAAGTGCGAAGCCGCCTCCAAGATGAGAACTCCCACCGACTACGGTCGGGTAAGACCCCTGGCAGAACACCAGGTAGATAGGCCGGAAGTGGACGCGTAGCGATACGTGCAGCTGACCGGTACTAATCGGTCGAGGGCTTGGATCGAATACAAGATGTGCGTGCTCGCTATGGAGTGCTCGGGGTGCCGGGCACATCAGGTTTCCGGTGGTGACAGCGGCGGGGAACCACCCGTTCCCATTCCGAACACGGAAGTTAAGCCCGCCAGCGCCGATGGTACTTGGGGCGTAGGCCCCTGGGAGAGTAGGACGCCGCCGGAGTATTCAAGACTGAGGGGCCGCACCACGCGGCCCCTCAGCGCGTCGGGGCCCGCTCGGTCCCATCGGGAACGGGGAGCCCTGCGCTCCCGAGGAGGAGGCAGAGGTGGCGGAACGCTCACAGCAGGGCGGCGGCGGCCGCGGCCGCCCTTCGCATCGGTCCGGCGGTGGATCCCGCCGCAGCGGCGGGCAGCCTCCCCGCGCCAACGGTGGCGGGCGGCGCCAGCCGCAGCAGGGTGGGGGCAAGGGCGGCGGAAGAGCGGGCGGAAGAGCCGGGGGGAGCGGCGGCGGCAGGCGCACGTGGGACGTCGCCTCCGGCCAGTTGCCCAAGTGGGTATCGGACGAGCTCGCCCGCGTGACCCCCAAGGCCAAGCTGGCCGCCGCCGGCGAGACCCTGCAGGCGGCCGCCGAGGCCTTCGCCGACGGCAAGCACGGCAGGGCGCTGAAGCTGGCCCAGCAGGCCAAGGAGCTCTCGCCCCGCGACGCAACCGTCCGGGAGTTGCTGGCGCTGTCGGCCTACCGGCTCGGGCAGTGGGAGCAGGCGCTGCGGGAGTTGCGGACCTACCGCCGCTACACCGGCGACACCACTCACCTGGCGGTCGAGATGGACGTGTTGCGGGCGCTCGACCGGCCCGACGACATCGATGCCCTCTGGGCACTTCTCGCCAAGCTGGGGGGCTCGCGGGCCGCGCGCGACGAGGCGAAGGTCGTCTACGGGGCGCACCTCCTGGACCGCGACGAGGCGCGTCGGGCGTGGGAGGTCACCAACCCGGGCCGCATCGGAGCCGACCCGGAGGAGAGCGAGTTGCGGGTGTGGTTCATCGCAGCCCGTGCCGCCGCAGAACTGGGCGACCGCAAGACGGGGCGCCGGCTGTTCGAGGCCATCCAGCAGGCCGACCCCGCGTTCCCGGCCCTCGACGAACTGGACCGGGTCACCCGGGACTGAGCGGCCCCCCTCAGGCGTCCCTCCGGTCGAGCCAGCGGGCGATGCCCGCGGCCTGCATCGGCCAGAACGTGGCGCGGTCGTACTGCTCGATCACCTCGGGGGCATGGCCCTCGGCGCGGTAGCCGTCGAGCACCCACGCCCGCATGGCGGCGGTGAGGTCGCCGCCGCCCGCTGCGGCGGCCTCCACCCACTCCACCCATGCCCAGAGCCGCTCCTCCGCCTGGGCCAGGGACTCCTGCACGGCGGGCTCCGGGCCGTAGTGGGCGAACCCGAGGAAGCCGGGGTCCCGCTCGGCGAGGCGCCGCAACTGGCGGGTGACCAGCACCGGGTCGAAGTCGGGCGGGGGCGTCACCGGCTGCACCATGTGCCCGTGGGGGAACGCGATGCCCACCGCATCGCCCACGAAGGCGCCGCCCGTGGTGTCGTCGAGGTAGACGACGTGGTGCCTGGCGTGGCCGGGGGTGGCCATGACCTCGATGGAGCGGCCGCCGCCGAGGGGGATCCGATCGCCCTCGTCCACCACCAGCAGCCGCTCCGGGTCGATCGGCTCCATGGGGCCCCACAGCGACGCCATGTGCTCCTCGCCCCACACCCGGGACGCCGATGCCCACAGGCGTGACGGCTCGGCGAGGTGGCGGGCGCCGGCGGGATGGACGGCGACCCTGGCTCCCGGGTAGCGGGCGGCGAAGTGGCCGGCGCCCCCGGCGTGGTCGAGGTGGATGTGGGTGACCGCCAGCGTGGCGACGTCGTCGATGCCGAGCTCGTCGAGGGCATCGAGCAGGCTGCCGAGCGAGGAGGACGGCCCGCACTCCACCACCACCCGCTCCGGCGTGTCGAACACGTAGCAGGCCAGCCGCTCGGGCTCGCCGTGCATGTGGCCGTCCACCAGGTAGAGGTCGTGGCCCAGCGGCGTGATCGACACCGGCATGCCCGCACCCTACCGGCCGTGTCGGTGCCGGGCCGTACCTTGGCCACTGCCCCGCCTTCCCCGGGAAGGGTGATCGTGGACCTCAACCTCGTCGTCCTCGGCGGCCGCCTCGCCGCGCCGCCCGAGATCCGCCAATTCGAACAGGGCGGCCGCCTGGCCCGCTACCTGGTGACCGTTCGCAGCGAGGAGCCGCACCGCCGTGTCGACGTGGTGCCGGTGGTGCTGTGGGACCCGCCCGACGACCTGCTCGACGCCGAGCCTGCACCGGGCAGGTCCGTCTGGGTGGCCGGCGCCGTCCAGCGCCGTTTCTGGTCGGGTCCCGAGGGGCGCCGCAGCAGGCTCGAGGTGGTCGCCGAGCAGGTGTGCCTGCGCAGCGGGCCCGGGTCACCGGAGGCGGGGGAGTAGCCTGGCGCCTCATGCGCAGGGTCGCCATCGCCGCAGGGAGCCAGGTCGCCGCAGACGCCGGCGCCGACGTCGCCGATCACGGCGGCAACGCGGTGGACGCCGCGGTCGCAGCCACGCTCGTCGGCATGTGCACCGATCCGGGGATCATCGCCCCCGGCGGCAGCGCCTTCATCACCGTGTGGCCGCCGGGGGAGGCCCCGGTGGTGCTCGACGCCTACGCCGCCGTCCCCGGCAAGGGGCTCGACGATCCCCCGGAGGGGTTCGGGGACCGGGTGGCGATGGCCTACGGGGGCGGCATGGAGACGCTGGTCGGCCACGGCTCGGTGGCGGTGCCCGGCGCCTTCGCCGGCCTGGGAGAGGCCGGCGAACGCTACGGGCGCCTGTCGTGGCCGGAGACGATGCGGCCCGCCATCGAGGTGGCGGAGCGCGGCTTCCCCCTGTCGGCCACCGCCGCCGCCTACCTGACGTACTCCCACGAGCCGATCTTCGACCGCCAGGAGGAGTCGTTCCGGGCACTGCACCACGCCGACGGGACGCCGCTGCTCGAGGGCGAGATCGTCCTGATCGAGGGCCTCGCCGATGCGCTCGGGTCCATCGCCGACGGCGGGCCCGAGGTGATGGCCACCGGGGCCATCGGCAGGGCGCTCGCCGCCGAGATGGCGGCCAACGGGGGCAGGATCACCGCAGAGGACCTGGCCGGGTACCGGCCCATCCTGCGGGAGCCGGTGATCGTGCCCGCCGACGAGTGGACCGTGGCCACCAACCCGGCGCCCGCCATCGGCGGGGCGACGATGGCCGCCATGCTCCTGCTGGCCGACGACCACCCGTTCACCGCCTGGACGCCCGACGAGGTGCGGCGGTTGGCCTCCATCCAGCGCGCCGTGCTGGGCTACCGCGCCAGGCACCTCGACGACGCTGGCGACCGGGAGGCCGCGGTGGCGGCCCTGCTGGACGCCGCCCGGGTCGGGGACCGTCGATCCCTGCTGGACGCCCCGTCCACCATCCACACCTCGGCGGTGGACACCGACGGCCTGGCCTGTGCGATCACCGCATCGGCCGGGTACGGCTCGGGGGTGATGATCCCCGGCACCGGCATGTGGCTGAACAACTCGCTCGGCGAGCTCGAACTGGCGCCGCAGGGGATGGGCCGCTTCGCCCCCGGGGACCGGCTCCCGTCGAACATGGCGCCGACGGTGGCGCGGCGCAGCGACGGGGCGGTGCTGGCGATCGGCTCTCCCGGCGCCAGCCGCATCACCACCGCGATCAGCCAGGTGCTGCTGAACGCGTTCCACCTCGGCATGTCGCTGCGCGACGCCGTGGAGCACCCTCGACTCCATGTCGAGGTGTTCGAGGGCGAGCCGACCATCGCCTTCGAGCCGGGGTTGCCGGTCGAGGCGTTCGACGGGATGGGGGTGCGGCGGTTCCCCGACCTGTCCATGTACTTCGGGGGCGTCGGCGTGGCCTTGTTCGACCCGGCTGCAGGCCTGTTCCAGGTAGCCGACTCCCGCCGCGCCCTGGGGGCGGCATCGGGCGGGAGCACCTGAGCCGCGGCGCCGGGTTGCCGGCGGCGGGTCCCGGGTAGCCTGGCCCCCGTGCTGCCCCCATCCGCCTTCCTCCGCGTGGCCCTCGACCCGGTCCGCCTGGCCGTGCTGGGACGGGCGGCCGTGGGCCCGGTCGACGTGGAGGCGCTCGCCGCCGACCTGGGGGAGCACCCCCGAAAGGTCCTGAAGGCGGTGGGCGCGCTGCGCGAAGCGGGGCTGCTCTCCGCCGACCTGCGCCTCGACCGCGAGGCGCTGCGGGCCATCGCCACCGCGTTGCCGCAGGCCGGGATGGTCGACCCGGCCTTCCTGGAGGGCCCGTGGACCGACGAGGAGGCGGCGGTGCTGTCGCGGTTCTTCGCCGGGACCAGGCTGACGTCGATCCCCTCGGCCCGCGGCAAGCGCCGGCTGGTGCTGGAGCGGCTCGCCATGGAGTTCGAGCCGGGTCTGCGCTACCGCGAGCGCGAGGTGAACCTCACCCTGGAGGCGTTCCACCCCGACTACACGTCGCTCCGCCGCTACCTGGTCGACGAGGGGCTGCTCACCCGGGAGGACGGGGTGTACTGGCGGACCGGCGGGCGGGTGTAGGGGCACGCCGAAACACGCGGTGCCCATGAGCGGCCGGGGTAGCCTGCGCGCGTGGACGGCGACCTCCCCGAGCGGCCCAGCCGGGACTTCGAGCGCTTCCTCGAACCGGAGAGGAAGACGCTGCTGCGCATGGTGCCGGCGGTGGTCTCCGCCGTCCTCGCCGTGCTCACCATCGCCGGCATCATCCTGCTGCGCCCCACGAGCGGCGAGCGGCCCAGCCTCTCCGAGATCGGTGTGGCGTCCCAGGTGTTCGAGGCGGTGGTGGACGCCGTCGACGAGGGCGCGTGCTCCTATGCGCCGGACGACCCGACCATCTCCTGCGCCACCGCGACCTTCCGGCTCACCCAGGGGCCCGACGTGGGGCGCCTCGTGGTGCAGGAGTACACCATCGGCGACACGACGCCGCGGTTCGCGGTGGGGGAGCGCGTCGTCATGGACTACGACCCCAACGTGTCCGAGGAGTACCAGTACCGGTACTACGACCGGCAGCGCCGCGGCGTGCTGCTGTGGGTGACCGTGCTCTTCGTCCTGGTGGTGATCGGCCTCGGCCGGTGGCGCGGCCTGGCGGCGCTGGTCGGCCTGGCGGCCTCCGTGGTGATCCTGCTGCTGTTCATCGTCCCGGCGATCATCGACGGCAGATCACCGGTGCTCGTCGCGCTGGTGGGGGCGTCGGCGATCGCGTACGTGGCCCTGTACGTCGCGCACGGGTTCAACCGTATGACCACGGTGGCGCTGCTCGGGACGCTGGCGGCGTTGGCACTGACCCTCCTGTTGTCCTGGGTGGCGCTGGCGGCCGCCCGGCTCTCCGGGTTCGCCGCCGAGGAGTCGTTCATCCTGACGCTCGCCGGGGAGATCGACGTGGGGGGCCTGATCCTGGCCGGGGTGGTGCTGGGGAGCATGGGCGCCCTCGACGACGTGTCGGTGACGCAGGCGTCGGCCGTGTGGGAGTTGAAGCTCGCGGCTCCCGAACTCGGGTGGCGCGAGTTGTTCGTCCGCAGCCTCCGGGTGGGACGCGACCACATCGCCTCGATGGTCAACACCCTCCTCCTGGCGTATGCCGGCGCCGCCATGCCGCTGCTGCTGTTCTTCGTGTTGAGCAACCAGTCGCTCGGCACGGTGATGAACACCGAGGTGGTGGCCACCGAGGTGCTGCGGACGCTGCTGGGGAGCATCGGCCTGGTGGCGGCGGTGCCCGCCACGTCGTGGCTCGCAGCGGTCTCGGCGGCCGACATCCATCCCGACGAGCTCCATCGGCACTGACGGCCCGGCCGACCCCGGCGGGGTCAACCACAGCGGTGGGGGACCATGGTGTTGGGCTCCCCGAAGTACCGGCACGCGTCGGCGACGACGGAGACCTCGAACTCGAAGGCCGCCGTCTCACCGGCTGCCTCGATCTCGAGACGCACCGCCGAGTCGCCGTACCCGGCGCCGGCGAGATCGAACCCGGACAGGGACACGAACCAGATGCCGCCGCCCGGCTCTCCCGGCTCCTCGACATCGGGAGGCCCCTCGCGCACGGTCGCGTACCACGTCTGCCGATCGGCCCCGATCATGGCCAGATCGTCGTCCTCCGGGACTCCCGTGCCGGAGGGTTCATGGCGGGAGCCCCTGATCTCGACCACCGACGCGTCGAGGGCGGTGATGTCCCAGGCGGCAGAGGGGTGATCGGGGTGCCCCATCAACCCGACGTCGAACTCGTCGCCGGGTTCCAGGACCACGCGGACGCCGGCGTCGAAGTCGGACAGCGAGATGGGCGATCGCGAGTAGTCGGTGTTGAGCACGTTGAGGGCCAGTGGCACGCCGATGGCCAGGACGAGCAGCACGGCGAGCACGCCGACCACGACCTTGAGTGCGGATGACGGGCGCTGTTCCATCGAACCTCCCCTGCAGCGCTGTCCCGATTCTGCTCCGAAGACGGCTGCGGTGCAGCCGCCGGCCTTCGTAGGGCGCGAGTTCGCGCTCTACGATGGCAGCCGTTCCCCACCGGGAGGACCCCGAGCCCATGCCCGACCCCGCCCGCCGCCCCGCCTGGGTGGCCGACGCCGTCTTCTATCAGGTCTTCCCCGACCGCTTCGCCAGGAGCGCCAGGGTGGCCAAGCCGGGCAACCTGCAGGCCTGGGACGCCCCGCCCACCCGCCACGCCTACAAGGGCGGCGACCTGCTGGGCGTCGTCGAGCGCCTCGACTGGATCGCCGGCCTCGGGGCCAACGCCATCTACCTGAACCCGATCTTCACGTCGGCCAGCAACCACCGCTACCACACCCACGACTACTTCTCGGTGGATCCGATGCTGGGCGGCGACGCCGCGTTCGACGAGTTGATCGGCGCCTGCAGGGAGCGGGGCATCCGGGTGGTGCTCGACGGCGTGTTCAACCACGCCAGCAGGGGCTTCTACTACTTCAACGACCTGCTCGAGAACGGCGCCGAGTCGGCCTGGGTGGATTGGTTCACGGTCCGTGCGTTCCCGGTGAACGCCTACCAGGACGGGGTGGAGCCCAACTACTCCGCCTGGTGGAACGACCACGCCCTGCCCAAGCTGAACACCGAGAACCCCGAGGTGCGGGAGTACCTGATGACCGTTGCCGAGCACTGGGTGGCGCGGGGCGCCGCCGGGTGGCGGCTCGACGTGCCGGAGGAGATCGCCACCGAGGGCTTCTGGGAGGAGATGCGGCGCCGGGTGCGGGCGGTGGACCCCGACGCCTACCTGGTCGGCGAGATCTGGGACGACGCCGCTGCGTGGGTGTCGGACGGCAGCCGCTTCGACGGCACCATGAACTACCGCATGACCGAGGCGATCCTCCGCTTCGCCGGCCGGGACACCCTGGACGAGGAGATCTGTGAGCCGGTGAACCTGACGCTGACGCCCCCGCTGGACGCCGCCGGGTACGCCGAGGCCGTCGAGACCCACCTCGGGCGATACCCCTGGGAGGCCCACCTCGCCAACCTCAACCTGCTGGGCTCCCACGACACCCCCCGGTTCCGCAGCATGCTGGGCGAGGACGATGCCGCCGAGACCCTGGCCCTGGCGCTGCTGTTCACGTTCCCCGGCGCCCCCTCGGTGTACTACGGCGACGAGGTCGGGATGACGGGCGCGCACGACCCCTTCTGCCGGGGGGGCTTCCCCTGGGACGATCCCGGCCGCCGGCACGACGGGGTGCTCGACGCCCACCGCAGCCTGATCGCGCTGCGGCACGCCGAGCCGTCGCTGCGCACCGGGGCCTACCGCACCGTGGCCGCCGACGGGTCGGCGTACGCCTTCGCCCGGGGCGGCCGGGACGGCGTGCTGGTGGCGGCCAACGCCGGCGCCGCCGAGGCGTCGCTGGACGTCGGGGGAGTGGGGGAGCGGTTGTGGGGGGCCGGCACCGCCGTTGGCGGCACCGTGACCCTGCCCGGCCGGTCGGCGGCGGTGTGGAGGCTGGCATGAGCGCCCGGTTCGGCCCCCGCGACCGTGAGGCGTTTGCCGCAGGCACGCACGACCTCCTCCACGACCACCTGGGCGCCCACCCCCACCCCGACGGCGGCTACCGCTTCGCGGTGTGGGCGCCGCGCGCCGCCGCGGTGCGGGTGGAGGGCGACTTCGGCTCTGCGGCGCTGCGCCGGTCGCAGGACGGCATCTGGCGGGGCCGGGTGGCGGCTGCGGAGCACGGCCAGACGTACCGGTTCCTGGTGACGTCGTCGCTGGGCGCCACGACCGTGAAGGCCGACCCGTGTGCGATCCGCAGGGCGGCGCCGGACGGCCCCGACTCGGTGCTGTGGGACCTCGACTTCCGGTGGAGGGACGGGCGCTGGATGCGGAGCCGCAAGCGCCTGCAGGCGCTCGACCGGCCCATCAGCGTGTACGAGGCCCACCTCGGGTCGTGGCGGAGGGGGCCCGACGGCGGGTTCCTCGGCTACCGGGAGACGGGGCGGCGCCTGGCCGAGTACTGCACCGGCATGGGCTTCACCCACGTCGAGGTGCTGCCGGTCGCCGAGCACCCGTTCTACGGGTCGTGGGGGTACCAGGGGGCCGGGTTCTTCGCACCCACCGCCCGCTACGGGACGCCGCAGGATCTGATGGCGTTCGTGGACACGCTGCACCGCGCCGGCATCGGCGTGATCTTCGACTGGGTCCCGTCGCACTTCGCCACCGACCGGTGGGGCCTGGGTCGCTTCGACGGGTACGCCCTGTACGAGCACCGGGACCGGCGCCGCGGGTTCCACCCGGACTGGTCGTCGTGGGTGTTCGACTACGACCGCCCCGAGGTGCGGTCGTTCCTGCTGTCGAACGCCCGCTACTGGCTGGAGATGTTCCATGCCGACGGCCTGCGGGTGGACGCCGTCGCCTCGATGCTGTACCTCGACTTCTCGCGAGGGCCCGGCCAATGGCTGCCCAACGCCCACGGGGGCAGGGAGAACCTCGGGGCCTACGCCTTCCTGCGCGCGGTGAACGACATGGTGGCCGGGCGCTTCCCCGGAGTGCTCACGATCGCCGAGGAATCGAGCGCCTGGCCGGGGGTGACCGGCTCCACGTACCTGGGGGGCATCGGCTTCGGGCTCAAGTGGGACATGGGGTGGATGCACGACACCCTGGAGTTCTTCCGCCGGGATCCCGCCCACCGGGGCGCCCACCACCACGAGCTCACCTTCCGCATGATGTACGCCTTCTCGGAGCGCTTCATGCTGGCGCTGTCGCACGACGAGGTGGTGCACATGAAGGCGTCGCTGGCCGGCAAGATGCGCGGCGCCACCGACGCCCAGCGGATGGCGAACCTCCGCCTCCTCTACGGGTACATGTGGACCATGCCCGGCAAGACCACGCTGTTCATGGGCGGCGAGTTCGCCCAGTGGCGGGAGTGGGACCACGACGGCGAACTGGAATGGGGCCTGCTGCGCTGGGCGCCGCATCGCGGGATGCAGCGGTGGGTGCGCGACCTGAACCGGGTGACGGCCGCAGAGCCCGCGCTGCACCGGCGCGACTTCGACCCCGGAGGGTTCCAGTGGGTGGACCCCGAGGACCGTGCCAGGAGCGTGCTGTCGTACCTGCGCTGGGACCCCGACGGCACCAGGCCGGTGCTGGTGGTGGCCAACCTGTCCGGCACGCGCCGCCGCCGCTACCGGGCGGGGGTGCCGGCAGGGGGGCGGTGGAAGACGCTCCTCAACAGCGACGATGCCCGCTACGACGGCGGGGGGCGCACCCAGGGGGCCCTGGCGGCGGACGACCGCCCGGCACACGGGTTCCCCCACTCGCTGGTGCTCGACCTGGCCCCGTTCTCGGTGGTGGCGGTGGGACCCGTCGAGCAGAGGTCGAAGCCATCCTGAGCCGCGGTGCGATCGCAGGTGGAGGGGTGCGGCCATACCTTCGACCGCTGGTCGAGGGTCGCGAACGGAGGGAACCAAACCGCCGGCGGGGGAGTTGTTGGTGGCGAGCCCCGGCTACCGTGACGGGCCGACCCAGGAGCACGACATGAGCGACCTTCCCACGACCGAGTCCGAGTGGCAGGCGAAGCTGTCACCCGAGCAGTTCCAGGTGCTGCGCAAGGCCTCCACCGAGCGCCCGTTCACCGGCGCCTACTGGGACGTGAAAGCCGACGGCACCTATCGCTGCGCCGGGTGCGGGACCGCGCTGTTCCGTTCCGACACCAAGTACGACAGCGGCAGCGGCTGGCCGTCCTTCTACGAGCCGGTCGCAGACGGCGTCGTGGAGGAGCGGGAGGACCGCAGCCACGGCATGGTGCGGACCGAGGTGGTGTGCGCCACCTGCGGCGGGCACCTCGGGCACCTGTTCCCCGACGGCCCTCAGCCCACCGGCATGCGCTACTGCATCAACTCGGTGTCGCTGGACCTCGACCGGGACGGGGAGTGAGCCGGGGCCTCGAGACGGGCCCCGACGGCCTGCCGCGGTGCTGGTGGGGCGCCGAACCGGAGATCTACCGGGCGTACCACGACCAGGAATGGGGGCGCCCGGTCACCGGCGACGCCCGGCTGTTCGAGAAGCTGGTGCTGGAGGGGTTCCAGGCCGGCCTGTCCTGGCTGACCATCCTCCGCAAGCGGGAGCGGTTCCGCGAGGCCTTCGGGGGATTCGACCCGGCCGTCGTGGCCGCGTACGGGCCGGCGGACGTCGAGCGGCTGCTGGGCGACGCCGGCATCGTGCGGCACCGCGGCAAGATCGAGGCGGCGATCTCCAACGCCGCCCGCGCCCTGGAGGCGATCGAGGAGTTCGGGTCGCTGGCCGCCTACGTGTGGCCCATGGCGCCGCCCGAGCGCCCGGCGCCGGAACGGCCGGAGGACGTCCCGGCGGTGACGGACGCCTCGGCAGCCCTGAGCCGCGACCTCAAGCGGCGCGGGTGGCGCTTCGTGGGGCCGACCACGGTGTACGCCTTCATGCAGGCGATGGGCCTGGTCAACGACCACCTGGCCGGATGTGCGGTGCGCGGCGAGGTGCAGGCGCTGCGGGAGGCCGTCGGCCGGGAGCCGGGCAGGGACGCGGGAGGGGCGGCCCGCAGGCCGCCCCGCTGATCCGCTCGACGGTGGAGGTCAGGACTCGGCGCCCTGGCCCTCCGCCGCCTCGGCCTCGGCGATCTTGGCGTGGACCTCTTCCATGTCGAGGTCCTTCACCTGGCCGATGAGGTCGGAGAACATCTCGGACGGGAGCGACCCGGGCTGGTTGAAGAGCAGCACGTTCTCACGGAACACCATCAGCGTGGGGATGGACCGGATGTTGAAGTACTGGGCGAGCTCCACCTGGTCCTCGGTGTCCACCTTGCCGAACACGATGTCGCCGTGCTCCTCGGAGGCGGCCTCGTAGACCGGGGCGAACTGCATGCACGGGCCGCACCACGAGGCCCAGAAGTCCACGATCACGGTGTCGTTGCCGGTGATCGTGTCCTCGAAGTTGTCCTTTGTCAGCGTGACGGTTGCCATGGGGGCTCGATGCTCCTGATCGTCGGTACCCGGCCTTCAACCCCGCGGGGCCGCCACGTATTCCGGCGCGTCGTCGGGTCCTCGCACGGGACGCCGCCACACGGTACGGTTCCGTCACCGTGACCAAACACATCCGCCACTGCGCATGGTGCGGGGGAGCGATCCCCGACACCGGGAGCGTCGGCCGTCCCCGCCGGTACTGCCGGCGCAGCCACCGCCAGCGCGCCTTCGAGGCCAGGCGGTCGGGACGGGCCAGGGGCCTGGGCGCCGGCGAGGCCGTCGTCCGGGCCGAGGCGCTCCGGGCGCTCGGCGATGCCCGCTACCTGCTGGAGGCCGCGCTCGACGACACGACATCCGACCTGGCGGCCGACCCCGGCGAAGCCGCCTCCGCCTACGACGCCCTCGCCGCCGCCGCCCGGGAGGTGCTGGCGGTGCAGGTGGAGGCGGTGGCCCTCGGGGACGACGCCTCCCCGCCGTAGCGTCACGGTGACGGAACACTGCCTGCAGGACGGTGCGGCCGGAGGGGAGGCGCATGCCGCGCCCACGGCTGCCAGAGTGGGGCCGTGCGCTTCGAGAGACCCGCAGGAGGATGGATCGGGCGCCGTT
>JAHLKU010000021.1 GCA_020444505.1 Actinomycetota bacterium | reverse complement strand
CGCCGGAGTCGCCGGGCGTCTGCCCCGGCTTCCCGACGATCACGCGGGCCAGCCCCGTCACCGGGCTGGTGGTGAGGCGGACGAAGCCGGCCAGCCCCCGCCCGATCGTCTTCGGCACCGCGCCGAGGCGCGGCCCGCCGATGAAGCCCCGGCGCGAGAAGTACACCCACAGGCCGAGGCCCACGACTCCCATCAGCCCGAGCACCGCGAAGTACGCCCACCTCCACGCCAGCTCCGGCATGTGGGCGAAGTTCATGCCGTAGATGCCGGCGATCAGCGACAACGGCAGCACGATCGCAGCGAACACGGTGAGCACCTTCATCACCTCGTTGGCGCGCTCGGCGACCGAGGCCCGGTAGGTCTCGAGCACCGCCTCCAGCAGGCTGCGGGCGGTGTCGAGCGAATCGAGCACCCGCTCGTACTGGCGCTCGACGCCGGCCAGCCGCATCCGCGCCCTGGGCTCGATGCCGGGCAGTTCCTCGGTGGCGAGCCGGTGGACGGCGTCCTCCTGCGGCCCGACCACGCGGCGCAGGTACAGCAGGTCCCGGCGCAGCGCGTGGATCTCGCCGATCACCGACGGGTCGCCGGCCAGCGCCCGGTCCTCCATCTCCTCGATGCGCCCGTCCAGGGCGTCCGCCAGCGTCCGGTACCGGGTGGCGCCCGCCTCCAGCAACAGGGCGAGGAATCGGGAGGGGCCCATACCGGCCGGGCGTCCCCCCTCCACCAGGTGGGCCCGCATCCACGCGAACCCCGGCAGCGGCTCGTGGAGGAAGGTGACCAGGTAGCCGGGGCCCACGAACACGTCGTACTCCACGGTGCGCAGCCGGGTGTCGTCGTCGGCGATGCCGAGCAGCGTCACCATGGTGTGGCCGGGGTAGTCGTCCACCCGGGGGTGCTCGGCGGCCTCGAGGACGTCCTCGACGGCGAGGCGGTCGAACCCGAACCGATCGGCGACGGCCTGCACCTCCGCGGCGTCCACGCCCTCGACATCCAGCCACATCCACCCACCCGCGGCGCGGGCGCGCTCCACGCCGTCGGCGCCGGTCTCCACCGCCCGGTCGGCGCCGGGTGCCACGTGGTACAGCCGCTGCATGCCCGCATTATGACCCGACCCGACCGCCTGGGCCGGTCTACCCTGCCGCCATGGCCCACGCCTGCGAGATCCACCCCGCCACGCCCGACCGCTGGGACGACCTGCTCGCCCTGTTCGGCCCCAACGGCGCCTACTCCAATTGCTGGTGCACCTGGTGGGTGTTGACGGCCCGCCAATGGGAGGACGCAGGCGCCGACGGGCGGCGCGAAGTGCTGGAGCAGATGGTGGCGGGCGGCGAGGTCCCCGGCCTCCTCGCCTACCTCGACGGCGTGCCGGTCGGCTGGGTGGCACTCGGCCCCCGGGACCGCTACGCCAGGATGATGTCGCCCCGATCGAGGGCCTTCAAGCCGATCGACGAGCACCCTTCCTGGGTGATCAACTGCTTCTACATCGCCAGGGGTCACCGCCGGCGGGGCATCGCCACCGCCCTGATGGGCGCCGCCGTCGAACACGCCTTCGCCCACGGGGCGCAGCGCATCGACGGCCACCCCAAGGACACGGCGGTGAGGAAGGTGTCCAACGCCGACCTGTACGTCGGGTCGCTGGAGATGTTCCTCGCCGCCGGCTTCACCGAGGTCGAGCGCCGCAACGGGCGCCCCGTGGTCAGGTTGGAGCGGGAGGCCTAGGTCCCCTGCCGCCAGGAGCTGAGGTACCTCTCCTGCTCGGAGGTGAGCGTCTCGACGGCCCCGCCCAGGTGCTCCAGGGCGATCGTGGCCACCTCGGCGTCGAGGTGCTCCGGCAGACGATGGACCTGCGGGTCCAGGTCGTCGCCGTTGGCGACCAGCCACTCGGCGGCGAGCGCCTGGTTGCTGAACGACATGTCCATGACGTCGGCCGGATGGCCCTCCGCCGCGCTCAGGTTCACGAGGCGGCCCTCCGAGACGACCAGGATCCGGCGGCCGTCGGGCATGGTCCACTCGTCGAGTTCGTGGCGGATGCGGCGCTTCTGCACGGCGCGCTTCTCCAGTTCGGTCAGGTCCAGCTCGACGTCGAAGTGCCCGGCGTTGGCGAGGATCGCCCCGTCCTTCATGACGTCGAAGTGCTCGCCCCGCAGCACGTGGAGGTTGCCGGTCACGGTCACGAACACGTCGCCGGTGCGGGCCGCCTCGTCGGCGGTGACCACCGAGTGCCCCTCCATGGCGGCGGAGAGCGCCCTGACCGGGTCCACCTCCACCACCGCGACCCTGGCCCCCAGGCCGGCGGCTCTGGACGCAACGCCCACACCACAGTCCCCGTAGCCCACCACGACCACGGTCTTGCCGGCGAAGAGGATGTTGGTGGCCCGCAGGATGCCGTCCAGCGACGACTGGCCGGTGCCGTGGCGGTTGTCGAACAGGTGCTTGGTGTCGGAGTCGTTGACGGCGACCACGGGGAAGCGGAGGACGCCGTCGGCGGCCATGGCCCGCAGCCGGATGACCCCGGTGGTGGTCTCCTCGGTGGAGCCGATCGGGTCGGGGCACGGCCGCTCCTCGAGCAGCACCGTGACGAGATCGGCGCCGTCGTCCATGGTGACGTGCGGCTCGGTCTCCAGCGCCGCCCTGATGTGCGAGTAGTAGGTGTCGGCGTCCTCGCCCCGCACCGCGAACACCGGGATCCCCTCGGCCACCAGGGCGGCGGCCACGTCGTCCTGGGTGCTCAGCGGGTTGCTGGCGCACAGGACGGCCTCGGCGCCGCCGGCGCGCAGCGCCAGCATCAGGTTGGCGGTCTCGGCCGTGACGTGCAGGCAGGCGGCGATCCGCTTCCCGGCCAGCGGCTGCTCCCGGCGAAAGCGCTCCCGGACGGTGGCCAGCACCGGCATGCGGCGCCCGGCCCACTCCACCCGGAGCGCACCGGCCTCGGCGAGCGCGGGGTCGGCGATGTCGTGCTTCATGCTTCCTCCTCGGCGAGCCGCCGCTTCAGGGTCTGGATGATCTCCACCGGCATCGGGTCGACGCCGGCCCGCTCGGCCACCGCCACCGAGACCAGGTCGCCGACGACCACGAGGCTGAACAGCCGGGCCAGGACGCTGCGTCCCTGCGCCTCGACGGTGCCGACCACCCCCACCCGGCCGCCGAGCAGGTCGGTGGTCAACTCCGCCCGGCGGCTCACCCGGGGGTGCGCGTCGCGGTCGCAGAGCGTGATGATGCCCACCCGATCGCGGCCGAGGCGGGGGTCGGCGTCCCAGCCGACGATCTCGTTGTGGTCCAGTTCCGGCAGTGTCCCGGCGTACGCCGGCGACTTGCCGTTCTCGTTGATCTGGCACTTCCAGCGGTAGGCGGCCACCGCGGCCGGCCCGTGCCCGCCGTACACGAGGGCGACGCGGCCCTCCAGCCCCTCGGCCAGGTCTGCCGCCAGCGCGACCGCCGGGCCGTCGCCGCCGTCCAGCAGGCCTTCCACCACATCGGCGGCCTCGGCCAGGTCGGCCGCCATCGGCGGCACCACCCCGGCGGCCTCGGCCAGGCGCAGCACCGCCCCGGCCAGGTACCCGACGGCGGCGCGGGGCTGGGGTCCGGCGGGGATCACGATCGCCGGCCAGCCACGGTCGGCCGCCATCTCGGCCAGCCGTCCCCCCGAGGCGACGACGGCCGGGTGCAGCCCCGCCGACAGGGCCGCCGCCACCGACGACAGGGTCTCCTCGGTGTTCCCGCTGTGGGACACGGCAGCGACCAGCGGACCGGCGTCCCCCACCCAGGCGGGCAGCCCGTACGACTTGTGGACCCCGACGCGCCGTCCGGCGGCCTCGGCCACCACCGCGGCCACGTCGCCGGCGATGCCGGAGCCGCCCATGCCGGCCACCAGCATCTCGGCGGCGGCGGGCACCTCCGGCGGTTCCACGTCGGCCGCCCACCGCAACTGGGCCGGCAGGTCGGCGATCAGGTCCCTCATCGTGGTCACGATGCCTCCTCGCCGCCGTCCGGGGCGGGGATGGCTGCTTCCGGCAGCATCACGGGCACGCCCTCCTGCACGGGGAAGCGCACCCCGCACCCCACGCAGCGCAGCGTGTCGCCCTGGTCCTCGAGCGGGGACCGGCACACCGTGCACACCATGATCTTCAGCAGTTCTTCAGGTACGGACACCGCCACCCACCTCCAGCACGCCGTGCACCCGCGCCACCAGGGCGTCCACCGCCTCGCGGTCGGGCGCTTCCACGTTGAGCCGGAGCACCGGCTCGGTGTTGGACGGCCGCAGGTTGAACCAGCGGTCGCCCCACGAGATCGTCAGGCCGTCGAGCGTGTCCTGGTGCCCGTCGAAGGCTGCGGCGACGGCGGCCGCGGCCTCCTGGGGATCGATCACCTGGAAGTTGATCTCCCCCGACTGGGCATACGGCTCGTACTCGCGGCGCACCTCCGACAGCGGCCGCCCGTCCTCCGACAGGAGTTGCAGCAACACCAGCATCGCCAGGATCCCGGAGTCGGCCCGGTAGTTGTCCCGGAAGTAGTAGTGGCCGGAGTGCTCGCCGCCGAACACCGCGCCGGTGTCCTTCATCACGCCCTTGATGAACGAGTGGCCCACCCGGGTGCGGACCGGCGTGCCGCCGTGCGCCTGCACCGTCTCGGGGACGGCGCGGCTGCAGATGAGATTGTGGACGATCGACGCCCCGGGCTCCCGGGCCAGGTACCAGGCGGCGATCATCGCCGTCACGGTGCTCCCGGGAAGGGGGCGCAGCCGGTCGTCGATGAAGAAGGCGCGGTCGGCGTCCCCGTCGAAGGCCACCCCCAGGTCGAGCGACTCGTCGCGCATCAGCCGCTCGAGGTCGCGCAGGTTCTCGGGCCGCAGCGGGTCGGGGTGGTGGTTGGGGAACGTCCCGTCCGGCTCCAGGTACAGGGCCCGCAAGCGGACCGGGAGGCGCTCGAACACCGCAGGCACCGCGACCCCGGCGACGCCGTTGCCGCCGTCCACGCCCACGTGGAGGTCGGCGAACGAGGCGGGGTCGACGATCGAGAGCACGTGATCCACGTACCCGCCCAGGATGTCCACGGACGCGGCCTCACCGGGTGCTCCCGACGGCGGCGGCCCGGCGGCCGCCGCGTCGCGTATCTCCATCAGCCCGGTCTCCTCGCCGACGGGCGCCGCCCCGGCCAGGCACAGCTTGATGCCGTTGTAGCCCTTGGGGTTGTGCGAGGCGGTGACCATCGCCCCGGGCTCGTCGAGCGAGCCGGCGGCGAAGTACACCATGTCGGTGGTGATCATCCCCAGGTCGTCCACGTCGGTGCCCTGCGACGTCATCCCCTCGATGAGGGCGGCGGCGAGCCCCGGCGACGACTCCCGGCAGTCCCGCCCCACCGCGATGCGGGGGGAGGCGGCGAAGCGGGCGAAGGCGGCGCCGATGCGACGGGCAGCGTCCTCGTCCAGTTGCTCGGGGACGAGGCCGCGGACGTCGTAGGCCTTGAAGATGGCGTCGAAATCCATGACGGCGGCATTGTACGGGCGTGGCGCGGCGGGACCGGCCCTACACTCCGTGCCCGTGCCGAAGCCCAGCGTCACCGCCGTCGTCCCGATCCACAACGAAGCCGGGTTCCTGGAGGGCGCAGTCGCCCGCCTGACCGCCGAACTGGCAGGGGTGGACGCCCGCTGCGACGTCATCCTGGCCGAGAACGGGTCCACCGACGACACCGCCGCCATCGCAGAGCGCCTCGCCTCGGGCCGCGACGACCTGTCCGTGCTGCGGCTCCCCGACCCCGACTACGGCGGCGCGATGCGGGAGGGCTTCCTCGCCGCCGGGGGCGAATGGGTGGCGAACTTCGACATCGACTACTTCTCCGGCCCGTTCCTGCAGGACGCCCTCGGCCTCGCCGGCGAGGCCGACATCGTGGTGGCCTCCAAGCGCGCCGCCGGGTCCGACGACCGGCGCAGCCTGTTCCGCCGCACGGGCACACTGGTGTTCAACCGCATCCTGCGGCTCCTGTTCGGCTCGCGGGTCAGCGACACGCACGGCATGAAGCTGGTCCGCAAGGAGGTGGTGGACGCCGTCACGCCGTCGGTGATCTCCACCAAGGACCTGTTCGACACCGAACTGGTGCTGCGTGCCGAGCGGGCCGGGTACCGCATCGCCGAGCTGCCGGTGGTGGTCGAGGAGCAGCGGGACGCCCGGTCCTCGTACCTGAAGCGGGTCCCGCGGACGCTGCGGGGGCTGTGGAGGATCCGGCGCCAGATGCGGCGGGAAGGCCGCTAGGCCTCGGCCCGGGCCTCCGCCTGCTTGCGCCGGTAGCGCGACCACGCCCCGAGCCCGGCCATCGACAGCAGGGTGACCACCGTGAGCGCCATGCCCCACGTCTCCACCCACGTGTTGTCGAAGGTCAGCACCACGTGTTCCTCGGTGGGCACCACCACCATCAGCGACGGTGCCGCCCGGTAGGGCCCTTCGGCCCCGGCCGCCGTCCAGTTGGGGAAGTACGACACCTTCACCAGGTGCGGCACGCCCACCGCGGTGGTGGTGAACGAGATGCGGTGATCCTCCAGCACCACGTCGGACACCGTGCCGCCCTCGAAGAGCCTGGAGCGGCGAGACGAGTCCAGGTCGGTGATCCTGGGCCACTCCCCGGGGCCGTCGGCGGTGACCCAGTGGTCGAGGGCGGTGACGTCGTCGTACCACTCGAGTGCGGCGTCCTCGAAGGGGAGGTCGCCCTCCCAGACCGCAGGGACGAAGCGGGCGACGTCCACCAGGGACGACTCGGGGAGGGCGTAGATCGTGAACGGATCGGTCTCCGCCAGCACCTCCAGGCCGTACTCGGCGGCCTCGGAGGTGGCCCGATCGGTGAACGACACGTAGTAGGCGACGTCGTAGAGGGCGAGGTGGGCGACGGCCCGCTCGAAGTCGAGGGTGTGGTACGACAGGCCCCGCACCGGGTTGGAGGGCCGATCGCTGACCTCGGCGGCGTTGAGGAAGTGGAACGGCGTCGTGATGGACGACTCGAACAGCAGGCCCTCCATGGAGGGGTGGCCGTCGCTCCAGTACCCGGTGAGCATCAGCGCCATCGGGGTGCCGTACTTGTTCAGGTCCCGGTTGGCCTCCCACATCACGCGCCCCGCGGGGAGCCGGTCGATCTCCTCCAGCAGCGCCTGGTACTCGGGGAAGGCGTCCTTGCCCTCGTATCCGGTGTAGTTCCACTTGGCCCACGCCGGCGCCTTGGAGATCCCGAGGCCGGCGGCCGTCAGCAGCAGCGCGCCGGCCAGGGCCGCCGCCCCCCAGGTGGCGGCAGGGGTGGCCGTCATCCTGCGGACCACGGCCGTGACCGCCATGCCGACGGCGATGCCGGCGAACAGGTAGACCGCGTAGTACCAGTACGGCAGCAGCCGTGCGTTGTACAGCTTGGTGAAGTCGATGTACTGGATGAGGTAGTACCCCGCCACCGGCACCACCATCAGCACCACCGCCGGCCCCACGGTGGCCCGCCGGGACACCGCCCAGACCAGCCCGGCGGCCGCCAGCACCACCATCGGCCACAACTCGCGGGGGAACACGTTGTCGATGCCCCGCACCGGGTCCCATCCCATGTCGGTGGTGAGCCCGAAGGTGCGGACCAGCACCGGTAGCGCCCAGAACCCCGAGATGGCGAACCCGAGGCCCCACGACCCGACCACGGCCCTCCAGCCGGTGCGGCGGAACAGCAGCGGCAGCGAGGCGACGACGATCACCATCGTGGTGATGAGATGGGACAGCGCGGTGAGCGCCAGCAGCACCCCGGGCCCGACGGTGAAGCCCCGTCCCTCCCGGGTGTTGCGGATCAGCATGCCCAGGTACACCAGGCTCAGCGCGAACGACCACGAGAACGAGTACTCCCCCGCCATGGTGGAGAGGGTGTTGCCGCCGAAGATGGTGAAGCTCTCCATGAGGATGAACGTGGCGCCGCCGATGCCGCCGACCAGGGCGACCGGGCGGGCCAGGCCCATCTGGCGGGCCAGGTAGTACGAGGCGAACGGCATCGCCGCCAGGCCGGCGACCGTCACCAGCTTGAACGCCACCCCGTAGGGCAGGATCACGTCGAGCAGCACGATCGCGAACGCCGGCAGCGGGAAGTAGAAGTAGAGCACCGGGAACCCGGCGTACCAGTCGTTGCTCCACCCGATCAGCCGGCCGTCGGCCAGCAGGTTGTCCCGCAGGTAGGCGGGCACCAGCACGTGGGCGCCCATGTCGCCGCCGGTGGGGGTGTTGGCGGTCAGGATCAGGTCGAACCGCATGATCCCCAGCACCACGACGGTGCCGGCCGCCAGCACCAGCCACCCGATGACGCGGAGGTCGGGGCGCAGCAACAGCGCAGAGGCGCGGTTCCGTTCGGGGCTCGTGGAGGTCGTCACGGCTGCCGAGGCTACTGCGGCCGCGGGGAGAAGTGTGCCGGTCTCAGCGGGCGGCGCCCTTGCGGCTCTTCTCGAGGACGGTGGTGAGGTCGATCACCTCGCCGTCGCTGTGCCACCAGCGGTGCTCGCAGCGGTGGCACGAATTGAAGTCGACGTTGGTGCCGTCCGGCAGGGTGAGCTTGATCTGGATGGCGTCGCGGGCACCGCACTTGGCGCATTCCACCTGGATGTCACCCGACACCTTGCGCCTGCTCGTCATGGTCGTCCTCCTCCTACCGGGTCCTCATCCGGTCCGTCGGTTCTCGGCAGCCGGAACAGGGCGGTTGAGGAGATCGTCCTCGGCCAGCTTCCCGACGTAGCGTGACCTGCGCCGTCCGTCCTCCGTCCAGTAGGCGTACCAGTACGGCCCGTGGGGACAACGGGTGCAGTTGTCCTTGCCGCAGCGGATCCACTGCTCGCGGAGCCGCACGTTGGGCGCCGCGGCCCCGAACGCCTCGCCCTGCGCCTCCAGCCGGGCCTTCGCCAGGATGAGGAGACGTCGCAGGTCGTGCTCGTCCATCTCCCTGACGGCATCGATGACGTCCCTGTCGATCGGCACGGTGTCCTCCGGATGTGGCCTCAGGCCACTTCGAGCGACACGAACAGGGGCCGCACCGGGCGCCGGCGATCCACCAGCGTCCACCCCACCGGGGGCGTGAGCCGCTCGGCGTGGGTCTCGCACAGGGGGTACTCCGCCCCCGGGGCGGTGCGTCCTGTCAGGTCGTCCAACCACACCGTCTGCTCGCCGTAGTTGAAGGACATGACGATCCCCGAGGGGGACCCACAGCGTGCGCATCGTTCGATCATGGCGGCCACTCTAGCGAGGGCGTCTTCCACTGCTGTGATTCCACCGCCGTCGTTCTTACCCGCGCAGATCGCGCGTAAGACGATTTTGTCATTCACCCCGTCGGAGGCCCGGAGCGCCCGTCACAGGAGGCCGGCGGCCCGCAGCAGGCCCCGCAACGCCCGCTTCGACGGCTTCCCGGCGATCCTGCCCGCCTCCACTCCCCCGGCGGAGCGGGCCACGATGAGGGGCACCGCCGCCACCCCGGCCGCCTCGTGCACCCGGGACTCGTCGGCGTGGCGGATCTCCCGGAACGCGACGCCGGCCGCCTCGAGACGCGCCCGGGCGGCGTCGCAGGACCGGCAGGGGGCGCTGGTGAACAGGATCAGCCGCCCGGCCACGCCCGAGAGGTCGAGGGTGGCGGAGGCCGACCGCAGGGAGGCCCGGTGGCGCCACCGGGCTGCGGCGGCCGCCAGCAGGGCGGCTGCGCCGGCGCCGCCCGCCAGCACCAGCCGCCAGGCGGCCTCACTCATCCGTGGCGGGGATGCCCGCGGCGAACCCGGTGCCGCCCGGGCTGGTGATGGTCCAGGCGGCCACCACCTCGTCGGGGGCCTCGATCAGGTACCCGAGGCCGCCCTCGGGCACCGGGCCGACGACGGTGATCGCACCGGCGTCCACCGACACGGTCTCCCCCACCAGGCCGCCCCCGGTGAGCAGGCTCACCGTGACGTTGATGGCGTCCTCCGAGGCGTTCATCAGCCACAGCGAAGCCTCCTCCAGCCCTGCGCTGTGCAGCCCCGGCAGCAGCCAGGTCCGGGCGCCGGCGGGTGCGCCGGTCGTGACGGCGAGGCCGCCGTCACCGGACGCCACCACCGCGGCCGACACCGGGCCGGACGCGCTGATCGACGCCCCGTACTGCGGCGATCCGGCCAGGTCGGCCAGGGGGATCCTGACCGGAGCGTCCCGCTCCACCTGCTGGACGGCGGCGGCCGCAACCCGGCCTTCGGCGGTGTAGACGTCCACCGTCACCGTGACCGGGCTCGCGCCCGGGTTCGACACGACCAGGGCGCCGTCGACACCCGGCATGCCGGCCGCCGGGAAGTACCAGGTGTCGGAGAGGCCCGAGCCCGGCCACCAGGCATCGTCGGCCTCGGTGCGCAGGGCCATGGCGGGCACCACGTGGCCCTCGTCCACCTGGAGGCTGATCACCAGATCCTGACGGGAGTTGAGCTCCTGTTCGAGCGGGATGTCCCGCCACGATCGAGCGTTGATCGACCAGGAGCGGTAGTCGCCGAGCGCCTCCACGCCGATCTCCGACACGCCGCCCACGGTGACCTTGGCGGTCTCGGGGAACGGGTTGAACACGCGCAGCGTGAGCTCCTCACCGGGCATGGTGGACCCGCCCGCGAAGTACCACGTCTCGGGGCCCTGGTCGACGCATGCGTCCACCGCCAGCATCTCCCCGCCCACCGTGACGGAGGCGGCGGCCGGGCCGTTGTCGAACTCCACGAAGAAGGGGCTGTCGCCCCGCTGGGCGATGTCGCTCAACTGCAGTTCGGCGCCGCCGGGGCCGACCGTCTGCAGCGTCGCCGTGTCGGGGTCGGCCCCGGGGATGGCCACCGGGAAGGTGAACTCCGCCGACGCGGGCTGCATCGAGGCGATCGAGAGCAGGGAGTCCCGGGAAGCGTTCGACTGTGCCCAGGCGCAGTACCACAGGCCGGCGTCGGTGGGCGATGAGAGGCCGGGCGCCTCGATGATCAGCCCCGCCAGCGGCTCCGGCGGGTCCTCCGGCCGCGCCACCAGGAACCCGCCGGCGGCCACCGCCGCCATCACCACCAGGATCGCGACCTTCTTGATCATGCGCGCCGCAACCTCCCCAGCACCGCCGCCACCACCAGCAGCCCGAACCACGCCGCCGCCGTGATCGCCAGAGTGCGGCGCGGGCCGTGCCCGGCGAAGTCCACCCGGTCCCCACCGACCGGCACCTCCACCAGGTTGGCCCAGTCGTCCTGCGACCAGGCCCCCGGGCCCCACCGCTCGTCCGCGTTCTGGGCGATCCGCACCGCCGATCCGCCGGGGCCGTCGGAGGCGGCGAACCCGGTGCCGGATCGGGCCCAGACCGTCCCGTCGGCGCCGGAGGCGATCGCCACCGGCAGTTCCACCCGGTACACCGGCACCGAGAACGAGGGCAGCGCCAGCATGTCGAGTTGCGCCTCGAAGAGCAGCTGCAACTGACTCTCTTCGGTGAAGGCCACCCACCCGATGCCGAACCCGGCGAGCGCCTCGCCGCCGCGGCGGATCTCGCCGTCGAGCATGGTCTCGAGCAGATCGTGGAGGGCGTCGTCGCCCAGCCGCGGCTCGTGCAGGTAGGTGTCCCAGAGCCGCGGGTAGGGGGCGTCGAGCACCCGGTACCCGATGCCCTCGAGGTCGCGCGACTCGCCCGGCATCGTGTCGGCCGGCCCGAACAGCAGGATGCGGCTGGGCACGTCGCCGGAGGCGGTGGCGAAGACGAACACGTCGCCGAACTCGTCGTCGGGCAGCCCCGCCCGGCCCGGCGCCGCCACCGCAGCGGTGGTCGCCACCACGATCGTGGCCAGAGCGACGCCCGCCATGCCGATGCCGTACCGGGCGCCGCGAGCCGATGCACGGAACGAACCGAAGGCGGTCGCGGCGCCGACCACGCCCGCCGTCCCCAGCGCCACGGCCGCCAGGGCGGCGGCCTCCACCTCGCGGCCGGCGCCGTACGTGCCGGTGCGGGCGGCCAGGAAGCCCAGCGCGGCGAGGACGCCGCCCCACGCGGCGACCGGCGACACCCTGGCGTCGCCGGCCAGCAGGGCGGCGACGGCGGCTGCGGCGATCACGCCGAGCAGCCACGGGCTCGGGTCCCAGTAGGCGGCGGTGCCGGAGCCGAGGAAGCCGGGCAGGTCGGCGTAGAGCACCCAGGGCATCAGGACGGGCACCGCCGCCACGGCACCGCCGATCACCCGCAGCGCCGGCCACCAGCGGGCGCCCCGGCCGACGGCCGCCCACACCAGCATCGCAGCAGGCGCCACCAGGAGCGCCACCGGGGCGAACACCCCGACGAGCGCGGAGAAGGCCGTGACGGCGGCCATCCGGCCCACCTGCCCGGCCCAGCCGTTGCGCACCTCGCGCAGCGCCGCGACCAGCACCCACGGCAGCACGCCCAGCGACAGCAGCGGCGCCCAGTTGGCTCCGCCGGCGAGCCCGAGGACCGCGGGGCCTCCCATGTAGGCGACGCCGGCCAGGTAGCCGGGGATCTGCGGCATGCCCCAGCGGCGCATCAGGCGGGCGGCGCCGACGACACCGGCGAGGAACGCTCCCAGCGTCAGCAGGCTGGTGGCCAGGCCGGCCTTCCCGAACAGCAGCACCTGGGCGGCCGCCGCCCCGGCCACCGAGGGGTGCAGCACCTCCGGGGACCCGAGCCCGGCCGGGTTCCACCCTCCGGCGTACGCCCCGAGCGCAGCGGTGGCGGAGTCCGACGGCGGCAGCGAGAAGCCCACCACCGGCAGCGCCCCCGCCCAGATCGAGCGGGTGGCGACGACGGCGAACAGAATGGCGGCGAACCCGACCAGGAACGTGGGCTTGCGCAGCGCCTGCTGCCCGGCGTCGAGCACGTCGGTGAAGCCCGACAGCAGCCCTTCGGGGAACCGGGTGCGGAGGCGGTCGAGCGTCTCGTCCCACAGCAGGCGGAGCCGAGCCGAGCCTCCGGTCTGGTATCGGAACAACTCCTCGTCGCCCACCTGGCGGCCCCGCCGCACCTCGCGGCGGCTCCGGATGGCCGACGGCAGGTGCCCGAGGTTCCAGCCCCAGGCGGCCAGGAACCCGAACAGCTTCCACCTGCCCAGGAACGGGCTGACGATGCTCTCGACGAGACCGGTGAGGAACGACAGCGGCACCGCCCAGGCCAGCGTCACCAGGCTGTACACCTTGAACATCGCCCGGATCTCGCCGGCGCGCTCCCGCCAATCCGGCTCCTTCTCGGGGGCCACGTAGAGCACCTCGGAGGACGGGGCGACCACCACCCTCCCGCCGCGCATGCGGGCCCGCTGGCAGAGGTCGATGGCGGCGGCCCCGGGGGCCATGAGGGGGTCCACGCCCCGCAGACCGACGAACAGGTCCCGCCGCACCAGCATGGAGGCGCCCGACACGGCGGCGACGTCGCGGACCACGTCGTACTGCTCCTGGTCGATCTCGCCCTCCTGCAGGCCGCTGTAGGGAGCGTCGAACACGTCGGTGGCCACACCCACCGCCACCAGCACCTTCGGGTCGTCGGCGTCGAGGATCTTGGAGCCGACGACGGAGGCGTCCACCTTGGCGCCGTCGCGGATCATCGCCCCGAGGGCGTCGCGGCGGGGGCGGGCGCGGTCGCGCAGCACCCAGACGAAGGTGACCTCCTTGGGCAGGGCCTCCATGACGGCCTGCAGGCTGGGCCGCCACGCGGCGCCGCGGCGCCCGCTGGCGGCGCGCACGTCGTCGCCGCCGTCCACGACCAGCACTTCGGCGGGGGCGTACACTTGCCGCTCGACGGCCGCCAGGCAGGCCTCCGTCATCGCGGCGTCCTCCGCCATGACGACGGCGGCCACGATGGGCGCGGTCGGACGAGGAGAGGAAGCGTCGGTGGTCATCGGCTGGCCAATTCTGCTGCTCCGTCACGCCGGGGGCAATCTTTGAGCACCGTGACCCTGCTGTCGGGTGGGGTCGGCGGCGCCCGCATGGCACGCGGGATCACCGCCCTGCCAGGGGTGCATGATCCCACGATCGTGGTCAATGTAGGCGACGACGAGGACTTCTACGGCGTCTCGGTGTCCGCCGACCTCGACACGGTGCTCTACACACTGGCCGGCATCGAGGGCCCGCACGGGTGGGGCGTGGCCGGCGACACCTTCACCGTGATGGCGCGGATGGCCGCCCTCGGCGCCGACACCACCTTTGCGGTCGGCGACACCGACCTCGCCCACATCCTGCTGCGGACCGCCGCCCTGCGCTCCGGAGAGCCCCTGTCGGCGGCCACGGCACGCCTCACCGCCGCCCACGGCATCGGCGCCCGGGTGCTGCCGGCCACCGACGACCGGCTGCGCACCGTGATCACCACGGCATCCGGCGAGCGCCTCCCGTTCCAGGAGTACTTCGTGCTCCGCCGCCACCGGGACGAGGTGGCGGCGGTCCACTACGAGGGCGCCGCCGGGGCCGAGCCGGCGCCGGGCGTCGTCGAGGCCATCGAGGGGGCCGACCTGGTGGTGATCGCCCCCTCCAACCCCCCGCTGTCCATCTGGCCGATCCTGGCGGTGCCTGGGATCCGCGACGCCGTCGCCGGCGCCACCGTCGCCGCCGTCAGCCCCCTGTTCGGGGGCAAGGCGCTCAAGGGCCCCGCCGACCGGGTGATGGCGAGCCTCGGCCTGCCGCCGGGCACCGACGGCGTCCTGGCCGCCTACGAGGGCCTGCTGGACCTGCTGGTGGTGGACGAGGCGGACGGCGACGACGCCGGCACCCACGGCGCCGTCAGGGTGGTGGCGGCCGACACCCGCATCGCCGACCCGGCCGACGCCGCCCGTCTCGCCGCGTTCGTCCTGGAGGAGGCACTGTGATCGAGATCCACCCCGTCCCCGGCCTGCCGGAGATCGCCCGCGGCGACGACCTCGCCGCGCTGCTCGCCGGGGCGATCGCCGATGCCGGCCTGGGCCCCCTGCCCGGCGACGTGCTGGTGGTCACCCACAAGGCGGTGTCGAAGTCCGAGGGCGCGGTCCGGGTGCTGGAGGGCGACGAGGAGGCCGCCTACCGGGCGCTCGTCGAGGAGGAGAGCGCCGAGATCCTCCGCCGCCGGGGCAGCCTCGTCATCGCCAAGACCCGCCACGGGTTCATCTGCGCCAACGCCGGAGTGGACCGGTCCAACACCGCGCCCGGGACCGCGGTGCTGCTGCCCCGCGACCCGGACGCCTCCGCCCACGGCATCCGCATGGCCCTGCAGGCCGCCACCGGCGTGGACGTGCCCGTGATCATCACCGACACCTTCGGGAGGGCGTGGCGGCGCGGGCTCTGCGACGTGGCGATCGGCGTGTCGGGCCTCGGCCCCATCACCGACCATCGCGGCGCCACCGACGACCACGGCCGGGTGCTGCAGGTGACGGAGGTGGCCGTCGCCGACGAGATCGCCGCCGCAGCCGATCTGGCGATGGGCAAGGCCACCGGCACGCCGGCGGCGCTGGTCCGCGGCCTCCGGCTGCCCCCCGGCAGCGGCCGCGCAGCCGACCTGGTCCGCGACGCCCCCGAGGACATGTTCCGCTGATGCCGGAACTGCCCGACGTCGTCGTCTACCTGGAGCGGCTCGAGGCGCTCGTCGGCGGCGAGGTGCTCCGGGGGCTCCGCATCGCGTCGCCGTGGGTGCTGCGCACCTTCGACCCCCCGCCCGAAGCGTTCGCCGGAGTGCGGGTGAGCGGGCTCCGCCGCATGGGGAAGCGCATCGTCCTGGAGTGCGATGGGGACCTCTTCGTGGTGATCCACCTGATGGTGGCGGGACGGCTCCGGCGCCGCGACCCCGGGACCGCCGTGCCCCCGAAGCGCGGCCTGGCCGCCTTCGACTTCGACGAGCACACCTTCCTCCTCACCGAGGAGGGCACGAAGAAGCGGGCATCCATCCACCTCCACCGCGGCGCCGAGGGACTGTCGGCGCACGAGCGCGGCGGGGTCGAGCCGCTCGAGGCAGGCCCCGCGGCGTTCGCAGCGGCCCTCACCCGGGAGCGGCACACCCTGAAACGGGCGCTCACCGACCCCCGGATCGTGTCGGGCGTGGGCGGCGCCTACGCCGACGAGATCATGCACCGGGCCCGCCTCGGGCCGCTGACCCGCACCGATCGCCTCTCCGCCGACGACCTCGCCCGCCTCCACGCCGCGACACGGCAGGTGCTGGGCGAGTGGGTGGACCGGCTCCGCACCGAGGCCGGTGACGGCTTCCCCGAGAAGGTGACGGCGTTCCACCCGGAGATGGCGGTCCACGGCCGCTACGGCGAGCCGTGCCCGGTGTGCGGCGCCCCGGTGCAGCGCATCCGGTACGCCTCCAACGAGACCAACTACTGCCCGGGGTGCCAGACCGGCGGGAGGATCCTCGCCGACCGGGCGCTCAGCAGGCTGTTGAAGGACGACTGGCCGCAGAGCCTCGACGACCTCGACGCCTGAGCGGCGGCGCCGTCAGGCCGGCCGGCGGAACCAGGCCACCGTCGCCTCCAGCCCCTCGTCGAGCGGGGTCCAGGGCTCCCACCCCAGCACGGCCTTGGCCCGGGACGGGTCGAGCACCGACCGGGGGACGTCTCCCGCCCGGGGGGCGGTGAAGTCGGGGCGGACCGGATAGCCGACGAGCCGCGCCACGAGGTCGTACAACTCCACCACCGACGTCTCGACGCCGCTCGCCACGTTGAGGAACACCCCGCTGCCGGCGTCGGCGGCGCGGGCGAAGGCGTCCACCACGTCCGCCACGTAGACGAAGTCCCGGGTCTGGTTGCCGTCCCCGTACACGGTGGGCCGGGCGTCGGCCAGCATCTGCTCGATGAAGATGGCCACCACGCCGCCCTCGGCGCCGGCGTCCTGGCGGGGGCCGTAGATGTTCGACGGGGCCAGCAGCACGTAGTCGAGGCTGTGGTTCTCGGCGTACCAGCGGAAGTAGTCCTCGACGATCTTCTTCGAGATCCCGTAGGGCGTCGGCGGGGTGCGGCCGGCGCGCTCGGTGGCCGGCAGCCGGGTGCGCGGCCCGTACACGGCCCCGCCGGACGAGGCGAACACGATCTTGCGGGCGCCGGAGCGACGGGCCGACTCCAGCACGTTGAGGGTCCCCAGCACGTTGGTCTCTGCGTCGCGCAGCGGGTCGGCCACCGACACCGGCACCTTCACCTGGGCGGCGAGGTGGAACACCACCTCGGGCCCGTACTTGCCGGCGACCTCGGCCAGTTCGGGGGCGCCGATGCCGGTGACGTGCACCGACACCTTGCCCCGCCGCCTGGCGGCGGCCAGGTTGTCGAGCTTCCCGCTGCTGAGGTCGTCGACGACGAGCACCTCCCAGTTGCGGTCCACCAGCAGGTCGACCAGGTGGCTGCCCACGAACCCGGCGCCGCCGGTGACGAGTGCCTTGCGGGTCATGCCGGCGGCCTGAAGGTCACGGAGCCGGCGGTCAGCACGGCGTCGGGGGCCACCCGCATGCCGGCGTCGATCTCACACCGGGCGCCCACGTGGGCGCCGGGGCCGACGAAGGCACAGCCGGTCACCAGCGCGCCCTCCCCCACGACGGCACCGGGGCCCACCACCGCCCTGCGGACGGCCGCCCCTGCGGCAACGCTGGCTCCTTCCATCACCATGCCCTCCTCGATCACCGCCGCAGCGTCCACCTCGGCGCCGTCGGCCACCCACGACCACTCGCCCTCGCGGCGACCGCCCGCCCCGGCGTGGGCCGCCGGCGGGCGATGCAGCGTGCTGTGCCCCCTCAGGACGTACCCGTTGGTGTCGAGCAGCAGCGCCTGCGTCCCGATGTCGAGCCACCGTCCCTCCACGGGGACCCCGCCCAGGTCGCCCGCGGCGGCGAGGGTGGGGAACACGACGCGCTCGAACGACAGCGGCCCCGGTTCGTACCCCTCCAGGGCCCGACGCTGCAGCACGTAGATGCCGGCGTTCACCGTGGTGGCCGGCTCGGTGCCGGGCGGGGGCTTCTCCACGAACGCCTGCACCATCCGGTGCTCGTCGGTGACGACGACCCCGTAGGCCGAGGGGTCCTCGACGTCCACGAGCGCGATCGTGCCGGCGGCATCCCCGGGGGCGGACTCGACGAACCCGGCCAGGTCGGCTTCCAGCACGACGTCGCCGTTGAGCACCAGGAACCGTTCGTCGAGGCGGTCGAGCACCTCCACCAGCCCCCCGGCGGTGTCGAGCGGCCGGTCCTCGACGGCCAGCGACAGCGCCGGTGTGCCGGACCAGGCGGCCGCGTAGGCGCGCCACGCCTGCAGGTGGTCCTGCCCGACGGCGAGCAGCACCTCTTCGACGCCGGCGGAGGCCACCAGGCGCAACTGGTACTCGAGGAACGGGACGCCGGCCACGGGCAGCAGCGCCTTGGGCATGGACGCGGTGAGGGGCCACACCCTCGTCCCCCTGCCCCCCACCAGCAGCACCGCCTGACGCACCGTCACCGCCCGATCCCCCGGTAGTCGAGCCCGGCGGCGAGCGCCGCCGCCTTGTCCATCATGTTGCGGGCGTCCACCACCACGTCGCCGTCCATGGCCGCCGCCAGCTCCGCCGGATCGAGGCCGGCGAACTCGGGCCACTCGGTCGCGATGAGCACGGCATCGGCACCGCCCAGCGCCCCGGCGACGGTGTCGGCCAGGGTCACGCCGGGAAGGTCGGGCCGGGCGGCGGGGTCGTAGGCGGTCACCGCCGCCCCCGCGGCCACCAGCAACTCCGCCAGGCGCACCGCCGGGGAACCGGCCAGGTCGTCGGTGTCGGCCTTGAACGCCAGGCCCAACAGCGCCACCTTCTTGCCGTCGAGCGGGCCCAGTGCGGCGGCCAGCTTGGCCAGGATCACGTCCGGCTGCGCCGCGTTGGCGTCGACCACCGCCTCCAGCAAGGGCAGGCCGAGGCCGTGCTCGGCGCCGCTGGCGATGAGGGCGGGGAGGTCCTTGGGGAAGCACGAGCCTCCGTACCCGGGGCCGGGGCGCAGGAAGTGGCTTCCGATCCTCGGGTCGAGCCCCACGGCGGCGACCACGTCGACGATGTCGGCGCCCACCGCGTCGGCCAGGTTGGCGATGGTGTTGATGAAGGTGACCCGGGTCGCGAGATAGGCGTTGGCGGCGTACTTGGCCAGTTCGGCCGAGGCCGGGTCGGTCTGCACCAGCGGCGCCCCGAACGGCTCGTGGAGGCGGGCCACCACGGCGGCGGCCGCCGGGTCGTTCGCACCGACCACCACCCGGGCCGGCTCGAGCACGCCGGAGAGGGCCTTGCCCTCCTGCAGGAACTCCGGGTTGACCGCGAGCGAGCCGGCGCAGCCGTGCTCGCCCATCCACCGCTCGATCCGCCGCCACGACCCGGGCGGCACCGAGGACTTCACCACGACCACCGTGTCGGGCGTGGCGACGGGGGCGATGGAGACGATGGCCGCCTCGACGGCCGAGAGGTCGGCGGAGCCGTCGGCGCTCGCCGGGGTCGGCACCGCCAGGAACACCGCAGCCGCGCCGGCGGCCGCCTCGGCGTTGGAGGCGTGGAAGGTCAGGGAGCCGGCGGCGACGGCGGCCGCCACCAGCGGCTCCAGGCCCGGCTCGTGGAACGGCACACCGCCCGAGCGCAGCACCTCGAGCCTGGCCGCATCGGCTTCGCCCACGCGCACCCGCATGCCGTGGTGGGCGAACCCGACCGCGGTCACCAGGCCGACGTGGCCTGCCCCGAGTACGGCGACGGTCGTGGTGGGGTGATCAGGTTCCGGCATCGGCACCGACGATAACGACCACATCCACTCCGTTGGGTGTAGCCCCCGCCGATACCTCGCCGTACCCCAGTGCCGCCGCCACCGCCTCGGCGGCCTCGACCGCCTTGGGCCGGGCGACGATGAGCGTGGTCGTGTAGTCGCTGCGGTCGGCGTTGGCCGTCCGTGAGATCTCGAACCCGGCGCCCTCGAGCGCCGCCGCCGTGGCTCCGGCGGCGCCGTCGATGGTGCTGCCGTTCTGCACCTCCACCACCGCATCGGCTACCGCCGCCTCGGCGAACGGCACCCCGTTGCGGAAGGCGGCCAGCGCCTCGGTGGCCTCCGGCTCACGCTGCACCACGTACGCGACGCCGTTCTCCGACGAGTACGAGACCGGCAGCGTCGTCGCATCGATGTCGGCGGCGGTCACGTTCCGCATCGCCCAGCCCAACTGGATGATGTCGTCTGCGCTGAGCGCATCGTCGCGCTGGACGAAGCCCCCGAGGGCGTCCACCAGGTCGCCGAACTCGTCGATCGACCCGGGGCGGTCCAGCTGCGTCAGGAGGGCCATCAGCACGTCCTGCTGGCGCCCGGTGCGGCCGATGTCGTCGGCCCGGACGTAGCCCCACGAGCCGTTGCGGAACTCCTCGTACTTGCGCGCCCTGGCCAGCTGCAATGCCTGCTGCCCGTCGAGGGTGTGCGTCCCGGCGGAGATCTCGAACCCCGACTTCACGTCGCGCGCCGCATACGGGAAGGTCATCTCGATGCCGCCCACCGCATCCACGATGCCGGCGAAGCCGGCGAAGTTCACCTGCAGGTAGTGGTGGATCGGGTCCGGCGTGACGTCGGCGACGGCTTCCAGCAGCCCGGCGGGGCCGTCGTTGTACGCCGCGTTGATGCGCTGCGACCGGCCCTCGTAGGTGATCTTGAGGTCTCGCGGCAGGCTGAGGATCTGCACCCGACCCTCGTCCGGCAGCACCTTCACCAGCATGATCACGTCGGCGCGCTGCCCGCCGAAGTTCCCCATGTTGGTGAAGTCCTCCGGAACGCCCTCGCGGCTGTCGCTGCCGACCAGCAGGAACGTCACCGGCTCCCCGCCGCCGGGCGTGGCGGCCAGGTCGAGGTCGCCGTCCACCGTGGGGATGGCCTCGGCCACCTTGTCGGCGGCCAGCCAGACCGCGGCGAGCGCGCCGAAGATGCCGACATTGGCCACCACCAGGAAGCCGATGAGCGCCTTGCGCACCCAGGGGCGGCGCGCCGGGGGCGGGGGCGGGGGCGGCGGGGCGGCCGCGGCGTCGCCGTTCCCGGGGCGCGGCTCAGGGGGTGAAGGAGGGGTGAGATCGGTCATGATCGGGCCGTATCGTACCGGCCTCTCACGATATGCGACGCGGGGCGACGGCGGCGCTCACCCCGCCGGGCGGACCCGGCCGACCTCACCCGAGCGGAGCACCGTCTCGCCGTCGCCGACGGCCACCACCAGGCCCCCTCCGGGGTCGATGCCGACGGCGGTGCCGCTGCCGTCGGGTTCCCAGGTGACCTCGGTGCCCAGCGTCAGGCACCGCTCGGCGTACTCCCGGCGGCCCCAGTCGCCCGGGCCGGCCGCGGCGCGCTCCAGCAGGCGGTTGGCCCAGTGCTCTGCCATCCAGTCGGCGGCCTCGGGCCCCGGGTCGCTCGGGAAGAGCGCACCGGCGCCGTCGAGGGGGTCCGGCCACCAGAGGTTCACCCCGAGGCCGGCGACGACGAGGCCGCCGTCGGCTTCCACCAGCACGCCGCCCACCTTGCGGCCCTCCGCCATCACGTCGTTCGGCCATTTGAGGGCGGCATCGCCACCGACCGCGTCCCTGGCGGCGAGGCCTGCGACCAGGGCGATCACCGGCAGCGACTCCACCGGCCAGCCCGGCTCGAACGCCAGCGAGGCGGCCACCGCCCTCGCCGCGTGTTCCCAGGAGTTGCCAGTGCGCCCCCGCCCTGCGGTCTGGCGCTCTGCCGTCACCAGCACCGGCCCTCCGGCGTAGCGGCGGCGCGCCTCGTGCTGGGTGGTCGCGACGGTGCCCAGTTGGACGAGGTCGTAAGGTGTAGCCATTCTTGGCCCTCGAGGGTCGAACTGACCGAAGGGTACCCGGGGCGGTCGTGAGCACGGAAGAGCAGATCGAGCGGTTGAGGGCGCTGCGCGAGCAGGCGGAGCACGCCGGGAGCCAGCGCGCCGTCGACCGCCAGCACGAGGCCGGCAAGCTGACGGCACGGGAGCGGATCGACGCCTTCCTCGACCAGGGCTCGTTCGTCGAGCTGGACCAGTTCACCCGCCACCAGGCATCGGGGTTCGGCATCGAGGAGCGCCGGCCGCACGGCGACGCCGTGGTGACCGGGTGGGGCACCGTGGACGGCCGCGAGGTGTTCGTCTTCGCCGAGGACTTCACCGTGTTCGGGGGCAGCCTGGGCAACCTGGTGAGCCAGAAGGTCTGCAAGGTCATGGACCTCGCGATGCAGACGGGCGCCCCGCTGGTGGGCCTCAAGGACTCGGGCGGCGCCCGCATCCAGGAGGGCGTGGCGTCGCTGGACGGTTACGGCCACATCTTCGCCCGCAACGTCAAGGCCTCGGGGGTGATCCCCCAGGTGTCGGTGATCATGGGCCCGTGCGCCGGCGGTGCCGTCTACTCCCCCGCCATGACCGACTTCATCTACCAGGTGGAAGGCCAGAGCCACCTGTTCATCACCGGCCCCGACGTCATCAAGACCGTCACCGGCGAGGAGGTGTCCTTCGACGAGTTGGGCGGCGCCAAGCCGCACGGCTCGGTGTCGGGGGTCACGCACTTCGTGAGCACCGACGAGCGGCACGCCCTGGAAGAGGTGCGCTACCTGCTGTCGTTCCTCCCGGCCAACAACATGGAGGCCCCGCCGTTCTTCACGCCGGCCGACGCGCCCGAGCGCATGTCGGAGGCGCTCACCACCATGGTGCCCGACTCCCCCAACCAGCCGTACGACATGGTGCGCCTGATCGAGGAGGTGGTGGACGACGGCGAGTTCTACGAGGTCCACCAGCACTACGCCCGCAACATCGTGGTGGGCTTCGCCCGGGTCGACGGCTACACGGTGGGTGTGGTCGGCAACCAGCCGTCCGCCCTCGCCGGGACGCTCGACATCGACGCCTCGTCCAAGGGCGCCCGGTTCGTCCGGTTCTGCGACGCCTTCAACATCCCGCTGGTCACGTTCGTGGACGTGCCCGGGTTCCTCCCCGGCGTGGACCAGGAGCACGGCGGCATCATCCGCCACGGGGCCAAGCTGCTGTACGCCTACTGCGAGGCGACCGTGCCCCGGGTGACCGTGATCACCCGTAAGTCGTACGGCGGCGCCTACGTGGTGATGAACTCCCGCTCGGTGGGTGCCGACGCGGTGTTCGCCTGGCCCACCGCCCAGATCGCCGTGATGGGCGCCCAGGGTGCCGTCAACATCATCCACCGCCGCGCCCTCGCCGACTCCGACGATCCCGAGGCGACCAGGGCCGAGCTGGTCGCCGAGTACGAGGAGCGGTTCGGCAACCCGTACGTGGCCGCCGAGCTCGGCCTGGTCGACGAGGTGATCGAGCCGCGGGAGACCAGGCCCCGCCTCGTGCAGACGCTGGCGATGCTGCGGACCAAGCGGGCGCAGATGCCCCCCAAGAAGCATGGGAACATCCCGCTATGACCGTCATGGAGTCGGTGCTCGTCGCCAACCGGGGGGAGATCGCGGTCCGGGTGATCCGGGCGGCCCGCGAGGAGGGGCTGCGCACCATCGCCGTCTACTCCGAGCTCGATCGTGACGCCGTGCACACCCGGATGGCCCACGAGGCATGGAACATCGGTCCTGCTCCCGCCGCCGAGTCCTACCTGGACATCGACGCCATCCTCCGGGTGGCCGCCGAGGCCGACGCCTCGGCCGTGCATCCCGGGTACGGCTTCCTCGCCGAGAACGCCGAGTTCGCCCGCCGGGTCATCGAGGCGGGGCTCATCTGGGTGGGCCCGTCCCCCGAGGCGATCAGCCTGATGGGCGACAAGATCTCGTCGCGGCGCGCCGCCCAGGAGGCCGGCGTGGCCGGCGTTCCCGGCACGCTCGACCCGCTGGGAAGCGTCGAGGAGGTGCAGGAGGCTGCCGGTGAGTTCGGCTTCCCGATCGCCGTCAAGGCCGCCCACGGCGGCGGCGGCAAGGGGTTGCGGGTGGTCCACGACCCCGACGCGCTCGCCGACGCCTTCGAGGCCGCCCGGCGGGAGGCCGACGCCTACTTCGCCAACCCCGAGGTGTACGTGGAGCGCTACCTGGAGCGCCCCCGTCACATCGAGGCGCAGATCATCGTGGACCGGCACGGCAACGGCGTGTTCCTCGGCGAGCGGGACTGCTCGTTGCAGCGCCGCCACCAGAAGCTGATCGAGGAGACGCCGTCGCCGGTGATCACCCCGGCGCAGCGCGCCGCCATCGGCGAGGCGGCCCTCAAGGTCGCCGCCGCCGCCGGCTACGTCAACGCCGGCACCGTCGAGTTCCTCATGGACCAGGACGGGGAGTTCTACTTCCTGGAGATGAACACCCGCCTGCAGGTGGAGCACACGGTCACCGAGATGGTCACCGGCGTCGACCTGGCGCGCGAGCAGCTGCGGGTGGCCCGCGGCGAGCCGCTGTCCTTCGACACGGTGGAGACGCGCGGCCACGCCATCGAGTTCCGCATCAACGCCGAGGACCCCGCCAAGGGATTCCTCCCCAACCCGGGCGACATCGTCGAGTACGAGGAGCCCGGCGGCCTGGGCATCCGGGTGGACTCGGGGGTGCGGGCCGGCTCGGCCATCAGCCAGTACTACGACAACCTCATCGCAAAGCTGGTGGTGTGGGGCAGGGACCGCACCGAGGCCATCGAGCGGAGCCGCCGCGCCCTCGCGGAGTTCACGATCACCGGCGTCGCCACCACCATCCCGTTCCACTGCTTCGCGCTGCGGTCGGAGGCGTTCGTCGCCGGCACGCACCACACCAAGTCGGTGGAGGACGAGATGGACCTCACCGGGCTGCAGCAGCCCGCATCGCCGCTCCTGCCCGAGGAAGAGGAGATGGCCCGCCGCAGCATGACGGTGGAGGTGGGCGGCCGCCGCTACACCGTGAACCTGTGGGCGCCGGAGCTCCCGGCGGCCCCCGGAGCCGGCGGCGCCCGCCCCGGCCCGCGCCGCCGCCCGCCCAAGCTCACCCAGGCGGCGGCGCCGCCGACCGGCGAGGGCCTGGTGGCGGCGCCCATGCAGGGCACCATCGTCAAGGTCCACCACAAGGCGGGCGAGCGCGTGGACGCCGGAGAGCCCCTCTTCATCCTCGAGGCCATGAAGATGGAGAACGAGATCCGCTCCGAGAACGCCGGCGAGATCGTGGACCTGCGGGTCGCCGCCGGCGACAAGGTGTCCGCCGGCCAGGTGCTGGCGATCATCCGCTGAGCGGGCCCGCGCCCGACGTATCATCGAAGTCCCCATGCCAGCCGGCCCGCGCACCGACGATGCCTCCGCCACGCGGGAGCGCATCCTGAAGGCCGCTGCCGCCGCATTCGCCCGCCGGGGCTTCCACGGCACCTCCACCCGGGGGATCGCCGCCGCGGTCGGCATCCGGCAGCCGTCCCTGTTCCACCACTTCCCCACCAAACAGGCGATCCTCGCCGAACTGCTGGACCGCGACCTCGGGCCCGCCCTGGAGCGGATCCGGCGCATCCGGGCCGGGGGAGGCAGGCCGGCGGCCCGCCTCCACGCCTACGTGGAGGCCGACGTGGCGGCGCTCCTCGGCTTCCCCTACGACGCCAGGGGCCTCTACGACGAATCGGTGCTCGAGGACCCGGCGCTCGCCCCCCAGCGGGCCGCCCAGCGGGAGTTCCACGCCGAGGTGCGGGGCCTGGTCGCCGAAGGCCTCGACGCCGGCGAATTCCACCCGGCCGATGCCGAGTTCGTCCGCCAGTTGATCCACGCCATGACCGTCGAGGTGATCTTCCAGGCCGCCGGGCAGCCCCGCTCCGACCTCGCCGACCGCCCCGCGGCCATCGCCGGGTTCGTGCTCCGCGGCCTGCTCGCCGACCCCGGCGACATCGATGCCGTCCGCGCCGAGGCGGCCGCCCTGAAGGGGTGATGGGCCCGGTCCGCCGAGCACGCGACGCGCGCACGGTCCGCCGCAGTCGCACCGGGCCGCCGCCCGGCGACGCTCAGCCTCGCAGCACCTCGCCGAGTGCCTCGACGATGTGATCCACCTGCTCGTCGGTGATCACCAGCGGCGGGCAGATCGACAGGTGGGAGGGAGGGATCGGCCGCAGGATGACGCCCCTGGCCAGCAGGCCGTCCCGGACGGCGCCGGGGTCGCGGCCCTCGGGCACCGAGACGCCCCACACCCCGCCCATGCCCCGCACGTCGGCCAGCAGGCCCTCGGCGCGCAGCGCTTCGAGGCCTGCCGACAGGCGCCCCCCGAAGTGGGGCACCCGATCGAGCAGGCCCTCCCGCTCGGTGATCGCCAGCGCCTCCAACCCCGCGGCGCAGGCCACCGGGTGGCCCGAGTAGGTGTACCCGGTCCGCAGCAGGAACCCGTCGTTGGCCTCGAGCGCCGCCGCCACGTCCGGCCCGACGATCACACCCGACAGCGGCACGTACCCCGAGGTGACTGCCTTGGCGAAGGTGATCATGTCGGGCGTCACCCCCACGGCCTCGCTCCCGAACCAGGTGCCGAGCCGTCCGAACCCGGTGATCACCTCGTCGTGGACCAGGTAGGCGCCGTGGCGGTCGCACAGGTCCCGGAGGTGCTGCAGGTACCCGGGCATGGGAGGCCACACGCCCCCGGCGCCCTGCACCGGTTCGGTCACGACGGCGGCGATCCGCCCCTCGTGGGCAGCGAAGGCCTCGTCCATCGCCGCCGGGTCGTCGGCCGGCACGTTGACGACGCCCGGCACCAGCGGCCCCCAGCCCTCCCGGTTCGGGGGGATCCCCTGCAGCGACGTGCCGCCGAAGTTGGTGCCGTGGTAGCCGCGGGAGCGGCTGATGATGATCTCGCGCTCGGGGTGGCCCGCCTCGCGCTGGGCGATCCGGGCGAGCTTCATCGCCGTGTCCACCGCCTCCGACCCCGAGGTGCCCATGAACACCCGGGCCCCGCCGAACGGCGACAGCGTCGCGATCCGCTCGGCCAGTTCCTCGGTGGGGCCGGTGGTGAACGGAGCGAACGTGTGGTAGGCGCCGAGCGCCGAGGCCTGGGCGGCGATGGCATCGGCGATCTCGACCCTCCCGTACCCCACGTTGACGTACCACAGCGATGCCATGCCGTCGACGTACCGGGTGCCGGCGTCGTCCCACACGACGGCGCCTTCCCCGCCGACGATCTTCACGAACCGATCGGCGCGGGGCGGGGTGAACGGGTGCAGGTACGCGCTCGGCATGGGCCCTCCACGATGCATGCCTATCAGTTGATAGGTAATCTGTCCTCGGACGCACGACGCGTCCCGTCACCGGCACGGTACCCGGGGAGTACGCCGCCGCCGAGCAGAGGGAGCACGAGGTGCCGCAGCGCAAGGTCATCATCGTCGGGGCCGCCGGCCGCGACTTCCACAACTTCAACACCCGCTACCGCGACGACGAGTCCGTGCAGGTGGTGGCGTTCACGGCGGAGCAGATCCCCGGCATCGACGACCGGCGGTACCCGGCGGCCCTCGCCGGGCCGCGCTACCCCGACGGCATCCCGATCCACGCCCAGGACGACCTCCCCCGCCTCATCCGCGAGCTCGGCGCCGACGAGTGCGCCTTCTCCTACAGCGACGTGTCGTACACCTACGTGATGCGGCTGTCGGCCGTCGTGCAGGCAGCCGGGGCGACGTTCACCCTGCTGGGACCGGGCGACACCCAGCTCCGCAGCACCAAGCCGGTGATCTCGGTGTGCGCGGTCCGCACCGGCTGCGGGAAGAGCCAGACCAGCCGCAAGGTGGTGGAGACCTTGATGGCCAAGGGCCTCAAGGTGGTGGCCGTCCGCCACCCCATGCCGTACGGCGACCTCGCCAGGCAGAAGGTGCAGCGCTTCGCCACCCTCGACGACCTCGCGACCCACGAGTGCACCGTCGAGGAGATGGAGGAGTACGAGCCGCACATCGTGCGCGGCAACGTCATCTACGCCGGCGTGGACTACGAGGCCATCCTCCGGGCGGCCGAGGACGACCCGGGCGGCTGCGACGTGATCGTGTGGGACGGCGGCAACAACGACTTCTCGTTCTACGAGACCGACCTCCAGCTCACGGTGGTGGACCCGCACCGGCCCGGTCACGAGCTCTCCTACTACCCCGGCGAGGTGAACCTGCGCCTGGCCGACGTGGTCGTGATCAACAAGATGGACTCGGCGCCCCCCGAGGGCATCGCCGAGGTGAAGGCCAACATCGCCGCCGTCAACCCGACGGCCGTGGTGGTGGAGGCCGACTCGGCCGTGACGATCGCCGACCCCTCGATCGTCGCCGGGAAGCGGGTGCTCGTGGTGGAGGACGGCCCCACGCTCACGCACGGCGGCATGAAGATCGGCGCCGGGACGGTGGCGGCCCGGCGCGCCGGCGCCGCCGAGCTCGTCGACCCGCGGCCCTACCTGGTCGGCACGCTGCGCGAGACCTTCGAGACCTACCCCGACATCGGGACGATCCTCCCGGCCATGGGGTACGGGGCGGAGCAGCTGGCCGACCTGGAGGCGACCATCGCCGCCACCGACGCCGATGCCGTGGTCGTCGGCACCCCCATCGACCTGGCCCGCATCGTCCGCATCGACAAGCCCGCCACCCGGGTCACCTACGACCTGGCGGAGCGCGGTGACGTCGACCTGGAGGCGATCCTGACCGGCTTCGTCGCCGAGCACGGCCGGTAGGCCGGGGCTGCGGGCGGCGCTCGGCGCCGCGACCGGCCGGCTCTAGGCTTGCCCCCCAAGGAGGCCGGCATGCCACCCGTTCCCCCAGACCTCGACATCGCCCAGGCGGCCGACGTCCGGCCGATCACCGAGATCGCCGCCAGGCTCGGCATCGCGCCCGGCGACCTCGTCCAGTACGGGCCGCTCAAGGCCAAGGTGCACCTCGACATCCTGCCGGCGCTGCAGCAGCGGCCCCGCGGCAAGTACGTCGACGTGACGGCGATCACGCCCACCCCCCTCGGCGAGGGGAAGACCACCACCACGATCGGCCTCGTCCAGGGCCTGGGCACGCTCGGCCACGAGGCGATCGCAGCCATCCGCCAGCCCAGCATGGGCCCGACGTTCGGCATCAAGGGCGGCGCCGCCGGCGGCGGGTACAGCCAGGTGGTCCCCATGGAGGACTTCAACCTCCACCTCACCGGCGACATCCACGCCGTCGCCGTGGCCACCAACCTGGTGGCCGCGGCCATCGACGCGCGCCGCTTCCACGAGCATCGCCTCGACGACGAGGCGCTGGCGGGCCTCGGCCTGCGCCGCCTCGACCTCGACCCGGAACGGCTCACCTGGCGGCGGGTGGTGGACGTCAACGACCGGGCGCTCCGGTCGGTGACCACCGGCCTCGGCGGGCCCATGGACGGCCTCCCGCTCGACACCGGCTTCGACATCGCCGTCGCCAGCGAGCTCATGGCGATCCTCGCCCTGGTGGACGGCGCCGACTACGGCTCCGCCCTCGGAGACCTGCGGGAGCGCTGCGGCCGGGCGGTGGTCGGCACCAGCCGGTCCGGCGCCCCGGTCACCCTCGAGGACCTCGGCGTCGCAGGGGCGGTGGCCGTGCTGCTGAAGGACGCCCTCCACCCCAACCTGCTGCAGACGCTGGAGGGGCAGGCGGCGTTCGTCCACGCCGGCCCGTTCGCCAACATCGCCCACGGCAACTCCTCGATCGTCGCCGATCGGGTCGCGCTGGGCCTCGGCGACTACGTGGTGACCGAATCGGGGTTCGGCGCCGACATCGGCATGGAGAAGTTCTTCGACATCAAGTGCCGCGTGTCGGGGATGGAGCCCGACTGCGTGGTGCTGGTGGCAACCGTGCGGGCGCTGAAGATGCACGGCGGCGGGCCCCGGGTGATCGCGGGGCGTCCCCTCGACCCGGCCTACACCGCCGAGGACCTGCCGCTCGTGGAGGCCGGGCTCGCCAACCTCGACGCGCACATCCGCATCGCGCGGCGCTTCGGGGTCCCGGTGGTGGTGGCAGTGAACTCCTTCACCACCGACACGCCGGCCGAGAGGGATCTCATCGCCCGCGCTGCGCTGGACGCCGGGGCGTTCGCCGCGGTCGAGGCCGATCCCTGGGGCGGCGGCGGGGCGGGATGCGCCGGCCTGGCCGAGGCGGTGGTGGCCGCCTGCGACGAGCCGTCGTCGATGCGCCTCCTCTACCCGCTCGACGGCACGATCGAGGACAAGATCACCACCATCGCCACCGAGGTGTACGGCGCGGCGTCGATCGAACTCAGCCCCGCCGCCCGGGGCCAGATCGCCGAGTACGAGGCGAACGGGTTCGGCGGGCTCCCCATCTGCATGGCCAAGACCCACCTCAGCATCGGCCACGACCCCGCCGTGAAAGGGGCGCCGTCCGGCTACGTGCTCCCGATCCGGGAGGTGCGGGCGTCGGCCGGCGCCGGGTTCATCTACCCGATCGTCGGGACGATGCGCACCATGCCGGGCCTCGGCGCCAGGCCGGCGTTCATGGACGTCGACCTCGACGCCGACGGGAAGATCGTCGGCCTGTTCTGACGGCCGCTCGCCGGCCTCACCCCGCTGCGGGCGCCGCTCGCTCCGCCGCGGCGACCGTGTTGGCCAGCAGGGAGGCGATGGTCATGGGCCCCACCCCGCCGGGGACGGGGGTGATCGCCCCGGCGACGGCGGCCACCTCGTCGAAGTCCACGTCCCCGACCAGCCCCTCGTCGGAGCGATTGGTGCCGACGTCCACCACCACCGCTCCCGGCTGCACGCCGTCGGCGCCAACCAGCCCCGGCCGGCCTGCGGCCACGATCAGCAGGTCGGCGGTGCGGGTGATCCCGGCGAGGTCGGGGGTGCGGGAGTGGGCGGCGACGACGGTGGCGTCCACGCCCTTCAGGCCGAGCATGACGGCGAGCGGCCGCCCCACCAGGAACGACCGGCCGACGACGACGGCGCGGCGGCCGGCCGGATCGATGCCGTAGTGCTGCAGCAGCCGGAGGATGCCGCTCGGCGTGGCGGGTCGGGGGCCGGGCTCGCCCAGCATCAGCAGCCCGAGGTTGTACGGGTGGAGGCCGTCGGCGTCCTTGGCGGGGTCGACGGCCCGCACCGCGGCCGTGCCGTCGAGGCCCCCCGGCAGCGGCAACTGGACGATCATCCCGTCCACCCGGGGGTCGGCGTTGAGATCGGCGACCACGCTCAGCACCCGGTCCTGGGTGGCGTCGGCCGGGAGCGTGAGATCGAACGACGCCATGCCGGCGCGCTCGGCGGCGGCGTGCTTGTTGCGCACGTACACCTGCGACGCCTGGTCGTCGCCGACCAGCAACGTGGCGAGGCCGACCCGCTTGCCGAGACCGGCGAGGGACGCGACGCGGGCCGCCACCTCGGCCTCGAGGGCCGCGGCGGCCTCCCTCCCCGAGAGGACCTGTGCGGGCATGGCGGCTCCTTCGCCGTCGGCGGCGCCGACCCGATGGGACGGGTCGGGGTGAGGGTACCCGTAGGCGGCGCCCATCCCCCCGGACCGGCCGCCTCCCCCTAGATCCGTTCCGCGACCAACGCGGCGAGGTGCTCGCCGATCGGGAGGGCGGCCGTCGCCGCAGGGGACGGCGCACTCAGCACGTGCACCGCCCTGCCGCTGCCGGACAGGACGAAGTCGTCGGCGAGCCGCCCGTCGGGGAAGACCGCCTGCGCCCGCACGCCGGAGCCACCCGGCCGCAGGTGGGCGGCCCGCAGCGCCGGCAGCAGCCGCCGGGCTCGGCGGGCGTAGAGCCGGGTGCTGCGGGAACGCAGCGCCTCGCCGACCCCGCCCGCCAGGTTCCGGGCGGCCAGGCGCCGGAACCCCCGGTAGCCGAGCGCCTCCGCCAGCCCGCGCAGGTCGGCGGGGCTCCCCCGGTAGTGCTCCCGCCCGAGCGCGAGGACGGCGTTGGGCCCCACCTCGACGCGGCCGTCCACACCCCGGGTGAAGTGCACCCCGAGGAAGGGGAACCGGGGGTCGGGCACCGGGTACAGGAGGCCGCGGACCATGCCTGCGGCCTCGCCGGTGAGGACGTGGTACTCGCCCCGGAAGGGGACGATCCGCGCCGGCGGCTCGTCGCCCGCCATGCGGGCCACCGTGTCGGCGTGCAGCCCGGCGCAGTTGACGACGGCGCCGGCCTCCCACACCCGCTCCCCCGCCCGCACGGTGACGCCGTCGTCGCCCACCGCGACGGCGTCCACCCGGGCGCCGGTGGCGATCGCCGCGCCGCCGGCGGCCAATCGCTCCCCGAGACGGGCCGCCACCGCGGCGAAATCGGTGACCCCGGTCTCCGGCACCCACAGCGCCGCCACTCCCGCCGCATGCGGCTCGCGGCTGCGGATGCCGCCGGGGCCGAGGCGCTCGATCCCGGCCAGGCCGTTGGCCTCGCCGCGCCGGTGCAGGTCCTCGAGGCGGGGGATCTCGGCAGGGGTCGCCGCCACCACCAGCTTGCCGGTCACCCGGGCCGGCAGGCCCTCGGCCTCGCAGAAGGCCAGCATCCTGCGCCGCCCCTCCCCGCACAGCCGGGCCTTCAGCGACCCGGGGCGGTAGTACAGGCCGGAATGGAGCACGCCGCTGTTGCGACCGCTCTGATGGGCACCGAGGCGGCCCTCCTTCTCCACCACCGCCACGTCACGCCCTGCGTCCACGAGCGCGGCCGCCGTCGCCAGGCCCACCAGTCCGCCGCCGATCACCACCACGTCGCACTGCTCCGCCATGCCGCCATTCTGGTGTCCCGCGGCGGGCCGTAGGGCTCAGGCCACGGCGATGAGGGCGAGGCCGGCCCCGGCCAGGACGAGCCCGGCCATCTGGAGCCGGGTCATCCGCTCGTCGAGCACCGCCCGCGCCAGCACCACCGTCACCGCCGGGTACAGCGAGGACACCAGCAGCACCAGTGCCAGCAGGCCCGGTTCGTGGAGCGCACCGAGCAGCAGGATGTTGGCGATCATGTCGGCCGCTCCGGCGGCGAGCGCCACCGGGCGCACCGGCGCCGGGGCGCTCAGCGGCTTCCCCAGCACCAGGGCCAGCAGCCCCACCGTCGGCAGCGAGGCAGCGCGGGCGCCGACCAGCGGCCACAGGCCCGAGGTGTCGGCGGAGCGGGAGATGAAGATGCCGAACAGGCCGAACAGCGCCCCGGCGGCCGCCCCCAGCAGCACCGCCCGCCGCAGCCGGCGGGCGTCGCCGCCGGACCCTCCCCCGGCCGAGCTGACCAACAGGATGGCCGGCAGCGCCAGGGCCACCCCCGCCCAGGCGAGCGCCTCCGGCCGCTCCCCGATCGCCAGCCCGAAGGCGACCGGCAGCACCGCGCCCACCACCGCCGCTGCCGGGGCCACCACCGAGAACCTGGTGGTGGCGAGGCCGTGGTAGAGGATCACCAGGCCGAACGCCCCCGAGGCGCCGGCGGCCGCGCCCCACAGCACGTCGGGGGCGGCGACCCCGCTCGAGCCCCACCACGGCGCGACGGCCCCCACCAGCACCAGGCCGATGGCGTGGCCGGTCACCACCACGGACACCGACGGCGCTCGCCGGGAGGCGAGGCCGCCCACGAAGTCGGCTCCGCCGAAGGCCAGCGCCGAGAGGGATGCGAGGAAGAGGGCCATGGGGCGGCCGCAGCGCCGTGCGGGCTCAGCCCGCCGGGCGGTGCCTCCCGAACACGCCCTCGAGCACCGCCGACACCTCGCCGAGGGTGGCTCTGCGCTCGAGCGCCGTCTTCATGGGGTACAGCAGGTTGCCGCCGCCGGCGGCGACGCGGCCCACCTCGGCGAGTGCCTCCTCCACCAGCGGGGTGTCGCGCCCGGCGCGGACTTCGGCGACGAACGCCGCCTGGGCGTCCTCGAGCCCCGGGTCGAGGCGGAGGGTGGGGATGTCGGCGTCCGCCTCGGCGGTGAACCGGTTGACGCCCACCACCACCGACTCGCCGGTCTCCTGGCGCTGCGCCTCGCGGTAGGCCGAGTCCTCGATCATCCGCTGCACCACGCCCTGCTCGACGGCGGCCACCGCCCCGCCGGCGGCGTCGATCTCCCGGACGACCGCCTCCGCCGCCGCCTCCACCGCGTCGGTGAGCGACTCCACGTAGTACGACCCGGCGAGCGGGTCCACCGTGTCGGCGAGGCCCGCCTCGAACGCCAGGATCTGCTGGGTGCGCAGGGCGATCATCGCCGAGTGCTCGGTGGGCAGCGCCAGCGCCTCGTCGAAGGCGTTGGTGTGCAGCGACTGGGTGCCGCCCAGCACCGCCGCCAGCGCCTGCAAGGCGGTGCGCACGATGTTGTTCTCCGGCTGCTGGGCGGTCAGGGTGCTGCCAGCCGTCTGGGTGTGGAATCGCAGTTTCCACGACGCCTCGCGCCGGGCCCCCACGCGCTCCCGCATCAGGCGGGCCCACAACCGGCGGGCCGCCCGGAACTTGGCCACCTCTTCGAACAGGTTGCGGTGGCTGTTCCAGAAGAACGAGAGCCTGGGGGCGAACTCGTCCACGTCGAGGCCCGCCTCGACGGCCGCCTCCACGTAGGCGAGGCCGTTGGCGATGGTGAGCCCGATCTCCTCGGCGGCGGTGCTGCCGGCTTCCCGGATGTGGTAGCCGCTGATGGAGATGGTGTTCCACGACGGCAGTTCGGCCGCGCAGTAGGCGAACAGGTCGGTGACGAGCCGCATGGAGGGCCGCGGCGGGTAGATGTAGGTGCCGCGTGCCGCGTACTCCTTGAGGATGTCGTTCTGCACGGTGCCGCGGATGTCGGCCGCCGCCACTCCCTGGGCCTCGGCGGCGATCTGGTACAGCAACAGGAGGATGGCCGCCGTCGAGTTGATCGTCATCGAGGTGGACACCTCGCCGAGGGGGATGCCGGCGAACAGCCGGTCGATGTCGGCGATCGAGTCGACGGCCACGCCCACCTTGCCCACCTCGCCGGCGGCACGCGGGTCGTCGGAGTCGATGCCCATCTGCGTCGGGAGGTCGAACGCCACCGAGAGCCCGGTCTGGCCGGCTTCGAGCAGCGCCCGAAACCGCTCATTGGTGGCATCCGCGCTGCCGAAGCCAGCGTATTGGCGCATGGTCCACAACCGCCCGCGGTACATGGACGGGTACGGGCCGCGCGTGAACGGGAACGAGCCCGGGTCGCCGAGCCGCGCGCCGGCGTCCCAGTGGCCGAGCGTCGAGGGGCCGTACACCGCCTCGACCTCGATGCCGCTGGACGTCTGACGGGGGGTCTCGGAACTCTCGGGCATCGGTACAGTGATCGAGCGCATCGTACCCGGGGAACTCCTCCCCGGAGGACGAGCGTCTGAGTGACGTCCATGGACATCTCCATCCACGAGGTCGAGCGGCTGGAACGCAGCGGGCGCCGGTTCATGGCGGCCGCCATCCTCGCCGCGCTCACGATGATCGCCGCCACCTGGTGGGGCCTGATGGTGTTCCTGGGCACGACCAGCGCCGTCGGCACCGTGGACGACCTGAAGGCGGAGTGGATCCCCGACGTCGAGTCGATGGCGCTCGACCTGCCCGACATCGGCAGCCTGTCGGAGGTGTTCACCGCAGACGGCGTCCTGCTGGGGAAGCTGAACGAGCGCAACAGCCAGCCGCTCCCCCTCGACGAGATCCCGAACCTGGTGATCGGGGCCGTGCTCTCGGCCGAAGACGCCGACTTCATGGGCCACAACGGCATCGACTACCCCGGCGTCGCCAGGGCGTTCGTCGAGAACGTCGGCGGCGGCGCCCGCCAGGGTGGTTCCACGATCACCCAGCAGATCGTGAAGCTGAACTTCATCGGCACCGAGGCCACGCTCAAGCGGAAGGTGGCCGAGGCCGCCATCGCCATCGAACTGGAGCGCCGCTTCACCAAGGAGCAGCTGCTCGAGTTCTACCTGAACTCGGTCTTCTTCGGGAACAACGCCTACGGCGTGCAGGCGGCCGCCGAGGTGTACTTCGGCAAGGCCCTGGACGAGCTGACCATCGCCGAGGCGGCGGCGCTGCCGGTGCCGATCCGCAACCCCTCCCTCTACGACCTCCGCAGCAACCCCGAATTGGCCACCCGCATCCGCGACACCGTCATCGACCAGATGGTCGAGGAGGGCTACATCACCGCGCTGGAGGGCGCCGAGGCCAAGGACGAGCCGCTGCTCACCACACCGCCCACCGAGACGCCCGACCTGGCTCCGCAGGTGCTGATCGCCGCCAAGGACGCGATCCTCAACGATCCGCAGTACGGGCTGGGCGCCACCTACCTGCAGCGCAAGCGGGCCGTGTTCGGGTGCCCTGCCTACGACACCGAGTGCGAGGGCGGGGGCGGCCTGAAGATCTACGTGACCGTGGACATGAGCCTGCAGCGGCGGGCCCTGGAGATCCTGCAGCAGTGGTTCCCCGCCGGGGCCAACGGGCCCACCGGAGCCATCGCCATGGTGGACAACCGCACGGGTGCCACCGTCGTGATGGCCTCCGGCCTCGAGTACGGCACCGACATCGAAGCCGGCCAGCGCCAGTACGACCTGGCCACCAAGGGGCGCCGCAACGCCGGATCGTCGTTCAAGCCGTTCGGCCTGGTGGCGGCGCTGGAGCAGGGCATCCCGCTCAACTCGTACTGGGACATGACCACCCCGCAGTTCCTCGACTACGGCGGCGTGGACGAGTGGGAGTGCAACAACGCCGGCACCAACCCGCCGGGCATCACCAGCCTGGAGGACGCCCTCATCCACTCCACCAACACGGTCTTCTGCCAGGTGTCGGTGGCCGTGGGGGGCGCCACGATCCGCGAGGTGGCCCAGCGGATGGGCATCAAGTCGCCGCTGGGCGACTTCCCCTCCATCGTGCTCGGCGCCTACGAGGTCAGCCCGCTGGAGATGGCCTCGGCCTACTCGACGCTCGCCAACTCCGGGATGCGGGTGGACAACTACCTGATCGAGCGCATCGAGGACGCCGACGGCAACGTCGTCTACCAGCACCAGGTGGACGAGCGCCGGGTGATGGAGGAAGCGATCGCCGCCGCCGTGGTGAACACGATGCAGCAGGCCGTCTCCCGGGGCACCGGCGGCAGGGCGGTCCTCAACCCGACCCGCCCCCAGGCCGGCAAGACCGGCACCCACGAGAACTACACCGACGTGTGGTTCGTGGGGTTCATCCCGCAGTACACCACCTCGGTGTGGGTGGGCTTCCCCGACAGCCAGGTCGAGATGCGCAACATCACGGTCAACGGAGTGTTCGTGCCCCGGGCGTTCGGCGGCAGCGTGGCGGCGCCGATCTGGAAGGAGTTCATGCAGATCGTCGTCGCCGGGCTCCCGGTGCAGGACTTCCCGCCCGATCCCGACGGCATCGGCGTCTACTACCAGACCCCGCGCGCCGAGATCCCCGACGTCGTGGGCATGGACATCGAGGACGCCGAGGAGGAACTGCGCCAGGCGGGCTTCGAGGTGAACATCACGCTGGTCAACTCCGAAGAGGACGAGGACACGGTGCTCTCCACCGACCCGGAGGCCGGTCAGCGGGTCCGCCAGGGCACCACCGTCGAGGTGGAGGTGTCCAACGGCCTGGCGCCCGAGGTGGTGCTCCCCGACCTGATCGGCCTCGACCGCAACGAGGCCCGGTCGATCCTGGCGGCGCTCCGCACCGAGTCGGGGCTGGACTTCTCCTGGACGGTGGAGACCATCAAGGTGACCGATCCCTCCGTCGACGCGCTGGTGGTGTCCACCTCGCCGGCAGCGGGCTCGCTGATCGACGAGGAGACCACCGTCGTGATGTACGTCAACCGCCTGGTCGGCAGCGGCTAGCGCCGCCCGCCGTCCTCCCCGTCAAGCCTTCTTTTCGCGATCCGCGCCCACGACACTTGCACGCAACTGCGGTTACTTGTATCTAAGTGTCATGATCTCCTCAGCGCCCGGGACACTCCGTCGAGATGC
>JAHLKU010000099.1 GCA_020444505.1 Actinomycetota bacterium | reverse complement strand
CCGCCGGCAGCGTCAGGGGGCTTTGGCCTCTAGACGCGACGGCGGCCGGCCGGTACATACGAGGAACGGGTCGCGGGCGCGAGGAGGGCCGCCATGGGGGAGGACCGCCGGATCGTTTCGTCATGTCCCTGGAGCCTGCTCCTGGCGTTGCTGCTGACGGCGGCGGCGTGCTCGGGGGGTGATGGCACCGCCACGACCGGGACGACGGAGCCGGTTGCGAGCACCGTGGCCGCGTCCACGACGACGACACCGCCCGCTACGAGTACCACGGCGGCCACCCCGCCCGGTTCGACGACGACCACGACCGAGCCCGTCGATCCCTATGCCGGTGTCGTCAAGGTCGCTTCCGTGCGCGGCGAGCCTCCGTACGATTGGCTGCCCGAGGACGTGAAGCTGCTCGATCCATGGGGGGATGCCTCGTCGGACGGCTCCGATCTCATCGCCCTGTACCAGCGGGGAGTCGCCGGCGGCATCGAGATCCGCGCAGACATCTTCGATCTCAGCGAGGACGACTCCGCGGCCGTTCTCGTCGGGTTGGACTGGAGCGACGGCGGCCGCAGGGACCTCGAGCCGGTGGGCGGCACCGGGGAGCTCACCATCGAGTGGGATCTCCTGATCATGGTGTCCGGGGGCCGGGTCGGCGTGTTCGACGACGGCGGGAACGACCTCTCCGACCGGGTCGTCGCATCGGATGTCGACTCCCAACTCGACTTCGTGGCGGTGGAACTCGCCGCCGATGCCCTCGACGGGTGGGACGGGGAGGGCCTGGTGCTCCAGGCGGCGACCGCTGCATCGCCGTCCGCTCCGCTCGACGACCGCACCGATCCCTCCGACCCGGCGGTCCCCACCGGGCGGGCGAAACTGATCCTCAACTTCATGAACGGCATGACCGAGGGGCATCCGAGCGCCATCGGGTGGTACGACGGCTTCGACATCCGGCCCGGCCAGAGCACCGCCGGCGAGCCCGGATCTGCGGAGGAGGAACGCACCGGCGAGCGTCGGGGTCTCCGCTATCTGCTGGACGGCATCGAGCGGTACCGGCTGCCTCTCACGTGGGGCGACCTCCGCTTCGATCTGTTCCCCACCAACGAGTTCCTCGGCATCAACGACCGCCTGGCCTACCTGGCCGCCGAGGGCTTGTTCTCGCCCCTGATGGTGGTGGGGTACGGCCACTACATGTCCTGGCAGCCCGACGATGTGGATGCCCTTGCCTTCTCCCTCGCCGAGGATCTGTGGCGGGAGTTCGGGTTCACCCCGGCCCGCGTCGCCTTCCCGTACGAGGGTCTGGTCACGGCCGGCGACATCGGGGTGCTCAAGCAGGCCGGCTACGAGGCGGCGTACGGGATCGACCAGTACCGGTACTGGTTCGGCTGGATCGACGACTGGAGCGACCAGGCCGCCGTCAGGGACGACATCGAGTCGTTGCGCAAGATCCACCTGATCGACGGGATGCCGTTCTTCTTCAATCCCCGCATCGGGAACTACCAGGGGTTCCTCGGCGACGAGCGTTGGGGCGGGTTCGAATGGCCCGAGGAGTACGACGAGTACGAGGGCACCGATGGGGGCCTCCACTGGATGTGGCGCCGCATCCTCCACGACATGGCGATCGACGAGGACCAGGAGCAGTACTTCGAGATCGGCACCGACATCCTGCTCACACCGTGGCTGTTCCCCGAGGTCGCCGACGCCAACCTGGGTTGGCTGGCGGCTCACCCCTGGATCGAGGTCACCACCTACGAGTCGCTGCTCGACCGGGGATGGGAGCCGGTCGACCACGGCACCCTCGATCTCGACGCCGACGACCTGCTGATCCGCTACCCGTACCCGGACCCCGCCACCACGTACTACAACGAGTACTTCCCGTTGCATTACTACGGGGGCGTCTCCGACGGGCACGCCTCGTTCATCCCGGCGGGCACCGAGATCGAGTCCTACTACGACTACGTGCCGTATCTCGCCGGCGGCGAGCCGATCCCGAGCGGGCGGATCATGGGTGACGGCAACACGCCGGGCAGCATCGTGTACGAGACCCTGGCCAATCTCCGGGGGGCACCGGACAACCAGCTGGGGCGTCTCGCATGGTTGTCGTACCTGCTGGACATCGGGGAGCAGACGTTCCACGACATGTGGGGCCCACTCGGCCCGGCACGGCTCGGCAACGGGGCGAAGGTGCAGGCGGCGTGGTTGGGCCAGGTGAACAAGCTGGTCGCCGCCGCCGAATGGGCGGATCAGGCGAGCGTCGGGGCGTTGACGCCGGACACCGTGGTCGCCACCGTCGATGTCGACCTCGACGGCGAGGACGAGTACACGATGAGCAACGACCGGGTGTTTGCGATCTTCGAGAACGACGGCGGGAGGCTGGAATCGGCCTACGCCTACGACCCGGCGTACGGCGCCGTGCAGATCGTCGCCCCGGTGAACCAGTACCTGTTCCTCCCCGACGAACCGGTCGACTCGCACGAGGGCGAGATCGCGGTCTCCAGGGCATGGCCCGACTACCCCGACGGCGCCTTCGTCGAGGACGCCAACGACAACGGGCACACCGACTTCGACTACTCCGTGTTCGATGCCTACACGGTCTTCGACGGCACCATCGGGTCCCGGGTGCTCATGTTCGCCGGCGACGCCGGGTACACGAAGACGTTCTCCCTGCAGGGCGACACGTTGTGCGCCGAGTACGACGGCGACGACTCCCTGACGTTCCATCTCGGGGTGTCGATGACCGCCAACACCGCGGCGATGTTCACCCGTGACTGGGCGGACCGCCTGCAGAGGATCGAGACTGCTGAGGGCATCGGCTGGCAGTCGGCGTTGGGCGGTGCCGGTCTGTTCTCTCAGACCGCCGCCGGCCAGGAGGTCACGTTCCTCGACTCGGCCCCCGCCGCCGAGGAGATGCGGTCACCCGACGACCCCGAGACGGTGCCATCCGGGTACTGGGAGCACATCGGCCACAACCGGTTCTGGTTCTGGGACGTCCACCCCGGGACCTACTGCCTGGTCCTGAGCGCTGCTCCCGCCGCCCCCTGAGGTGGACC
>JAHLKU010000098.1 GCA_020444505.1 Actinomycetota bacterium | reverse complement strand
GCAGCCTCCGCCGCAGGAGCAGCCTCCGCCTCGGCGGGGCCGCCGCTCTGCTCGGTCTCGGAGCGGATGTCGATCCGGTAGCCGCTCAACCGGGCGGCGAGGCGGGCGTTCTGCCCCTCCTTGCCGATCGCCAGCGACAGCTGGTGGTCGGGCACCACCACGACGGCTTCCTTGGTCTCCTCGTCCAGGATCACCTGGCGCACCTTGGCCGGGCTCAACGCCTCGGCGATGAACTGCTCGGTGTCGTCGCGCCACTCGACGATGTCCACCTTCTCGCCCCGCAGCTCGTTCACCACCTGGCGCACCCGCGACCCGCGGGCGCCCACGCAGGCCCCCACCGGGTCCACGTTCGGGTCGTTGGAGGCGACGGCGATCTTGGTGCGGTGCCCGGCATCGCGGGCGATGGCCTTGATCTCGATGACGCCCTCGACCAGCTCCGGCACCTCCAGCTCGAACAGGCGGCGGATGAAGTCGGGATGGCTGCGGCTGGCCACGATCTGCGGCCCCCCGCTGCCCCGGCGCCGCCGGCCCTCCTGCTCCTCCTCCTGCTGCAGCTCCTCTTCGGTCTTGTCGCCCCGCACCTCCAGGATCAGCGCCTTCACCCGGGCGCCCCGCTCCAGGCGCTCGTAGGGGATGCGCTCCCCGGACGGCATCACGGCCTCGGCGTTGCCGAGGTCCAGGATCACGTACCGGTGGTCGGACTGCTGGACGATGCCGGTGACCAGGTCGCCCTCGCGCCCCTGGTAGATCTCGTACACCTGGGCCCGCTTGGCGTCGCGGAGCCGCTGCACGATCACCTGCTTGGCGGTCTGCGCCGCGATCCGACCGAAGTCGTCCGGGGTGTCCTCCCACTCCCGGATGACGTTCTCGTCCTCGTCGAGCTCCTGGCCGTAGACGGTGATCTCCCCGGTGTCGGGGTCGATCGTGACGCGCGCCTCCTGGGCGGCACCGGGCGTCCGCTTGTAGGCGGAGACGAGCGCGTTGGCGAGCGCCTCCAGGATCGTGTCTGCAGGGACGCCCTTCTCACGCTCCAGGGCGTGCAACTCGTCCATGAATGCGAAATCCATCGTCCTACCTCACTTGCGGCCCGGCTTGGGCTTGGCTTCCCACCTGAACACGGTCTGCGCCCGGGTGATCTGGTCGAAGGGGATCTCCCTGGCGCCGTCTCCCACCCGCAGCGTCACGCCCCCGGCGGCGACGGCCTCCAGCAGGCCCCGGTGGCTGTGCTCCCCGTCCACGGCGGGCCCGGTGGTCACCACGACCTCCCGCCCCACCGACTTGCGGTAGTGCGACGGCCTGGTGAGCTTGCGCTCCAGGCCCGGGGAGGAGACCTCCAGCGTGTACGGCCCGTCGAGCACGTCGCGCTCGTCGAGGAGCCGGGACAGGCCGCGCGACAGGTCGGCGATCCGGTCCACCCCCAGGCCGCCGTCGGCGTCGACCACCACCTTCAGGACGCGCGCCCTCCCGCCGCCCTGCACCTGCAGGTCGTCCAGGTCGACGTCTTCGGCTGCCAGATACGCCGTGACGGCGCTCTGGAGGGCCTCGTCCATGGCGCTCCTCATAGAAAAAGTGGGCACGGGGCGCCCACTCGATCGTGTCGCTCGATTGGCTCTGAGCATACCAGGGCCGTTCCGGGGGCGGAACCGGAGTTGTCCACAGGCCGCGGGGGGCGGCGGAGGCCTCACCGGCCCCGCCTGGAAGGATCCAGCGCATCCTCGGGGCGTCCAGAGTAGGGTGGCCCCACGCTGCCCCAAGGAGGTCACATGGCTCGCAAGGGATTCCGCAAACTGGTGCCGCTGGTCCTGGCGCTCGCACTCGTGACGAGCGGGTGCTTCCAGATCCGGTACTTCCAGCAGAAGCCGGACGGCGCGATCGGGCCGGACGAGGTCGGCAAGGTGTACCTGCGGCTCTACCAGGTGTCGCAGTCCGAGATGAACACCGACGCGTACACGTTCATCCTCATCGGGATCGACGCCGACCTGAAGCTGAAGCTGGTGGGCAACTTCGACACGAAGGGCAACTTCGGCGGCCCGTTCACCCGGGTGCGCGACGACGACCTCCGTGACGTGCTCATCGCCGACGACAACTGCTCGGCCAACGGCATCAGCGCCTCGGACATCACCGGGATGGCCAACTGGTACGCCTACCGGACCGACGTGAAGATGGACTCGACCGCCGGGGGCTACAACGACCCGCTGCTCGTCCACGTGCGGCTGAAGCGCAACTTCGCCGACCCGGACGACCGCGGGGACTTCGTCATCTTCAGCGGCACGTGGGCAGACCTCACGGGCGAGGGCGACCCGGATCCGGGTGAGGCCGTCTGCGCCGGGATGATCTTCTCCAGCTACTCCGCGTCGGAGTAGCCGGACCACCACAACACGACGACGAGCGGCCCGGGGCCCCGGTCCCGGGCCGCTCCGCGCCCGGGATGGCTCAGGCAGGCGGCAGGGCGGCGGCGAGGGCCACCGCCACGGCGCGGCGGCGGCCGTAGGTGAGCGGCCCGTCCCTGCCCAACCGCTCGACCAGCGCCCGCGGCGGGGTCACCAGCAGCCCGGCCACCCGGAACGCCGGCTGCAGCAGCGGCCACTCGGCGTCCACGAAGCACACCACCCGGTGCAGCGGCACGTCCCCGTGGCCCGAGCGGTCGAGCGCCTCCTGCACGGCGCCGGCCTGCCACGCCAGGGTCTCGGCGAGCCGGCCGGTGCGGTCGCGGCCGCCCACCAGCACGCGGCGCCGGAAGTCGCGCGTCACCCACTCGACCCGCCCCGACCACTTCTTGGCGTCGATGACGTACACCCCGCGTGGCGCCACCGCCAGGTGGTCGATGTTGCCGCGGCTCCCCGGCACCCTGCGGTCGTGGATCGGCAGGTAGGCGCCGTCCGCCCCGGCGTCCAGCATCGACCCCAGCTTCCGCTCGCCCTCCGCCCCCACCTTCCCGTTGCGCCCGAAGCAGCCCTCGACGGAGCGGCCGGCCGCACCGACGTCGCGGGCCGCCACGGTGAAGGGGTCTGCGGGAGCGCCGGCGGCCGGGGCGGTCCGTGCGCAGGCAAGGCATCGGATCTGCCTGGTGACCGGGTGCCACTGGGCCTCGATCCCCGGGGCGAGCACCATGCCGCACTCCGAGCACTCGCCGCGGTACCGCAACCGGCGTGTCTGGAAGGTTGTGGCGACCATCCGGCCCTATCGGACCGGAGCGCCCGCCGCTTGACCCCCGATTGGCAGAACCAGGGGGGTGGCGCCGCCTCAGCGGGTCTCCGCCGCCGACCCGGTGTTCGCCGCGGCGTTCGCCGCGGCGACCGCCGCGGCGACCATCGCAGCGGCCTCCCCCACGGCCACC
>JAHLKU010000020.1 GCA_020444505.1 Actinomycetota bacterium | reverse complement strand
CCAAGGCCAAGGCCACCGGCCGCCCCATCGCCGAGATCGTCGCCGAGCTCACCGGGGCGCAGGCCGCGGCTCCCGCCGCCGCGCCTGCGGCCGCACCCGCCGCTGCCGCACCCGCGGCCGCTCCGGCGAGTGGCGCCCCGCTGCCGGCGGCCGCCGCCCCCCGGGCCGCCGTCCCGCCGCCGCTCCCCGAGGGCACCGACGCCCGGGCGCTCCTCAGCGACATCCAGGCCCGCGCCATCCAGGGCGCCAAGGCCGAGCCGGCCGACAAGGTGAACGTCTGGCCGCACCTGCTGGCCATCGAGTTCGTGGCCCTGCTGGTGGTGCTCGGCCTGCTGATCGCCTTCTCGGTGTTCCAGGACGCCCCGCTGCTGGAACTGGCCAACCCGAACGCCCAGCCCAACCCGTCCAAGGCGCCGTGGTACTTCCTCGGCCTGCAGGAGCTGCTGTCCTACTTCGACCCGCAGGTGGCCGGTGTGCTCATCCCCGGCATGGGCCTGGCCGGGCTGGCGATCATCCCCTTCATCGACCGCAACCCGAGCACCAAGCCGTCCGACCGCAAGTTCGCCATCATGCTGTTCACGTTCTTCGTGGTGGCGGCGGCGATCCTCACCATCATCGGCTCCTTCTACCGGGGCAAGGGCTTCAACTTCACCTTCCCCTGGAGAGACGGGATCTTCTTCGACCTATGACCACCGTCCTCGTCATCGCGTTCGTCGCCATCGCGGCCGTGCTCGCGGCAGCCGTGTTCGCCATCGCCTACCGGCGGGGCCGCGGCATCCCCGGGGACGTCCCCGGCGCGCCGCGCCGCCCCGGGGTGCAGCGGGACGTGCTCGCCGCACCGTCGGCCGCTGCCGGCGCCGACGACGAGGCCGAGCCGATCGACCCGCTCGAGGCCCGCACCGAGGTGGGCGTGGACGAGTACAACGTCACCCGCCGCCAGTTCTTCAACCGGGCCATCTACGGCGTGTTCGGCCTCTTCCTGGCCAACTTCGGCCTCGCAGGCCTCTCCTACATGTGGCCGAAGCTGAGCGGCGGGTTCGGCAGCAAGGTGAACGCCGGGCCGCTCGACTCGATCGTCACCCAGTTGATCGCCGACGACGGGCGCATCGTGCCGCTGTTCATCCCGTCGGCCCAGGCCTACGTGGTCCCCTTCGCCGGCGACCCCGCCGGGTCGTCGTTCGAGGACCTGCCGGTGATCGCCGGGGGCGTCATGGCCCTGTGGCAGAAGTGCGTGCACCTGGGCTGCCGGGTGCCCGAGTGCGACTCGTCGCAGGGCTTCGAGTGCCCGTGCCACGGCTCGAAGTACAACTACCACGGCGAGTACGAGAGCGGCCCCGCCCCCCGCAACCTGGACAGGTTCGCGGTGACCGTGACCGACGGGGGCGAACTGGTCATCGACACCAGCCAGGTCATCCAGACCGCACGGTCGGCCACCAAGACGGCCGAGTACCCCCAGGGGCCGTCATGCATCTGAGGGAGGCACGCTGATGGGCATGGGCGCCGTCGTCCTCGGCATCGCCGTCCTCTCGGTGCTGGCATGGGCGGCCTACCTCGCCGCCCGCAGCCGCGTGCGGCGGCGCATCGAGAAGGCGCCGCTCAACCAGACGCCGTACCTGGACGACCGCACGCTCGAGAACGTCCGGCTCAACCGGGTCCTGTTCTCGGCGCTGGCGGCCTCGACGATCCTGGCGATCCTGCTGCCCGTCTACTACCTGAACGAGCAGGGGCGCCAGGAGCACGCCACCGAGCGCCTGGACGAGATCGCCGCCGAGCGCGGGCACGAGTGGTACCAGGAGTTCAAGTGCGGCGACTGCCACGGCCCCAGCGGCGGAGGCGGCGGCGCCGACTACGTGGAGGATCGCAGCGGCCTCACCACCTCGTGGGCGGCCCCCTCCATCGACGACGTGCTGTACCGCTACTCCGAGGAGGAGGTCCGCTTCTGGCTGGTGTACGGGCGGCCCGGCACACCGATGCCGGCGTGGGGCACCGACGGCGGCGGCCCGCTGAACAGCCAGCAGATCGACGAGTTGATCGTGCACCTCTCCGAGATCGCCGTCCCCCAGGCCGACCTGGTCGCCCAGGTGGACGCCAGGGTGGACCTGGCGCTGTCCCGCCTCGCCGGCGCCGACGACACCGTGGCCGGCCTCATCGAACGGCAGCGGGCCGAGATCGCCGCGCTGGAGGCGGCCCCGTCGCAACTGGACGCGATCGGGGGCGCCCCCGGGCGCCTGGAGACGCTGCTCACCGCAGACGGCACCTGCACCGAGGCGTCGGCCCTGCTGTACCTGGCCCCCTGTGAGAGCCCGGGCGCCGACACCGACGGCGACGGCCTCAGCGACGCCGCCGAGGTGGGCCTGGGCGCGCTGCTCGCCGAGGTGGTGGCGACGGCACCGGCGAGCGACCCGGTGCTCATCCTGGAGCCGATGGCCTTCGACCCCGCCGCCGCCTACACCACCGACGACGGCGGCACCCCGGTTCCCGACCTCGACCAGGTGGAGCGTGCGATCGCCGAGATCGACCTGATCGTGCGGAACCTCGACCTGGCGGTCGCCAACAACGAGAAGCTGACCGCCGCCGCACTCGACGGCCTCGCCTTCCTGGAGGACGCCGCCGCCGCCAGGCGCTGGTCGTTCGACTTCCACGCCCTCGCCCCCGCCTTCGACGGCGACACCGACCGGGCGCAGCGGGCGGTGGGCCTGTTCAACGCCTACTGCGCTCGCTGCCACACGGCCGGGTACTCCGCCGGCGTCGCCTTCACCATGGAGGCCGGGTCCGGCGCGTTCGGGCCGTCGCTGCGGGGCGGCCGTTCGGTGGTGCAGTTCCCCGACATCGCCGACCAGGTGGCCTTCCTCGTCGACGGCTCCGAGAACGGCGTGCAGTACGGCGTCAACGGCGTCGGGCGGGGCTGGATGCCGGGCTTCGGCTCGTCGCTGTCCCAGGACGACCTCGAACTGCTGGCGACCCTGGTGAGGAGCCTGCCGTGATCCGACGACTCCGCACCGACGAGCGGGGCCTCGCCCCCATCCACTGGCTGGGGATCGTCCTCGCCGCCCTGGTCCTGCTGTCGCTGATCCCCCAGTTCCGGGCCCTCCTCGACGTGGCCTACGAGAACCTGGTGGGCAAGAACAACCTGGGGCCCGACGGAGAGCCGGCCCCCGGCGTGCTGGTGCGGGGCATCATCGTGGCGGTCACCTCGCTGGCGGTGTTCGTGGGAGCCATCTTCTTCATCAACTACACCAACCTGGGCAAGCGCCTCGCCTTCCTGATCACCGGGACGGCCTTCTTCGGCTTCCTGGCGGTGGTGGGCCTGATGCACTCGCTGTACGCCCCGCGCGGCCTCCGCCCCGCCGACGTCGAGGGCCTCAACGCCTTCGAGTTGCGCATCCTGCCGGGGGCGCTCATGCTCGGCTCGCTGATCCTGTTCGCCATGTTCCTGGTGGCGCTGCACCGCTACGACCAGGAGCACGCCGGCGACGAGGGCTGAGCGGGCGCCCGGCACGCCCGCCCGCCGGACACCGCCCCCGACGCGCGAACATACGGTCCCGTGGACCCCTCCGATCTCCTCGCTCGCGCCGACCGCCTGCCGCGCCCGCTGCGGAGCCGGTTCCGCCGCCGCGTCCAGGGGGCGGCGCGGGTGAAGGACGCCGAACGGCGGCGGCACTCGCTGGCCGCCGTCGCCGCCGACCTGGAGGCCGCCGAGGCGGCGCGCGCCGCCCGCGCCGCCGCCCTGCCGGAGACCATCGCCTACCCCGGCGACCTGCCGATCACCGCCCGCCGCGACGACCTGCTGGCGGCCATCGCCGGCAACCAGGTGGTGGTGGTGGCCGGCGAGACCGGGTCGGGCAAGAGCACCCAGCTGCCCAAGCTGTGCCTGGAACTGGGCCGCGGCGTGGACGGGCTGATCGGCCACACCCAGCCGCGCCGCATCGCGGCGCGCTCCATCGCCGAGCGGGTGGCCGAGGAGCTCGGCACCGCAGTCGGCGGCCTCGTCGGCTACACGGTGCGCTTCACCGACCGCGTGGGCGACCGCACCCTGCTGAAGGTGATGACCGACGGCATCCTGCTCGCCGAGATCCACCACGACCCCATGCTGAGCAGGTACGACACGATCATCCTGGACGAGGCCCACGAGCGGAGCCTGAACATCGACTTCCTGTTGGGGTACCTGCAGCGCCTGCTCCCCCGCCGCCCGGACCTGAAGGTGATCGTCACCTCGGCCACCATCGACACCGCCAAGTTCGCCGCGTTCTTCGGCGGCGCCCCGGTGGTGGAGGTGTCCGGCAGGTCGTACCCGGTAGAGGTGCGCTACCGCCCGCTCGACGGCCCCGACCGCACCGACCCCCGCGACCAGCCGCAGGCGATCTGTGACGCGGTGGCCGAACTGGCCGGCGAAGGCACCGGCGACGTCCTGGTGTTCTGCTCGGGCGAGCGCGAGATCCGCGACGCCATCGAGGCCATCGGGCGGATGCGCCTTCCCCACACCGAGACGATCCCCCTGTTCGCCCGGCTGTCGTCGTCCGAGCAGCACCGGGTGTTCAGCGCCCACACCGGGCGCCGCATCGTGGTGGCCACCAACGTGGCCGAGACCTCGCTGACGGTGCCGGGCATCCGGTCGGTCGTCGACACGGGGACGGCGCGCATCTCCCGCTACAGCCGCCGCACCAAGGTGCAGCGGCTGCCGATCGAGCCCATCTCGCGCGCCTCTGCCGACCAGCGGGCCGGGCGCTGCGGGCGCCTCGGCCCCGGCGTGTGCATCCGCCTGTACGACCGGGACGACTACGAGGGCCGCCCCGAGTTCACCGACCCCGAGATCCTCCGCACCAATCTGGCGTCGGTGATCCTGCAGATGGCGGCGATGGATCTGGGCGACGTGGAGTCGTTCCCGTTCCTCGACCCGCCCGACCGCAGGGCGGTGCGGGACGGCATCGCCCTGCTGCACGAACTGGGGGCGGTGGACCCGGCGCACGAGGGCACCCGGGAGTGGCTGACCCCGCTCGGCGGGCGCCTGGCCCGCCTGCCCCTCGACCCCCGCCTGGGCCGCATGGTGCTGGCCGCCGCCGACGCCAACTGCCTGCGCGAGGTGCTGGTGATCGCCGCCGCCCTCACCATCCCCGACCCCAGGGAGCGCCCGGAGGGCAAGGAGGCCCAGGCGGCGCAGAGCCATGCCCGGTTCCGCGACGACGAGTCCGACTTCCTGTCGTGGCTGCACCTGTGGGAGTACGTGCGGGGCGAGCGGCGGGAGCGGACCTCGTCGTCGTTCCGGCGGATGTGTGCCAACGAGTACCTCAACTACCGCCGGGTGCGGGAGTGGCAGGACCTGCACGGCCAGTTGCGCGACCTGGCCAAGGAGATGGGCCTGTCGGTGAACCGCAAGCCGGCCGACCCCGAGGTGATCCATCGCAGCCTGCTCACCGGCCTGCTCGGCCAGGTGGGCCGCAAGGACCCCGACTCCTACGAGTACCGGGGCGCCCGGGGGGCGCGCTTCTCCATCGCCCCCGGCTCCACCCTGTTCAAGCGGGCGCCGGAGTGGGTGATGGCCGCCGAGGTGGTGGAGACCGGCCGGATGTGGGCGCGGGGCATCGCCAGGGTGCCGCCGGCGTGGATCGAGGAAGTGGGGGCGCACCTGATCGACCGGTCGTACGGCGACCCGTGGTGGGACGAGCAGCAGGAGGCGGCGTTGGCGGCCGAGACCGCCACCCTGTACGGCATCCCCCTGGCCGTCGACCGCACCGTCCAGTACGCCCGCATCGACCCGGAGGCGGCCCGCGACCTGTTCGTCCGCCACGCCCTGGTGGGCGGTGAGTGGTCGGCCCGGCACGACTTCGTGGCACACAACGCGGCGCAGATCGCCGAGGTGCTGGAGATGGAGGCCCGGGAGCGGCGCGCCGACCTGCTGGTGGACGACGACACCCTGGCCGCCTGGTTCGACGCCCGCATCCCCCCGGAGGTCGTCACCGCCCGCCGGTTCGACCGCTGGTGGCGGGACGCCCGGTCCTCCGACCCGCAGCGGTTCCACCTCTCCGTGGACGACCTCATCGACCGCCGCGCCCCGGCCCCCGACCCGGACGCCTTCCCCGAGGTGTGGCGCCACGGCGACCTGGCATTCACCCTCGACTACGAGTTCGACCCGGCCAGTCCCACCGACGGGATGACGGTGGACGTCCCCCTCGCCGACCTGCAGCGCACCGACCCCTCCCTGTTCGAGTGGAACGTGCCGGGCCGCCGGGCCGAGGTGATCGAGGCGATGGTGCGCTCGCTGCCCAAGTCGCTGCGGCGCCGGTTCGTGCCCATCGCCGAGACGGTGGCGGCGGTGGCCGCCGGCCTCCGCCCCGGGGAGGAGAGCCTGGTGCAGGGCCTGCGGCGCGAACTGGGCCGCCTGGGCGGGGTGACGGTGCCGGCCGACGCCTTCGACCCCGCCGCCCTGCCGCCCCACCTGCGGGTCCGCTACCGGGTGGTGGGCGACGACGGCGAGGCGGTGGCCGAGGGCGACGACCTGGCCGCCCTCAAGGCGCACCTGGCCGACGAGGCCCGCCGCACCATCGCCACGGGACGCCACCCGCTGGAACGCGACGGCCTCACCGGATGGGACCTGGACGACCTGCCGGCGGTGGTGGAGGTGGGCGAAGGGGCCCACCGCGCCCGGGCCTACCCGGCGCTGGTGGACGAGGGAGGGACGGTGGCGGTGCGGCTGCTCCCCACCCCGGCGGAGCAGGCGGCGGCGATGCGCCCCGGCGCCTGCCGCCTGCTGCTGGCGAGCCTGCACTCCCCCGAGCTGATCCTGCGGCCGCTGGTGGACCGCGACGCCCGGCGCCTGGTGCGGGTGGGCCCGTACGCCGACGCCGCCGGATGGATCGACGACTGCCTGCTGTCGGCCGCCGCCGCGCTGATGGACGAAGCCGGGGGGCCGCCCCGTTCACGCGACTCCTTCGAAGCGGTGCGGGCGGTGCTGCGCGACGGCCTGGCGGAGCAGGCCACCGCCGTGGCCGGGCACTCGCTGGCCCTGCTGGCCTCGGTGGAGCGGGTGGAGGCGATGCTGGGCCCCCTGGAGGAGCGGTTCCCCGCCGCCGTCGGCGACGTCGTGGCCCAGGTGAACCGCCTCGTCTACCCCGGGTTCCTGCTGGGGGTGGGGGCGGCCCGGGTGCCGGACGTGGCCCGCTACCTGCAGGCGGTGGAGCGCCGCCTGGAGGTGCTGCCGTCCCGGCCCGGCCGGGACGCCGAAGCGATGGCGGTGGTGCACCGCCTCGAGGCCGAGCACGACCGCCTCGCCGCCCTGCTGCCGCCCGGCCCCGAATCGGCCGAGGTGGCGTGGATGCTGGAGGAGTTGCGGGTGTCGCTGTTCGCCCAGGGGGTCGGCACCCGGGGCAAGGTGAGCCCGCAGCGCATCGAGCGGGCGCTGGCCGCGCTGGAGGCCTGAGGGCCCCCGGGCGCCCGGCACCCGGGCCACTACCCTCCTGGGCGCTCAAGTGATCGGCCTCCGATGACCGATGGGACCCACATGCACGGTCGCCACACCCGGGGAGCGCGGCGGCGCGCCGCGGTCCTCGCCGCCCTGCTGGCGCTGACCGCCGCCTGCAGCGACGGCGCGGGGACGGCGGCCACCACCGCCGCCACCGACCCTCCGACCACCGCGGCCCCCGGAGGGCTGCTGGCGCCGTCGGCGGCGGAGATCTCCGAGGTGCCCGACGCCGCCCGCCAGCGCGCCGTCACCGTGGCCCTCGACGTGCTGTTCGACGACGGCGGCGCCCCGCTCGGCTCGGGCGGCATCGAGGTGGGCCTGTTCCCCGACCTCACCGTCACCGCCGTGATCACCGGGGTGGCCGACAACGGCGACGGGTACACCTGGACCGGGTACCTGGACGGCGTCGACATGAGCAGCTTCACGATGCTCACCACCGCCGGGGTGTTCATCGCCCACTTCGCCAGCCCAGCCGGCATCTACGAGGTGTCGCGCGCCGGCGGCGACGTGTACCGCGCGATCGAGGTGGACCAGTCGGCGATGGCGGGGCGCGAGGGATGATCATGCACGAGCCCACGGGAAGGACGCAGCCATGACGACGAGGATCCGGGCGGCCGTCGTGCTGCTGACCATGCTGATGCTGGCCGCGCTCGCCCCGATGGGCGGCGCGGGCGCCGAGACGCCCGCCGCCCCGTCGCTGTTCACCCCGGCGGCGCAGGGCCGCGCCGACCTCCCGCCCCAGGCGCATGTGGCCCGCCAGCGCCTGGCGGCGGCGGACCTCGACGTGCTGTTCGCCGACGGGGCGCCGCGGGGGCGGGCCTCGCTGCCGGCCGTCTCGCTGGACCTGTTCCCCGACGCCTCCTACACCGGCCTCGTCACCGACGTCACCACCGACCAACTCAACGGCGGTGTGTCGTGGGCGGGCACGCTGGACGGCGTGGGCGCCGGGTACTTCTACCTGGCGGTGGCCGACGGGGCCATGGCCCTGCACGTGGCCTCGCCGGAGGGCGTCTTCGAGGCGTCGCCGGCCGGCGGCGGCCTGTACCGCATCGTCGAGGTGGACCAGTCGGCGTTCACCGACCACCCGCCGGAGGCTGATGCCGCCGACGGCACCGCCGGCGTGGACTCGCTCGCCGACACGGCGGGCACGGCCGACCTGCCCGGCCCGACCACGCGCGAGGCGGCGGCCGACGGAGGGGTCGAGGTGATCGACGTGCTGGTGGTGTACACCGCCGACGCCCGCCAAGGGCCCGACGGCTACGGCACCACCGCGTCGATGAAGGCACTCCTCCTCCTGGCGATGACCGAGACCAACCACGCCTACGACAAGGCGGGGGCGCAGGTGCAGTTGCGCCTGGTGCACACCGAGGAGGTGCCCTACGTCGAGACCGGCGACCTGTTCCTCGACCTGCCCAACCTGTACACCGGGGCCACCGGCCTGAAGAAGGTGTCGAAACTCCGCAACACCTACGGCGCCGACATGGTGGCGCTGATCGTCCTCGACGGCGGGGCCTACTGCGGCCTGGCGGCCGGCATCCTGCCGTCGGCCGACTACGCCTACCAGGTGACCGCCCGCGACTGCGCCACCGGGTACTACTCGTTCGGCCACGAGTTCGGCCACCTGCAGGGCGCCAGGCACGACCAGTACGTCGACCCCTACACGACCCCCTACCAGTACGGGCACGGGTGGGTGAACACCGACGACCGCTGGCGCACGATCATGGCGTACAACGACCTCTGCGCTGACACCGACCCGTACGACTACTGCCAGCGCCTGGACTGGTGGTCGAACCCGAACCTCAACGTGGAGGTGGAAACCGGCGCCCCCGCCGGCGGGGTGGACGCCGAGAACTACCGGGTCCTCACCGAGACCGCCCCCCTCGTCGCCGCCCACCGCTCCACCAGGATCGGCGAGGACTTCCTCACCGACTTCACCGCCGATGCGCCGGGGTGGAAGAAGCTCATCGGGTACTGGAAGATCGACGCCCGCGGCTACTACTGGACCAAGGGCAAGCTCGACATCGGGGCACTCACCATGTACAACCTCGGCGGGTTCGGCGACGTCACCTACGAGGTGCGGATGCGCCGGGTGGGGTGCGACACGTGCGCCAACCGGATCGTCATCCGCGGCAACCACAAGAAGCGGGTGGGCATCCTGTGGGAGAAGTCGTACGTGTTCCAGTACACCAAGGACGGCCGCTTCTCGGTGTTCCGCGTGGACCCGGGCGGCACCACCGAGTGGCTGGCGGAGTGGACGTCGCACCCGGCCATCGCCTCGAAGTGGAACGACCTGAAGGTGGTGGCCGTCGGCGACGACCTGGCGTTCTCCATCAACGACGTCCTGGTGTGGCAGGGCACCGACCCGTCGTTCTCCACCGGCACCCTGGGCATCGCCTTCTACCGGAACAGCAGCACCCTCAAGAACAAGGTGTACGTCGACTGGGCGGCCGCCACCACCACGGCGACGGCGGAGGCCGTCGGACCGGTGGTCCCCGGCACGCCGGTGGGCGGCGGCACCATCGACGAGGCGCCCTGACCGAGCGGTTGCGCTGAGCGAACGGCGGGTGCGGCCCCGCCCGCCCCCATTACCCCTATGGTCGTAGTGCTAACCTGCAGGGTGACGCGACAGGAGGTCCGCAGGTTGGCCGTGGTCAAGATCAACGCCGTCACCGTCCCCGACGGCAGGGGCCCCGAACTGGAACGGCGCTTCTCGGACCGGCTCGACGGACTGGACGCCGTGGAGGGCTTCCTCGGGTTCGAGCTGCTGCGGCCCAACGACGGCACCGGCCGCTACCTCGTCTACTCCCGCTGGGCCACCGAGGAGGCCTTCGAGGCGTGGCGCACCAGCGACGAGTTCCGCGCCGCCCACCAGCGGGTCCCCGGCCGCGAGCCGGTCGGCACCCACAACGAACTGCTGTCCTTCGACATCGTCCCGCTGCCGGGCACCCCCGGCGAGGCCGCCGCCTGAGCGGCGCCGGTCAGGCGATGGCGGCCTCCGGCGGGCCGCCGGTCACCAGGTGCAGGTGGTAGCCGAGCACCTGCAGTTCGGTGGACAGGTCCACCCGGCGGATCTCGACGCCGTCGGGCGCCCGCACCACGGTGGGGGCGAAGTTGAGGATCGACCGCACCCCGGCCGCGGCGAGGGTGTCGGTGACGCCCTGGGCGGCCTCGGCGGGGACCGCCACCACACCGATGTCGATGCCCAGGCGGCGCACGTCCCTCACCAGGCGGCCGACCGGCGACACGGTGACCCCGGCCACCTCGGTGCCGACCTTGGCCGGGTCGGCGTCGAACACGGCGGCGATGCAGAACCCGCCGGCCTGGAACCCGTCGTAGTTGGCGAGGGCGCTGCCCAGGTTGCCGACGCCGACGATGGCGAGCCGCCAGTCCCGGGTGAGGCCCAGGGCCCGCCGGATCTCGAAGCGCAACTGCTCGACGTCGTACCCCACGCCGCGGGTGCCGTACGAGCCCAGATAGGAGAGGTCCTTGCGCACCTTGGCGGCGGTGATGCCGGCGAGAGCGGCCAGTTCGTCCGACGAGGTGCGCGCCTGATCGCCTCGTTCGTCGAGGATCTGCAGGTACAGCGGCAGGCGCTGCACGGTGGCGCGGGGTACCGGGGTCTTCACAAACGCGCAATATAGCCGGTGCGGAGGGGGCCTCAGCCGTAGCGGGCCCGCAGCATCATCCTGGCCTCGCGGACCGCTCCCCACCGGCCCTCCAGCAGGACCTCGCCGCCGTCCGACAGCACCACCGGCACCCTCCGGTCGAACCGGTCCCGCAGCCCGGGGGTCGCGTCCACGTCCGCCACGGCCAGGTGCAGGCCGAGCCGCTCGGCCCACGCCTGCACCCCGGGCAGCGCCGCGTCGCAGATCTCGCAGTCCTGCCGCGTGACGAAGGTGATGCTGCGCTCCACGGCCGCTATCGTCGCCCCGCGATGCGCCCCGGCACCGTCCTCACCCTGCTGCTGCTGCTCCTGGCCCTGATGGTGGCCGGGGTGGTGTTCGTCATCCAGTTGCTCCAGGTGACCTAGCCAGGCCGATCGACAGGCCGGTGTGCAGCTTCAGCGACGAGGCGGCCGACCCGCCCCGCACCGCCAGCGCCATCAGGCCGTGCGAGTCGGCGTGCAGCAGCGGCGACCCGGGGGCCACCTCGCCGTACGCCCCCACCCACGGCACCGCGTGCACCGCCGAGCCCACCCGCACCTCCACCGTGTCGCCGGGGCCCACGCCAAGCGCCGCCAGGTCGTCGGGCGACACGTTGGTCTGGGCGTTGCCGAAACGATCCACCCACCACACCTCGCCCTGCGCCACCCCGTCGCCCGACTCCACCAGCGGCAGCAGCAGCGACTGCAGCGCTCCGGGGTCCACCTCCGGGCCCAGGTCGTCCAGCGACGCCTCGCCCGAGGCCAGCACCGCCGCGGCGGGGGCGAACACGTCCCGCCCGTCGAACGAGGTGCCCTGCCCCGGCAGCCGGAACTCGGGCGCCTCCAGGCGCACCGCCCGCAGCGCCCCGCCGACCATCGCCACCGCCGGGGCCAGCACGCCGTTGTCGGGGCCCACGAAGGCGTGGGCGGCGGTCTCCACCGCCACCGCGGCCCTGGCCGTCCCCACGCCGGGGTCCACCACCGCCAGCACCACGCCGTCGGGCAGGTACTGCACCGAGCGCAGCAGCGCCAGCGCCCCGGCCCGCACGTCGCCGCGGGGCACGTCGTGGCCCAGGTCGATCACCCGGGTGCCGGGGGCGATCCGCTCCACCACGGCATGGACCACCCCGACGAACTCGTCGGCGAGGCCGAAATCGGACAGGAAGGTGATGGGGCGTCCCGGCATGCCAGGGCAGGATACCGGCGCCCCGGCGCCCCGCCCCCGGGGCGCCGGTAGCATCACGCGGCACTCGAGGGGAGCGAGCCGTGGCCGGCGACGACCTGCATGCAGCGCTGGTGGAGGACCTGATCCGCCGCCGCGGCGTCGTCATGCTCATCGGCGCCCCCAACACCGGCAAGACCACGCTGGCCCGGCGCATCGTGGCCGCAGCCGCCAGCGCCGGGCGCACCGCCGCCTACATCGACGCCGATGTGGACCAGTCCACCACCGGCCCGCCCGCGTGCATCGGGCTGCACCTGGTGGGCGGTCCCGACGACGCCGCCGACCTGCACCGCGCCGACGCCATGCAATTCGTCGGATCCATCACCCCCGAGGGCCTGGTGCTGCAGCAGGTGGCGGCCACGGCGGCGCTGGTGGACCGGGCGCGGCGGGAGGCCGACCTGGTGGTGGTGGACACCTCCGGCGTGGTGTCGGGGGTGATCGGGCAGACGCTCAAGTACCACAAGACCGAGTTGTGCCGTCCCGACGTGGTGGTGGGCCTGCAGCGCGGCGCCGAACTCGACCCCATCGTCGGCATGCTGCGCCGCTTCTTCAGCGGCGACGTCGAGGTGGCGCCCTACGACCCCGACGTGCGGGTCCCCTCCCCCGACGCCCGGCGCGCCGCCCGCACCAGGGCGTTCGAGGAGGCGTTCGCCGCGCCGCTGCAGCGCTGGCGGGTCCGCTCCACCGTGTTCGCCCCCACCCTCCCCGCCGGCCTCGACCTCAACCGCCTGGACGGGGTGCTGGTGGGCCTGCAGGACGGCACCGGGTGGTGCCTCGGCCTCGGGGTGCTGGAGTACGACGGCGAAGCGCTGCGGGTGAGCACCAATGCCGGCGAGGGGATGCGGGGGCTGCGGCTCGGGTCGATGTCCATCGACCTCCAGACCATGGAGATCGGCCGCATCCGCCTGCGCGACCTCATGTTCGGGCTCGACTGACCCCGGACGCGCAAGACCCGACGAGCCTTCGGTCGTCGGCCCCGCACTTCCCCAAACGAGGTCTTCGACCAGCCGGCACCTCGGGCCCTGCACCGCCGAACCTACGGGTGCGGCGGGTGCCGGTCAAGGGGTGCGGGAGGGCGCAGCGCCCGGCATCCCGTACCATCCGCACCCCATGGCGGGACACCACGACCACACGACTGCGGCCCGCGCCGGGCACCGGCGCCGCCTCCTGGCGGTCTTCGTCGCCGTCGTCGTGTTCCTGGTCGTGGAGGCCGTCACCGCGATCGCGACCGGGTCGCTGGCACTGCTGTCCGACGCCGGGCACATGCTCACCGACGCCGCAGGGCTCGGCATGGCACTGGGCGCCATGGCCCTCGCCTCCCGGCCGGCACGGTCCGGGTTCCGCACCTACGGCCGGTACCGCCTGGAGATCCTGGCCGCGGCGGCGAACGGCTTCCTGCTGCTCGGGGTGGGCGGCTACGCCGTGGCGGAGGGTATCCGGCGCCTCGGGTCGCCCCCCGAGGTGGCCACCGGCCCCATGCTGGTGGTGGCGGCGATCGGCCTGCTCGTCAACCTCGGCGGCTGGCTCGTCCTGCGCAGACCGGGCGGGGAGAGCCTCAACGTGGAGGGGGCGAGGCTCGAGGTGCTCGCCGACCTCATCGGGTCGGTCGCGGCGGTGACCGCGGCCGTCCTCATCCGCTACGCCGGGTGGGCGGCGGCCGACGCCGCGTTCGGGATCGCCCTCGGCGCGTTCGTGATCCCGCGGGCGGCGCGGTTGATCCGCAGGGCGCTCCGGGTGCTGATGCAGGACGCCCCCGAGGGCATCGACATGCAGGCGCTGCGGCGGACGCTGGCCGCGCTGCCCCACGTGGTGGACGTCCACGACGTCCACGCCTGGACCCTCACCTCGGGGATGGAGGTGGGCACCGCCCATGTCGTGGTGAGCGACGACGCCGACGTGCATGCGGCGCTCGACGGGGCTCGCGCCGTCCTGGAGCAGGAGTTCGGCCTCCCGCACGCCACCGTCCAGATCGAGACCGCATCGCACCGCGACTGCGTCGAAGCCGACTGGTAGCCGCCCACCCGTCCCCAGCCGGGGCCCACCTGTCCACAGCCATCCACAGGGTTGTCCCCAGGCCGTGTGGACGGCTACCGGGCGCCGGCCGCCATCCCCTCGTACAGGCTGAGGAACCGGTCGGCGGTGGCCGACCACGAGAAGCGGGCCGAGCGCTCCTCGGCCGCCGCCGCCATCGACGCCGCCAGCGCCGGATCGGCGAGGATGCGCCCGATCGCCGCCGCGTAGCCCGCCGGGTCCCACCCGTCCACCAGGAAGCCGGTGGCCCCGTCCTCCACGATGTGGGCCAGGCCCCCGACCCGGGACGCCACCACCGGCACGCCGCACGCCTGGGCCTCGGCGGCCACCAGGCCGAACGACTCGCTGCGGGACGGCGCCACCACCACGTCGGCGGCCCGGTAGGCGGCCGGCAGGTGGTCGTGGGGCATCGGCGGCGAGAACCGCACCCGCTCGGCCAGGCCCCGCTCCGCCACCAGGTCGAGCATCGCCGCCACCTCGGCCGGGCCGCGCTCGCCGCTCGCCCCACCCACCACCAGCATCAGGGCATCGGGGTGCGACGCCGCCACCCGGGCGAACGCCTCCACCGCCACGTCGAGGCCCTTCAACGGCTGCACCCGCCCTGCGAACAGCACCAGGGGCCCGGTGCCGGCGATGCCGAGACTCGCCCTGGCGGTGCGCCGGTCGCCGGGGTGGAACAGGCGGTGGTCCACCCCCGGCGGCGACATGCAGAGCCGCTCCGGGTCGGCCCGGTAGTGCTCCAGCAGTTCGGCCGCTTCGGCCGGGGTGGAGGCGACCACGCACCCCGCCCGGGCGATCACGTCCTCCTCGGTGGCGATGCGCAGCAGGCTGGCCGGCGGGTCGTCGTGGCGCCGGTTGAGGTTCTTCACCCGGCCCAGCGTGTGGAACGACACCGCGAACGGCACGCCGAGGCGGTCGCCCAGCACCAGGCCCGGCCACCCGCTCAGCCAGTAGTGGGAGTGGACGACGTCGTAGCGGGCGCCGGCGGCGCCCGACCAGTCGAGCACCCCCTCGACGAAGCGGTTCACGGTGGCGTACGGGTCGCCCGGCGGCGGCAGATCGATGTGGACCACCCGGTACCCGTCGGCGACCTCGACCACCCCCACCCCGTCGGGGTCGGCCTGTCGGGTGAACACCTCCACCTGCACGCCGCGGGCGGCCATGATGCGGGCCAGGCCGTCCACGTACACGTTCATCCCGCCGGCGTCGCCGGAGCCGGGCCTGGCCAGCGGGCAGGTGTGGACGCTCAAGTAGGCGACCCGTTGGATCACGCCGTCCCCTCCAGCGCGTAGAGCGGGCGGGCCGACGCCCCCATGCGGAACTTGTACGCCTCATCGCCCTTCAGGAAGTCGAACCTGGTGCGCCCGGCGCCGGCGGCGCGGGCGATGAGGCGCTCCACCAGCACCACGCCGGGCGAGGCCGCCGCCAGTTCGGGGTCGTAGCCCGAGTTGTACAGGTAGTAGGCGCCGCCGTCCTCGAAGCCGAAGGCGGCGGCGGCGGGGCGGCCACCCCCTTCGAGCACCGACACCACGGCGCCCGGCACGTCCAGCAGCGCCCGGAAGAACCCCTCCATGCCACCGTCCATGAACCTCCCCTTGCGGCCGCCGGCCAGGCGGTGCATCCGCACGAACTCGTCGAAGCCGTCCCTGCCGTGCACCAGCGCCGGGTCGCCCAGCACCTCGGCGAAGCGGCGGCCCTTGCGGCGCACCTCGTGGCGGTCCTTGCCCCGCAGGCCGCCCAGCCACCCGTCGTAGCCCTCGTCGAGCGCCACCACGGCGGCGGCCTCGTGCCGGGTCGAGAGGGTGGCCACGCCTCCGTCGGCGAGGCCGTCGGCCAGCGGTTCGGCCGCCTCCGCCGGCAGGGAGTCGAAGCGGAAGCGGGCGCCGGGCGGCAGGCGCCCCGCCAGCACCTCCCCCAGCGGCCGCAGCGCCGCGGGGTCGCCGAGCGGGCTGTGGTAGTCGGTGAGGTCCTCCTCGCCGGCGATGGCCACCAGGCCGCCGTCCTCCCACAACGGCAGGGCGGCGCCGTCGGCCTCGGCCAGCAGCAGCCGGCCGCTCCCCCGGTGCTCCCACCACGCCCGGACGAACCCGGCGCCGGGGAACGGTCCGACGGCGGGTGCGGCCGGGTCCCGGGCCAGGGCCGGCGCCGACCAGTCGTCCAGGGGCAGCATCAGGTGTCCAGCACCTCGAAGGCGCCCACCCGGCGCCCCCCGCCCAGCACCGGCGGGTTCGCGACGTCGGCCAGCATCGCGGCGGGGTGGTACGGCAGCAGGCCCAGACGGCCCAGCACGTGCACCACGGCCATCACCGCCACCTCGAACGAGCCGCTCCACGCCTTGGCGGCGATGCCGATGCCGCTCTGGTGGGCCATGCCGATACAGCCCATCGCCCCGATCTTCACCGTGCCGGGGACCCACTTCGCCAGCACCGAGTCTGGCCGGTCGCCGTCGGCGGTCAGCGACGAGTAGCGGTACATGGCGTCTGCCACCCGGGCCAGGTCGGGGTCGGTGGCCAGGCGGGCGAAGGCACGCGCCAACCCGGGGACGGTGGAGCGCAGCGTCGGCACGCCGCACCCGTCGATCCCCACCGGCCCGGCGGGGGCGCCGGTCACCTCCTCGAGGAAGGCGAGCACCTCTCGCTGCAGCGGATGGTCGGGGGCGGTGTAGTCGAGCGGCCACCCCTGGGCGGCGCACGCCCGCAGCATGGCGGCGTGCTTGCCGGAGCAGTTGTGGTAGATCCGCCGCTCCAGGGAGTCGCCGAGGGCGGCGGCGCGCCGATCGGCGTCCATCGACGACGGGCGGGACGGAGGGCAGCGCAGGTCGCCCTCGCCGAGGCCCGCCCCGGCCAGCATCTCCCGCACGTAGGCGATGTGCACCGGGTGGCCGGAGTGGCTGGCGCACGCCACCGCCAGTTGCTCGGTGCCCAGGGCGGCGCCGTAGCGCTCCGAGATCGCGCCCTGGAACGGCTTGGCGGCCGAGCGGAGGAAGAACTCGCCCTCGAGGGGCCCGAAGGACGCCACCACGGTGCCGTCGGGGGCGACCGCCGCCACCGACACGTCGTGCCGTGCCTCGATCAGCCCCGAGCGGACCGCACCGACCTGCACGTCAGGCGTCGTTCGGCTCGGAGGCGGCGATGCCCTCGCGGTAGCGGCGGGTGAGCTCGGCCTGCAGCAGGTCGGCGGCCTCGAAGACGGCGCGGCGCTGCGTGGAGATGTCGGCCTCCACCGCCGAGAGCATCTCCTGCACGTCGGCCAGGTCGTCGTCGGTCAGCACCGGCAGCCGGCCCAGGAAGTCGTCGCCGAGGGCACGGTCCACGGCGCGCCGCCCCACGTCCGGCAGGTCGGGTGCGGCGATGGGGATGGTGCGGCTGTCGCCCGGCGCCCGGGGCGGCTCCGGCTCGGCGTCGCCGGCCAGGATCTCGGGCAGCGCCTCCATGAGGCTGCGGGTCTCCTCGCCGCGGCGGCGCCGCTGCTCGAAGGCCAGCAGGTCGAGGCGGCCGTGGAGCATGCGACGGTAGAACGACAACTCCACGTCGAGTTCGCCGCACATGTCGCGGCGGGCCCGCAGTTCGGCGTCGCCGAGCGCGGTCAGGTCGGCGACGAACTCGGGGTCGCGGATCTGGTCGATCCTGCGGCGTCTCTGATCGTTCACGGTCCCTACCTCCGACGTCGGCGACAGCCTATCGGCACGAGGGGGCGTAGCGGCGCCCGGCGCCCGTCCGGCCCTACGGGCAGACGGCCCGCAGCGAAGGATACGGGTTCACGTTCGACGCGCCGCCGCCGACGGCGATGCCGAAGTGCAGGTGGTAGGCGCCCGGGGCGGCGTTGCCGGTGTCGCCCACCGTGCCGACCACCTGGCCGACGCTCACCCGGTCGCCGCTCTGGAGGCCGGCGGCGAAGGTGTCGAGGTGGGCGTAGAAGAACCCCACGCCGTAGTCGGCGTACACCCACACGGTGTTGCCGCCCAGGCTGTTGTACCCGAGGCGGACGGTGCCGTTGGCCACCGCCACCAGCGGGGTGCCCTTGGCGGCCATGAGATCGGTGCCCTTGTGGGTGCGGCCGCCGGAGCGGGGGGCGCCCCACGAGTCGATGAACCGGGTGACGCCGTTCACCGGGCAGATGAAGCCGGGGGTGAGGTCCAGCGAGATGCCGCCGGCCGGGCCCGCCTGGGCCGCGGCGAGGGCGGCGAGGCGGCGCCGCTCCTCCTCCCGACGGCGCCGCTCCTCTTCCTCGCGGCGGCGCTGCTCGGCCAGGTCGGCCTCGGTGCTCGCCAGCACCTGCTCGGCCTCGGCCAGGTCGGCTTCGGCCTCGGCGAACAACTCGTTCATGCGGGCCGCGACCACCTCGGCCTCGTATCGCAGATCGGCCACCCGTTGGGAGTCCTCGCCCAGTTCGTCCTCGAGGCGCTCCATCTCGGCCTGGGCGGCGATGAGCGCATCGAGCGACTGGACCTCGCCGGCCACGGCCGCGGCCAGCACCTCCTGGGCGACCACCGCGTGCTCGATGGACCCGGTCACCAGCAGCCACTGGTCCTCGTTGCGGTCCCCGTGCATGTAGGCCTCGACGGCGCGGGACTGCACCTCGCCCTCCAGCACCGACACCTGCTCCTGGTAGTTGTCCATGAGCGTCCGCAACTGCCCGATCCGGAAGGTCAGTTCGGCGAACTCGGCGTTGATGGCCTCGTAGGCGGTGACGGCCTCTTCGAGGTCGTTCATCGCCGCGGCGCGTTCGGCGGCCGCCGCCTCGCGCTCCTGGCGCGCCGCCTCGACGTCCTCGTCGGTCACCGACCATGCGGGCACGGCTGCGGCGACCATCCAGGACGTGATCAGGGCGATCACGGCGGCACGAGTGCGCCGCCTGGGCGTCGTCATCGAAGTCATGGTATGACCCAAGGGCCCGTTTCCCCTTCCTTTTCCACAACCTCCATCGGCACCGCCATGGTGGTAGTGAACCGGGTTTATCGGGGCAGGCCGGGGCGCGCCCGGCCCTGTGGACAAGTCGGCGAGGGGCCGCTGCTAGCCGAAGGCGGCCAGGATGACCCAGAACGGGCCGGCGGCCAGCACGATCGCGTCGAAGCCGTGGAGCGCCCCCGGCACCACGCCGGTGGACCAGAAGCCACCGGTGCGGAGCAGCGAGCCCAGGGTCCGCCCGGCCACCAGGGCGACCGAGGCCGCCAGGGCCGCCACGATCATCGGCAGGATCTCGTCGTCGGCCCAGACCGTCGCCGCCACCACGCCCATGACGATGCCGACCAGCAGCGTCACCACCGAGGGGTCGAACCCTGCGATCTCCCGCTGCGCCGCCAGCCACGCCGCCACCGACGCCGTCACGGTGACCACCAGGAAGGCCAGCAGCAGATCGGGGTCGATCATCTGCAGCAGCATCATCGACGACGTGCCGAACGTGGCCACCAGGGCGACCATCACCGACCCGGCCACGATCTCCACCGGCCGCAGCCGCGGCACCGCCACCGCCCACACCAGCGACACCAGCACCGCGCCGGCCGTGGCCGCCGCCATGCCGGGGACGCCCCATCGGTAGACGGCCAGCACCCCGGCGAGCACGCCGAGCATCGAGGGCATCACCGCCACCGGCAGGCCGCGGCGCGCCGTGTAGTCGGTCAGGTCGTACACCCAGAGGCCCCCGGCGAGCGCCAGGCCGGTGGCGAACCACTGCAACGACGCCAGCGACGCCCCGATCAGGGCGACCGCCAGCATCAGGAACAGGCCGATCTCCATCAGCAGCGGCGAGCGGACCATGGTGGTGCCGCCCGACACCGGCGGGATCAGGGCCACCTCGTCGCCGTCGCCGACCGCATCGCCGGGCGCTGCCGAGGCCCCGTTCACCCACACCTGAGCCGACGGCAGGCCGGCGGCGAACCCGTCGCCGAAGCGGTCGGTGGCGTTGGCGAGCACCTCGGACACGGTGGCGCCGTCCACCTGCGCCTCGGAGGTGCCTGCCTCCTCCCGCAGGTTGGCGAACAGGCGCAGCCTGGCCATCAGGCCTCCCCCCGGTCGAGCGCGCCGGTCATCACCACCGCCCCGTCGGGGCGGGCCGTCTCGAACGTCCAGCGGCCGGGCCCGTCCTCGCGGGCCACCGTCGCCACCTCCTCACCCGGGGTCACCATGCCGGTGAACCGGGCCGACAGGCGGCGCACCCGGCCGCCGTCGCCGTGCAGCAGGGCGTCCACCAGGCCGCCGGCGACCAGGGCGCAGGTGCCGAGGCCGTGGTTGATCACGCCCGGCAGGCCCACCGAGCGGGCCGCCTCGGGGTCGAGGTGGATCGGGTTGTGGTCGCCGGATGCGTCCGCGTACCTGGCAGGCATGGCTTCGTCCACCAGGCGGGTGAACTCGGCGGCCACCGGCCCCGGCTCGGGGGCGGGGGCCGGTTCGGCCTTGGGCCGCTCGGCGCCGCTGCCGCCGCCCCGCACGAAGATGGTCCAGAACTGGTCCACCACCGGTTCCTCGTCGGGGGTGGTGGCCCGGATGGCACTGACGAACACCGCGTTGGGGCCCTTGTCCTCGACCTGCTCGAGCACCGGGTGCAGGACCAGCGACTCCCCGCCCCGCAGCGGGCGGTGGAACACGTGCTCCTGCTCGCCGTGGAGGATCATCAGCGGGTTGCCGACCCCCAGGTCGGGGTCGGCGGTCATCATCATCATCAGCGGGAAGCCGAACACCACCGGGAACAGCGGCGGGGCGATCTGGCCGGGCCCGGCGACGTAGCGGGGGTTGGGATTGCCGACCGCGGCGGCGTACCGCTCGATGGCGCCGGCGTCGGCGGCGGCGTCCACGGGGTCGTACACCTTCCCCCCGAGGGAGAAGTCGAGCGGCATCGATCGTACTCCGGGTCGGTTCCGCACAGGCTACCGCCCCTCCCGGCGGCCGCCCCGTCACCGGGGCGGTCAGGCGTCGGCGTCGTCCTCCGGCACCGGCAGCGTCAGCAGGATCGAGGTCTGCGCCTCCCCGCCCTCGCCGAGGATGCCGACCGGGTCGCCGTCGTCGAACTCGCCTGCGCCGTCGAAGTCGATGTGGACGGTGAGCCAGAAGGTGGTGTCCCCGGTGATGGGCTCCTCGAGTGTGAACACCACGTCGGTGGTGCCGATGGCCAGCGGCGAACTGACCGCCACCACCGCGCCGGGCCGCCCGCCGTCGTCGGCCTGCAGCACCAGGAACCCGGGCGCCGGCAGCGTGACGGTGGCCAGCACCTCGTCGCCGTTCTCGCTCTCCTGGTCGCCCGACACCAGCGTCACCGGCTCCAGCGGCACGGCGGTGACCGGCACGCCGATGGTGGCCTCCAGGCCGTCGAGGCCCTGGCCGAGGGCGTCCACGGCGCCGGCCCCCAGGAACAGCGCCCCGTCGCCGTCGCGGTCGATGTAGATGCTGGCGAAGAGGACGGCGGAGATCTCCAGCGGGTCGTCGAGCGTGATGACGAGGTTCTCGTGGATGCCGGAGGGCAGCAGGCCGGACCGGCCGACGATGCGGCCGGCCTCGCCCTGGTCGTCCTCCCGGATCACCACGAACCCGTCGGCGGGCAACTCCGCCGACAGCACCTCGACCGTCTCCCCGGTGGTCCGCTGCTCGGCGAAGCCCACCACCGCCGGGCTGAGGGGCGCCAGCAGGCTGATCGTGGCGGTGGCCTCTGCCACCTCGCCGCTGGCGTGGGTGGCCGGCACGTCCACGAAGGCGTCGGGCGGCTCGTACGTGAACGCCTCGTCGCGGTCCATGTCCACGTGCACCCGGGCGTGGACGACGGCGCTCTCGGTGATCGGCACGTAGAACGACACCGGGACGTTGGCGATGGTCCCCGCCGACAGGATGCGGGTGGCGCCGATGGCGTCGCCGGGGGCGCCGTCCCGGTCGTCGAACAGCACCACGAAGCCCGGCGAGGGGAGGGTCACCGAGTCCAGGGTGACGCTGCCGCCGTCGGTCAGCTGGTCGCGGAACACCAGGTCGGCGGGGCCGGTGGCCGGCGGCACCTGGTCGGGGTCGAGCACCGTGGTGGTGGTGGTGCCGACGGTCTCGTAGGCGCAGCCGGCCACGACGAGCGCGGCGGCGAGCACGGCGGAGGCGAGGCGCTGGATCACGGCCAGAAGCGTAGTTGGGCACCGGGGGTGTGACGGCGGATCGGGCGCTCCCGTAGCCTGCGAGGAGACCGACCGGGAAAGAGGCAAGGGGATGGCGACGTGCGACGTCTGTGACCGGGCCACGTCCCGGGCGGACCTCACGGTGGTGACGGCAGCCGACATGAAGAGGTCGGTGCACCGGGCCTTCAAGCCCTTCGACCCGTTCGAGCACGGGTTGATCGGGGGGGCGCTGCGCGACAAGTACGGACGCGCCGCGCTCGGCCTGCAGGTGGCCCACGCGATCGACACCGGCACGGAGGTGACCGGCACCCCGGATCCGTTCGACGCGTGGAGGACGATCGTCGTCGACCACACCGAGACCGACTGGGGGCTGTGCCCCGACTGCATCGGGACGTTCCGCGAACTGGTCGCCACCAACGCCGAGGGCAACCGGGCGGTCGCCGGGTGCCTGGTGAGCATCCTGGGCCTGGTCGGCGCCGTGATCGGCGCCGTGGGCCTGTTCAACCTGGACGGCGAATCGCCCACGCAGGCGCTGCTCTTCCTCTTCGCCGGCCTCGCCCTCTTCGCCGGGCCGATCGCGCTCGCCGTCCGCTCCGCGACGCGGCAGCGCCGTGCGGCGGCAGAGGCCGGGGAGACGGGGAGGCGAGCCGAACCGGCCCGCGAGACGGCTGCTCTCCGGCCGATCGACCCGCTGCCGGGCCCGCTGCCCGGCATCGAGTTCATCGCCGGCACACCGTCCATCGAGGGCGGCGGCGCCGGGGCGTTCCGCTCGGCGCTGGGCCACTGGAACGCACAGCGGTACGGGGCGGCGATCGACCTCTACGAGCAGGCGATCCGCATGGGCCTGGACCCCGAGTCGGAGGCCGCCGCCCGCCTCAACCTGGGGCAGTCGTACCTGCACGAGGGCGACCTCGCCGCAGCGGCCTCGGCCTTTGCGGCCGCCCTCTCCCTGACCCCGCAGCGGGCATCGACGGCGCACGACTGCGCCGCCTACCTGAGCGCCATCTACGAAGGCGCCGGCATGGCCGGGGACGCCGCCGCTGCGGCGGCCGTGGCGGCGCGGGCGGCGCCCCACCTCGACTACACGTTGTCGTCGAAGGCACTGGCGGATCTCCGGGCACGGGCCCGCAGCGAGTACGGCCGCTGACCCCGGAGGGCGTGCCGCCGGTACTCTCACTCCATGAGGAGGATGCTCGCCCTCGCCGCCGCCGCGCTGCTGCTGGCCGCCGGGTGCACCGACGCGCCGGCCGCCACCACCACCACGACACCGCCCGCCACCACCACGCAGGCCACCACCACCACGACGACCGAACCGCCGCCCCGGGTGATCCCGGCCGCCGGCCCGGCACCGGTCGGGGTGGACCCCGAGTCGGCCTGCATGCAGCGCGCCGTGTTCGGCGACCCGGCCGACTCCCTCTACGTGCTGCCCTTCGCCGCCGGCGAGCGGTACCGGGTGAGCCAGGCGTACTGCAGGGAGATCGGCGGGCACCGGCTGCAGCTGGCATACGACTTCGACATGCCGGTGGGCGCCGAGGTGCTCGCCGCCCGGGCCGGGATCGTCGTCGACCAGCGCGACGACTCGCCGGACGACGGCGTCGGTGTCGGGGAGCACAACTACCTCATGATCCGCCACGACGACGGCACCGTGGCCTTCTACGCCCACCTCATGCAGGACGGGTTGGTGGCCACCCTCGGCGACCACGTCGAGCAGGGCCAGGTGATCGCCTACTCCGGCAACTCGGGCGCCACCTCGGGACCGCACCTGCATTTCGGCGTGTACCGCTCGTGGCCGCCCTCCGAGGGATACGACGTGCCGGTGGTGTTCCGCAATGCCTCCGGCCCGTTCGACCTCCTGGGCGGCCTCGCCACCGACGGCGTGGTCGAGGCCCTTCCCCCGGGCGTGGAACCGGCACGCGGCCCGCGACCCCCCAGCGACTACCACGGGCAGGCGCTGGCCGGCCTCGCCCTGCCCGGGGCCGTCCTGTGGGGCTACGACTTCTCCGGCGCCGACCTCACCGGCGCCGACCTGCACGGCGCCGACCTCATCTGGGCGGACTTCACCGGCGCCACCCTCGCCGGAGCCGACCTGAGCACGGCGGTGCTGGAGCACGCCCGCCTCGAGGACGCCGACCTGCGCGGGGCCGACCTGTCGCACGCCGTCCTCTCGGAGGCCGACCTGCGCGGGGCCGTGCTGGTGGGCGCCGACCTGTCCGGCATCTGGGCCACCTTCCCCGACCTGCGCGGCGCCGACCTCACCGGCGCCACGCTCACCGACGCCCGCTTCATCGCCGCCGAGTGGGACGACGCGACCACCTGGCCCGAAGGGTACGACCCGCCCCCGATGCCCTAGGGGCCCGCCACGGCGGCGGCGAGCGCCCGGATGTGCTCCGGCAGCGTGCCGCAGCAGCCCCCGATGACCTGCACCCCCCGATCGACCCACGTGGAGGCGGTGGACGCATAGGACGCCGGTGTCGCCTCGTCGGAGAACACCCAGTGGGGCGGGTCGAACCGGCCCATCTCGGCGTACGCCAGGGTGGGGCCGTCCCAGTGCCGGGAGAGCAGGTCGAGCGCCGGCCCGGTCACGCCGATCTCCGAGTGCATGATGCCGTGGACCTCGCCGCCCAGGCGGACCCCTTCGCGCAGCACCTCATCGAAGGAGTGGCGGCCGGGACGGTCGATGAGGCCGCTGCGGAACGTGGTGACGGCGCCGTCGGCCCCGGGCGAAGCCGACCACCCCACCAGCACCGGCAGCCCGGTCTCCAGGGCGGCGCCGATCACCAGGGCGGCGTTCTCGAGATCGAGCATCATCTCCGCCACCAGCACGTCGGCCCCGGCTTCCGCCAGCAGGTGCGCCTGCTCTCGATAGGCCTCCGCCACCGCCCTGCCCACCGGCGGGGCGTGCCACTCCTCCAGCGGTGCCATCGACGACAGCGACCCGGCCACCAGGGCCCACTCCACCCCTGCGTCCTCGACCGCATGGCGCGCCAGGGCGACCGCGGTGCGGTTGACGGCGGCCACGTCGTCCCCCATCCCGGCGGCGGCCAGCACGTGCCGGGCGCCCGGGAAGGTGTTCGTCGTCACGATGCGCGCCCCGGCGGCGAGGTGGTCGCGATGGATCTCCTCCACCACATGGGGGTGGGTCAGGTTGGCTGCGGCGCACCACGCCGCAGGCCCCATCGGCACGCCGCGGCGCTGCAGTTCGGTGCCCATCGCCCCGTCGAGGACGATCACCTCCCCCGCCGCCAGGCGGTCTCCCAGATCCGTGCCCATGCGTCCATTGTCGCGGACGGGCCGTCGCGGCCGTCCGCTCCGGGCGCCTACCCTCCGCGCATGCGCGCCGTCCCGCCCACGATGACCGCAGCCGTCACGGTCGGCCACGGCGGACCCGACGCCGTGGAGGTCCGCCGCGACTGGCCCACCCCGGCGCCGGGCCCCGGTGAGGTGCTCGTCGAGGTGGCCGCCGCCGCCCTCAACAACACCGACGTCTGGTCGCGGGAGGGCGCCTACGGGACGGCGGACGACCCCGGCGCCGTCGCCGGATGGCGGGGAGTCCCCCTCGACTTCCCGCTCATCCAGGGCGGCGACATCGCCGGGACGGTCGTCGCCGCCGGCACCGGCGCCGACCCCGACCTGGTCGGGCGCCGGGTGATCGTGGACCCGGCGGCCGGCTACGAGGACGGCCTGCCCTCCCGCGTCGTCGGGAGCGAGCTCGATGGAGGGTTCGCCGGCTACCACGTGTCCGCCGCCGAGCGGGCCCACGACGTCACCGGGTCGCCGCTGTCCGCCGCCGAGCTCGCCTGCCTCCCCATCGCCTACGGCACCGCGCTGGGGATGATCGAACGGGGCGGGTGCCGCGCCGGGGAGCGCGTCCTGGTCACCGGGGCCTCGGGCGGTGTGGGGCTCGCCGCGGTGCAGCTGCTCTCCGCTCGCGGCTGCGAGGTGGTGGCGCTCACCACGGCGATGAAGGCCCCGGTGGTGCGCGAGGCCGGCGCCGTCGAGATCGCCGACCGGGAAGGGGACGGCGTCGCCGCCATCGCCGAGGTCGACGCCGTGCTCGACGTGGTCGGCGGCGAGGGGTTCGGGACGGTCCTCGACCGGCTCGCCACCGGCGGACGGCTGGTGACGGCCGGCGCCATCGCCGGGCCGGTGGCCGCGGTGGACCTGCGGCGGGTCTACCTCCGCCGGCGCACCATCGCCGGGTCCACCATGCACACGCCGGAGGTGTTCGCCTCGCTCGCCGGCCTCGCCCGGGAGGGCGCGGTGCGGCCGGTCGTCGCCGCCACCTACCCCCTGACCGACATCCACCGCGCCCAGGAGGCGTTCGCCGCCAAGGGCTTCGTCGGCAAGATCGTGCTCCTGCCGGACGACGCCGCGGCGGCGTAGCCGCCGGGCGCGAGGCCGCCCGGAATCGCTGCAGATCGCCGCACGCGCGTCCGATGCTCAGAGGGAGCAGTCCAAGCGCGGGCCGGAGGGGGCCCGGGCGGCGCCGCGGCCGGGCTCGGAACCATGGGAGCGCAGATGCTCACCGTCGAGGCGGTCACCGACCAGCGACGACTCGGCCCCCACCGCGAGGAGTGGGGCCGCCTGGCCGACGCCGCCCCCGAGGCCGAGGTGTTCGAGACCCCCGCCTGGATCACCGCCTGGCTGGACGCCTACTGGCGGGAGCGCCCGATCATGTTCCTGTTCGTACGCGACGGCGCCGACCTCGTCGGGATGGTGCCGCTGCTGGACGACGAGTCGGGGCGCATCGGGTGCCGCCGCTCGTTCGTCACCCCCGTCAACCCCCACGTGCGGCGGTGCGGCCTCCTCCACGACGGGCGGGCCGCCGAGGTGCTCGGCGCGGCGATGGCCCACCTGGCCGGCGTGCGGCGGGGCGTCCGCATCCGCCTCCGGTGCTGCGACGCCGCGTCGTCCGTGGCCGGCGCCGTGGACGGGTGCGGCGGGCGGACGCTGGTCCGGGAGCGGGGGTCGTCGCCGATCATCCGGATCGACGGTGACTGGGACGCCTACCTGGCGGGCCGCTCCGGCCACCTGCGGCACGAACTGGCCCGCAAGGCCAGGAGGCTCGAGCGCGACTGGGGTGTGGAGTGGTCCACCGCCACCGGGCCGGGTCTCGACGACGTGCTCGCCGTCGAGTGCGCCAGTTGGAAGCACTCCGCAGGCACGTCGATGTGCTCGGAGCCGGGAGCCTGCGACTTCTACACGCGGCTCGCCGCCGACTGCGCCGCCGCCGGGTCGCTCCGCCTGGAGATGCTGTACCTGGACGGACGGCCCGCCGCCCACCTGTTCGGGGTCGTCCACCGCGGCGTCTACTACGCCGTGAAGACCTCCTACGACGAGGCCTTCCGGGCGTGGTCGCCGGGCGTCGTGCTGTTCCGGCGGGTGATCGAGCGGGCGTTCGGCGAGGGCCTCGCCACCTTCGACTTCCTCGGCGACGAGGCTCCCTGGAAGGTCAGGCTCGCCAACGACGAGCGGAGGCACGTGGAGGCCTGCGTGTTCGCCGACGACGCCTACCGGTGCCGGTGGGGGGCGACGCTGGAGTGCCGTGTGAAGCCGTTCGCCCGCACCCACCTGCCGGGCGCCGTCGCGCTCCGCCGCAGGCTGAAGGACCGCGCGGCGCGTTGAGGCCGCAGCGCGACGGGGCCACACCGGAGGGCGGCCCCGCGAGCTCGTCGATCCCTCGCTCGAAGGAGATGGCGGTGGACATCGGCCCGCGGCCGGATGGGTCCCCCCGGGTAGCCTGATGCCGTGCCGTGCAGACCCGCTCGCCGGATGGCCCTGCAGGGCTGCCTGCTGGCGCTGGGTGCGCTGGCGCTCGCCGGGTGCTCGGGAGGCGACGCCGGCGTCGATCCCGGCACCGCGACGAGACCCACCGCCGCGGCGACCATCGCAGCGGCTCCCACGACCACCGGGGCCGCCACGACGAGGCCCACGCCGGGCGGCACCTCCACGACGGCGCCACGGACGGAGGTGTGCCTTCCCCGGTGGTTCGAGTCCTCGGAGTCCTCGATCCGCGTGGACGGGGCGGTCGAGCGCATCGCCACCGGCGACTTCAACGGAGATGGCTGGACCGACGCCCTCGTCGCCCGCATGGTGTTCCAGTCACCGGACTCCCGCCCCATCGACATCCTCCTGGGCGACGGCAACGACCTGTCGCCGGCGACGGCGGAGTTGTTCGGCGACGACGTCCCGGGGCTGACCCATCCGGCCGCGATCCTGGTGGAGGACTTCAACGGCGACGGGGTCGCGGATGTCTTCGTGGCCGACACGGGCATGGACGCTCCTCCGTTCCCCGGATACCAGAACACGCTGCTGCTGTCCGCACCGGGGGGCGCCATCGTCGATGCGACCGATCGGCTGCCTCAGCAGTGGGATCAGAGCCACTTCGCCGCCGCGGCGGATGTCGACCTCGACGGCGACCTCGACCTCTACGTCGCCAATCTGGGCGGCGGCGGGGTGCCGCCCCAGATCTGGCTGAACGACGGCGACGGCCGCTTCACCGTCTCGGATCTCCTGCCGCCCGCGCAGGCCGACCTCACCCGCAACTGGTACACCTCGGCCGGATTCGCCGACGTCGACGGCGACGCCGACCCGGACCTGATCCTCGGCCACGGCGACCCCGGGCGGGATTCCCACGTGCTCCTGAACGATGGTTCCGGCGCGTTCACGCAGCACCCGCAGGACCTGCCGCCGACGCCGCTGGGAGCCGACGACCTGGTCCTCGACGTCGACACCGCCGACCTGGACGGAGACGGGCTCGACGACCTGATCCTCGTCTCCACCCGCAACGACTACCGGGGCCGCTACATCCAGATCCTGATCGGCAATGGGGACGGCACGTTCCGGGACGAGTCCGGGCAGCGGATCGACATCGGCGCCGTGCAGGACGGCATCTGGATCAAGGGAGTGGACCTGCTCGACCTCGAGTGGGATGGAGACCTCGACATGGTGGCGCGGCCGCTCGAGGGGCAGCCGCAGTTCTACCTGAACGACGGGACCGGTTCGTTCACACGGTGGGATCCGGGCTTCGACCTCTGGTCGTTTGCGCTGCTGGATCTCGACGGCGACCGCAACTGGGATGCGCTCAACGTGGTCGGGGCCGATCCTCCGGCGGTGACCCGGGAGACCACCATCCTGGTTCGACACGCCGGCTGCTGAGTCCCCCCGTCCGGCGGGTCATGGGCCGCCGGGAGGAGATGGCGCGCCCTCCGCGGGGAGGATGGGCGGCGTTGGGTAGGGTCGGCGGCAGCCGAGCGAGGAGCCGGGATGACGGCCGACGAGGGCAAGAAGGTGCGGGTCCCGCCCCGATGGTTCGAGCGGTTGGCGTGGCGGGCCCACCGCGGCGTCGTGCGCGTCACCGGCGGCCGGGTCGGGCTGTGGCCTCCGAAGCCCGGCAAGTGGGGCGCCTTCCGCCTCACCACCATCGGGCGGCGCAGCGGGCAGGAACGGAGCGTGATCCTGGCCTACTTCGAGGACGGCGACGCCCTGGTGACGATGGCGATGAACGGGTGGACCGGCGGCGAGCCCATGTGGTGGCGCAACCTGCAGGCGAACCCCGGCGCCGGGGCCGACCTGAAGGGCGGCGTGCACCGGCGGGTCCGCGCCCGTGCCGCCGAGGGCGCCGAGCGCGAGCGCCTGTGGGCACGGTGGGCCGAACTGGACCAGGACCTCGACGAGTACGCCGCCCTGCGCGACATCGAGACGGCCGTCGTCGTGCTCGACCCGGCCGGTGACTGAGCGCCTCCGGCGCGCCTACAGCCCGGCCACCCACGCACCGAAGGCGGCCCGGCCCGCCGTCTCGGTCTCGGCCGCATGCGCCCGGACCTCGGCGGAGAAGGCGGCGGGGTCGATCCCGGCCCCGGCCAGTTGGGCGGCGCCCTCCGGTGTGGCGACCCAGCCGTCCACGATGACGGGAGTCGCCTCGGGGTGCGATTGGATGCCCACCGCGCTGCCCCACCGGTAGGCGTGGACGAACCGGTCGCTGCGCAGCAGCACCACCGCCCCGGGCGGCGGGTCGAAGGTGTCGAAGTGCCAGGTGGGGATCGCCGCCCCGGCGAGCGGCGCCGCCACCGGGTCCCCGCGCCCCTCGGAGGTGGCCGCGGCGCGGACCAGGCCGATCTCGGGACCGGACTCGCTGGGGTACGCCCTGCCGCCGAGCGCCTCGGCGATCACCTGCGCTCCCAGGCACACCCCCAGCACCGGCGTCCCCCTGCGGACGGCCCCGGCGAGGAACCGCTTCTCCTCCGCGAGCCAGGGATGGGCGTCCTCCTCGAAGGCGCCCATCGCCCCTCCGAGCGCCACCACCCCGGCCCACTCGCCCCGCGGGATGGCCGCGCCCTCGTCCAGCGGCACCACCCGCATCGACAGGCCGGCATCGGAGACCGCGCAGCCCAGGTGGCCGGGCGGGATGGCGGCCCCGTGCTGGAACACCAGGACCTGCTTCGTCACGGCCGCGGCGTCTCCTCGGGCTCGCCGGCCGGCGTCCCCTCCCGCCGCCGCCCCCAGCGGCGGACCCGCACCGGCCGGTGCGACGGCGTGCTCCGGTCGCTCACCCACGCCGCGTACGGCGCCATGGTCAGATCGGCCAGCGCCAGCAGCACGGCGTCGTAGTTGACCCGCCACCCGGCGAAGTCCAGCCACGCCCGATCCCGGTCGGCCCGCAGCGGGAGGCCGGCCTCCTCGAGGCGGGCGCACGCCTCGTCGAACTCGGCGCGGGTGATGCTCACCGGGTCGCCCTGCCGCGGCTCGGGGTCGTAGGCGATGTCGAAGAAGTCGGCGATGCGCCGCAGCGCCACGAACCCCGCCCGGATCGCCAGCCGGGCCTGCGGCTGCGCCGGCAGGTCGAGCGTCGAGTCGGTGAGCGCGGCGGCGTCCAGCACGGTGCCTGCGGCCACCACCCAGTGCCGGTCGGGCTGCGGCGACCGCAGGAACGACAGCACCGGGAAGGTGGTGTGGCTCTCCTCGACGTCGGCGAACCACCCCTCCCACTCCGAGAACAGGTCGCCGAGGCGGTCGAGCCACTCGATGCGGTGGGTCCGCTCCAGCATCACCAGCGCCGATGCCGGCGTGCCCGCCCGCACCTCCAGCAGGGCCACCAGCCGCTCCCGCCGCTGGAAGGAGGCGTAGAGCGTCGGCAGGTAGGTGATCAGCAGGGCGAGCAGGCCGAACCCCAGCGTCGCCTCCACGAACGACAGCGCCCGCAGCACCGTGCCGTCCACCGAGGCGAAGCCCAGCGTGAGCAGCGACGACCCGCTCTCGTGGAAGGCGTCGGCCCACCCCTGCTGCTCCACCCCCCAGAACACCGCCATGAACCCCACGAGCACCAGCACCAGCCAGGTGACCACCAGGGCCACCATCGACAGCGGCCCGTACATGGCCATCACCCGATCGCGCCACGCGAACGAGCCGCGCAGGCGGGCGACGGCCCGCATCGTGGCCAGCAGGGGCTGCATCACCAGGCGGTCGAGGAGCGACGGGACGCTGCGCGGCAGGATCACCGTCCGCACCGCCGACAGCGCCGTCCACCCCGCCAGCAGGAGCCCGGCCGCCACCACCGCGATGCGCACGCCCAACATCGGGAAGAGGATACCCGGAGGGTCTCAGGCCAGGCCGAGGCCGCCGACCGGACGGGTCTCGAACCGTTGGCCGAACGAGGCGATCAGGCCGCGGCCACGTTCGATGGCCTCCTGCACGTGCGGCAGCGACAGCGAGCCGTGGTGGGCCTCGGCCGAGTCCCACACCTCGGTCACCCACAGGGCGTCGGGGTCGTCGGCGTCGGCCGCGACCACGTAGGAGCGGCACCCCTCCATCTCCCCGATGCCTGCGAGCAGCGCCGCCAGCCGGTCTCGCTGCCCCGGCACCGCGATGATCCTGCCGATCAACCCGTACACGTTCCCCTCCTGCGGCGAGTGCCGGGAGCGTACTCGTGGCGGCCGGGCCCGGCTACCGGGCCGGCCGGATCTCCCGGGCGAGGGTGTCGGGCACGGCGCGCCGGCGCATCATCCGCATGGGGAACGACTCCCAGTACCCCTCGGCGTCCTCGACGGTGTCCCACTCGTAGACGCCCCGGAACGCCCCGGTCTCCCGGCCGATCAGCCAGGTCTTCGACCGGAAGCCGGGCTGGGCGGCGATGAAGGGCATCGGGATGCGGGACAGGCGGGCGTTGGCCGCCGGCGAGAAGCGGGCGAAGCGGAACGACACCTCGAACACGGCGCCGGGGACCTCGGGCCGGGGCGGCGCCGGGTCCACGGTCATCACCCGCAGGACGGCGAAGTCCTCGCCGGGCCCAGGGACGATCTCGCCCAGGCGATCGCGGGGGAAGTGCACCCTTCCGGCGAGGCGCAGCCCCACCGAGCGCGCCGCCAGGCGCGGCGGGAACTGGTCGAGGCGTGCCATGCGGTCCTCCCCCGGTCGCCGGACGATCGCCACCCACCCTGGGGCCGGGGACCGGCGCCCACCAGGGCCGTCGGTCACAACGCAGCCCTACGTGGTCCGCAGCGCCTCGGTGGGCGACAGGCGGGCGGCCCGCATCGCCGGGTAGAGGCCGGCGACGGCGCCGATCACGAGGGCGGCAGCCAGGCCGCCGGTCCATGCCACCGTCGGGATGAGCACGTCCCAGCCGCGCAGGGCGGAGTAGCCGGCGGTCACCCCCACCCCCAGCAGCACGCCGCCGAGGCCGCCGGCCAGCGCCAGCATCAGCGCCTCCAGCAGGAACTGCAGCGCGACGTGGCGCCGGGTGGCGCCCAGCGCCCGCCGCAGGCCGATCTCCGAGCGGCGCTCGAGCACCGAGATCACCATCACGTTGGCGATGCCGACCCCGCCCACGATGAGCGCGACCACCCCGAGGCCGAGGAACAGCGCGGTGAAGGCGCTCTCGGCTGCGGCGCGGGCCTCCAGCGCATCGGTGGGGCGGCTCACCTCCACCTGGTCGGGGTTCTCCGGGTTGACGGTTGCGGGGAGGACGCCCATCACGCCGTCCACCCAGTCGGGATGGGTGCGGACGTACAGGCTCGAGGCGACGCCGTCGAAGCCGAGGTAGTCCTCGGCGGCACCGGCGCCGACGATGGCGCTGCGGTCCAGCGACCCGGCCAGCTCCAGCGGATCGAGGATGCCGATGACGGCGAACCACTGGTCCCCCAGCCACACCAGCTGGCCGTCGGCGATGGTGGCGATGCCCAGCCGCTCGGCGGCGATGGAGCCCAGCACCACGGTGGGGTAGGCGGCCGACGCCTCGTCGAGGAACCGCCCCTCGGCGACGGTCCCCTCCAGCGTGTCGAGCAGGTTGGTGTCCACGGCGCTCACCGAGATGCCGCCGCTGCGGGTGGAGGGCACCAGGTCGCTGCGGTAGACGTTGGCGTCCACCGATCCGACCGCGGCGACGTCCTCCACCGGCCCGATGCGCTCCACCATGACGGCGGCCGTGTCCGGCAGTTCGGCGTTGCCGAGGCCGATGCCGGTGCCGGCCTGCACCACCAGCAGGTTGGTGCCGAGGCGGTCCAACTGGGTCAGCAGGTCGCTGCGGCTGGAGTCCGACAGGCCCAGCACGGCCACCAGCGAGGCGATGCCGATGGTGATGCCCAGCGCCGACAGCGCGGCGCGCATCTTGCGGGTGCGCAGGCCGACGGTGGCGGTCCGCAGCACGTCGCCGGCGTGGAGGCGGCTGCGCACGATGCCGTTGCGATCGGTCATCGGCCCACGCCCGCCGCCGCGGAGTCGGACTCGACGAGGCCGTCGAGCAGCGACACCTGCCGGGGGAAGCGGGCGGCGATCTCGGGGTTGTGGGTGATCACCACCAGCGTGATCCCCTCGGCGTTCAACTCCTCCAGCAACTCGACGATGGCGTCCGACGAGGTGCTGTCCAGGTTGCCGGTCGGCTCGTCGGCCAGTACGATCGCCGGCCGCCCCAGCACCGCCCTGGCCACCGCGACCCGCTGCCGCTCGCCGCCCGACAGCTTGCTGGTGGCGTGGGTGACGCGGTGGGCCAGGCCCACCCGCCCCAGCGTGTCGGCCGCCAGGTCGCGCCGGTCGGCCGCCGACATGCCGGTGTAGAGCAACCCGTCGGCCACGTTGTCGAGCGCGGTGTAGCCGTCCAGCAGGTGGAACTGCTGGAAGACGAAGCCGATGTTGCGGGCCCGCACCGCCGAGAGGTCGCGGTCGGACAATCGGGAGATGTCGTACCCGGCCACGTGGACGTCGCCGGCGGTGGGGCGGTCGAGGGTCCCCATCACGTGCAGCAGGGTGCTCTTGCCGGAGCCCGACGGCCCGACCACGCCCACCAGTTCGCCGGAGCGGATGGTGAGGTCGATGCCGCGCAGCGCCCGCACCGGGGGCGTGCCGGGGTACTCCTTGGTGACGCCCCGCAGGTCGAGGACGGCCTCGGGCGCGGTCACGGGGCCACGACCCGGTCGCCGGGCGCCAGGCCGTCGGAGGCGACCTCCACCAGCCCGTCGGCGTACATGCCGGGGTCCACCGCCACGAGGCGGGTCGACCCGTCCGTCTGCACCACCTCGACCGCGTAGCCGCCCTCGGCCAGCGCCAGCAGCGCCGTCACCGGCACCGCCATCACCCCGTCGGCGCGGCCGGTGATCACCTCCACGTCCACCGGAGCCTGGTCGAGGCCCTCGGCGGCCGACAGGTCGTCGAGCGCGATCACCACCTCGAAGGTGGCGTTGCCCTGGCTGCTGATGGTGGCCGTCTCCGCCTTGAACGTCACGGTGCCGTCCACCTCGGTGTCGTCGGGCAGCACGATCACCACCCGGTCGCCCGCTGCGAGCACCGACTGGTCGGCGGCGGGGAGCGCCACCGTCACGACGCTCTCGTCCGACGAGGTCGCCAGCACCGCGCTGCCCGCGCCCACGGCCGCACCCGGCTCGCTGAGCCGGTCGGAGACCCGGACCGCACCCGGCAGGAACACGATCTCCCCGGGGCTCACCACCCCGTCCTCCTCCATGCCGGTGGCCGCCTGCCAGGCCAGGACCGCCTCCTCGGTGGCGGCGTCGAACCGGCCGTCCACCTCCATGGCCCCGCCGGCGTCGAAGCCGAGGCGGGCGAGCGCCGCCTCCAGGGCGAGCACGTCGTCGCCCTCGGTGCCCTCGGCGGTGAACCAGATGGACCCCGCCGGGCCGCCTGCCACCTGGGTGCCCACGTCCAGGGACCACTCCTCGATGGTGAACGGCCCGGTCACGAAGATCACCTCGCCGAGGTCCACCCTGCCGTCGTCGGGGGCGCCGATGTCGGCCTGCCACTCCTCGACGTAGTACTCGGTCCACCACCCGAACTCGCCGTCCTCGTCCATGTCGCCGTCGGGGTCGTAGCCGAGGGCGTGGAGGGCCGCCTGCAACTGCGCCACGTCGCCGCCCTCCACGTTGCGGCGGAGCATGCGGTAGGCCGGGATGTCGCCGTACAGCGCCACGATCGGGGCATCGTCCACCTCCAGTACCACGCCGCCCTGGGCCACCACCGTGCCCTCGTCCCCCAACGCGGTGACGGTGCCCGAGGCGCGGAGGTTCAGCGCCTCCAGGTCGGGCAGCACGCCCATGTCGCGCCAGACGGTGGTGTCGCCGTACAGCAGCGGCACCGGCCGGTCGTCCACCACGAACAGGGTCTCCCCCTCGGTGACGACGTCGCCCTCGGCGACGGCGGCGGTCAGCGTGCCGGCCAGGCCGGCGGCGATCGGGTCGCCCTCGTCGAAGCCGAGCGTGCCGCCGAACGTGGTCACCTCGGTGAGGTCGGTGACGATCACCTCCTCGACGTCGAGGGCCACCGTGGCGGTGCTCTCCTCGTCCCCGCCGCCGCCGGAGGCGGCCGCGGCCCACACCGCCGCCGCAACGCCGGCGAGTGCCAGGGGGACGATCCACAGCAGGTGGCGGCGGAACGAGCGCCTCGGCGCCGCCGGTCGGTCGTTGGTGTCGGTCATCTCATCCTTCTCGTCGGTCGCAGCGTCGCGGGTCATCCTTCGCCGGGGGGCGGGGCGCCGCCGGGCCCTCCGCCGGGCCCTCCGCCGGCGCCGGGCAGGATGCCGCCGCCGAACAGGTCCTGGCACACCTCGTTGGCGGCCACGAATGCCGGGTCGGTGGGGTCGATCGAGGCGAACGGCCCGCCGCCGAAGCCCTCCCCGTCGCCCTCACCCTGGCCCCGCTCCCGGTCGATCCCGAAGTCGGGGTCGGGCATCTCGTAGCCGTTCTCGCGCATGCAGGCGGCGTACTCGTAGATCTGGTCCTCCATGTCCGCCCGGTCCACGCCGTCGAACTGCGTCACGATGGCGTCGCGGTACTCCGAGCAGGCCTCCATCGCGTCGCGGAACTCCGCGCGGTCGAAGGCGCTCTCGTCGGCGGGGCGGAACATCTGCCCGGGGCGGAACATCCCGTCTTCGGCCATCCCGGGGTCCTCGACGTCGAGGCCCTGCTCCCGCAGGCACTCGGCGAGTGCGAGCATCGCCTCCTCGGAGTCCATGCCGGCGGCGGTGCCGCCGTCGTCCTCGAGGGCGGCGACGGACGCCCCGTCGTCGAGACTGGCGATCCCGGTGCCGCCGCCGTCGCCGCCGCAGGCGGCCGAGACGAGGGCGGTGAGCAGGGCGAGCGCGATGAGTCGGCGGGGCATGGCGGGTCCTTTCACTTCTCCGCTCCGAGCCTCGTCCCGGAATGTGTGGATTCCATGAAGCGACCATGAGAATCCGCTGAGCGCGCGCCGGGCGTCATCCTCCCCCCTCCACGGCAGGGCCGAAGCCACCCGGCCCCACCGTCTCGCCGAACACCCCGATGCACACCTCGTTGGCCTCCCGGAACTCGGGGTCGTCGGGGTCGATCTCCCCGAACGGCCCGCCGCCGCCCGGCCCGTCGGGGCCGCCGGCCGCCATGGCGCCGAAATCCGGGTCGGGCATGTCGTAGCCCTGGTCGCGCATGCACGAGGCGTACTCGTAGAGGCGGTCCTCCATGTCGGTGCGGTCGATGCTCGCCAGCAGTTGCGCCACGCCGTCGAGGTGATGGGAGCAGGCGAGGAATGCCTCCCGCAGGTCGTCCTCGTCCACGCCCTGGAACGCCTCCCCCACATCCATGAGCGACCGGAGCCGGAAGTTGCCGGCGTCGTCGAACTCGGGGTCGGGCATGTCCACGCCCTCCTCCCGGAAGCACTCGGCCAGGGCCAGGATCGACTCCTCGGCCTGCACCTCCACGTCCACGGCGGCCGTGGTGGCGGCGGGTTGGCCTTCGAGGGTGGCGATGCCGTCCGTGGCGTCGCCGCCGGAGGAGCACGCAGCGGTCGCGAGGGCCGCGGCGACGAGGCCGATGCGTCGTGCGTGCCGTCCCATGGCGCTCAGTATCCCTCAGCCCCGCGCCAACCCCGACGCCGCGGCCCGCGCCTCCGTAGGCTTCGGGGTGCGGCACGTGGAGGTGTCATCGTGAACACGTCCGAGGTACCCGACACGATCACCTGCGTCGAGTGCGGGGGAACCGCCCACCGGGTGTCGTATCCCCCGCCCGACGAGGGCTTCCTCCCCGGCGACATCGTGGTGTTCGCCTGCGAGGACTGCAACCACCGCATGGACCTGGTCTGGGAAGGCACCGCCGACGACGACCAATGACGACCGCGGTTCGGCCGGGCGGAAGTCGGCCCGTCCGGTACGCTGCCCGACAAGCAACGATGGGGGAAGGGGTATGAGAAGAGTGGCACGGGCGCTGCTTGCGCTCGGTGTGGTCATGGTGGTGACGGGGCTACCGGCCCTCGCCCAGGAAGGCGAGACCGCCGTCATCGACGTGACTTCGTTCATCACGCGGGGTGAGGACTTCGTCGACGTCAACGGCGACGGCGTCCCCGACCTCGGCGAGCTCGCCGAAGGCGAGGCAGGCATCTGGGACGAGCAGGTCGGCGAGCGGACCCCCGAGGACTTCCAGCAGCTCGTCGTCAGCCAGGTCGACAACTTCGATCTCGCCGACGAGGGCTCCACGCTGGTCGGCCCGTGCGGCGGCCTGGCGATCTCCTACGACGAGGACGGCATCTCCCTCGACGCGATGATCGACCTGGGCGACGACTCGCCCGCCATCGACGTGTTCAGCGGCGACCAGGCGATGACGTCCGGCAACCCGTTCGTGATCGACCCGGGCGGCACCGTCGTCTACTGGGGCTTCACGCCCGACCTGCCGACGTTCTCGCTCGCCGGCGAGATCCCGTCCGTGGACTACGGCGAGGCGAACCCGTCCTTCCACGACCACTCGTGGACGGTGGCCGTGATGGGCATCTCGGCCGACCGGGGCGGCGACCCCAACCAGCGGGACAAGAACCGCAACGCCGGGCTCGTCGACCTCGGGGAGATCTTCACCGAGGTGAACGTGCCGGGCATCGACCTCACCGAGTTGAACGCCAAGGTGAAGGCGAAGGGCGCGATCATCGACCTCTACGCAGAGGGCGACATCAACGGCAAGCGCCTGCCCGACGACTTCGACCTCGACGTGATCACGGCCGAGGCCGGGGCGAGGGAGTTCTGCTTCGGCGAGGGCTGGGTGAAGTTCAACGGAAGCGGGCCGCCCGTCGCCGCCACGGCGATCGCCGGGCTGCTGGCCGCCGCCGGCTTCGCCGGGCTGCTGTTCAACGTCCGACCCGCGCAATCCTGGAGGGCCTGACATGGCTGAGATGACCACGACGCGCCATCCCATCCGCGGTGCGCTCTACGGGCTGGTCCTGGGCCTGTCGGTCTGGTACTTCTTGCAGTTCCAGTTCGCCTCGTTCGGGTTCGACAGCGTGGGCGGCGTGATCACCCGGGCGGTGATCGTGATCGTCGCCGGCATCCTGGTCGGCGTGATCTGGGCGTACGTCGCCCCCGCCCGCAAGCCGGCCGGCGCGGCGCCCGCCGCCGCCGAGCCGTCACCGGCTCCCATGGGGACCGTGGTGCCGGCGCCCGAGGCAGGCGACGCGCCGTCGCTGCCCAGCGACGACGAGTAAGCGACCGACGACACGATGACGCCGGCGACCCGGCCGCCGGGCCGATGAAGACGCTCACCGTCCTCCTCGGCCTCCCGGCGGCGGTGGTGGCCGGCGTCATCGTGTTCTTCACCTACGGCGAGATCGCCGCCGCGGTGATCGCGGTGGTGTGGCTCGCCCTGCTGTTCACGACGGTGGCGGTGATGCCGCGCCCGGCCCTGGCGCTCATCGCCCTGCTCCAGGTGCTGGTGCTGGTGGGGGGCGGGGCGTTCGTGGCCGACCAGGCGCGGCGCATCGTCACCGCGCTCACCACCGTGGAGGGCCCCGCCGACCCCGCTGACGCCGATGCGCTCGCAGGCGCCCAGGCCGGCTTCGACGCCGCCATGGGCGAGACCGGCTTCCGCCTGGAACTGCACGAGACCGAGATCACGGCGATGGTGCAGGAGGGCCTGGTCGAGGCCGAGGCGCCGCTGCGCAAGGTGACCATCGACATCTCCGACGGCGCAGCCGGGCAGGTGGGGCAGATCGACTTCGTCGGCGAGTTCAAGAGCGGCGACATGACGGTGGAGGGCAGCGTCGAGGCTCGCATCGTCGCCGGGGCGGTCCGGGTGGAGGTGATCTCGCTCGAGATGGGGGCGCTCCACCTGCCCACCGTCGGCCGCAACGCGATGGAGGAGGCCATCGACGGCCTGCTGGAGCAGGTGGCCGACTTCAACACGCTGCTGGCCGACACCGGCGCCCAGGTGCAGTCGATCACCATCGGCGACGACCGCATCGTGGTCACCGGGGTGCAGCGGTCGGACACGGTCCTCACCTCCGCCTCCCTGCTCGCCGGCATCCAGGACCTCGCCGCCGGGGCGGCGGCGGCGCCGGAGCCCCCGGCCGAGGTGATCGGCCCCGGCGTGGTGGACGGGACCTCGGCCGACGGCACGATCTTCTACGTGGCCCTGGGGGACTCGCTGGCCGCCAACGTCGGGGTGGACCGGGCCCGGGACGGCTACGTGTCCCGGCTGCACGGCTGGCTGCAGGAGCGCGACGGCGCCGCCTACGGCCTTCGCAACTACGGCGTGTCCGGCGAGACCAGCGGCTCGCTGATCCGCTCCGGGCAACTCGACGACGCCGAGGCGTTCCTGCGCTCCCACGACGTGGCGTACGTGACCGTGGACATCGGCGCCAACGACCTCCTCGGTCACCTGGGGTCGGACGATTGCGGCGCCGACCTGGACGACCCCGCGTGCGCCGCCCGCATCGAGGCCAGCACCGCGGCCTACGCCGACAACATCGATGTGGTGTTCGAACGGCTCCGCGCCGCGGCGCCCGGGGCGACCATCGTGTTCCTCCGGGCCTACAACCCCTTCAGCCTCGGGTTCGGCACCGGGGTCGGGTTCGAGGAGCGGAGCGACGAGATCCTCGACGCCTTCAACGACGTGGCCGCCGCAGCCGCCGCCCGCCACGGCGTCCTGGTGGCCGACGGGTTCACGCCCATGCAGGGCACCACCGCCTCCACCACGCACATGCTGGACCGGCCGCCCGACATCCATCCCCGGGAGATCGGGTACGACGTGCTGGCGGCGGCCATCGCCGCCGCCCTGGGCGGGGTCGGGTAACCGGCCGACGGTTGGTGCAGACACGGGCGATGCGTCTACGCTTGCGGCCCAACCAACCCAGAGGAGAGGGATGTCGAAGATGATCCGCGTGCTCGCGGCCGTCCTCGTACTCGGCCTCGCCCTCGCCGCGTGCGGCGGTGGCGACAGCGACGGGTTCTCGGACGAGATCCGCGATCAGTTCATGTCCGGCTGCGTGCCGGGTGTCGGCGAAGAGTTCTGTGACTGCGCGCTCGACGAGCTCGAGAAGGTGTACACCGAGGACGAGTTCATGCAGGTGGGCCTCGAGGCCTTCACCAGCGACAGCGACGATGTCCCCGACGAGGTGATGGCCGCCGTCCTGGCGTGCGTGGACAAGATCCCGAGCGGCTGATCCGGCCGCACCATCCAAGCGACAGGAGCCCCGGCCCCGCCGGGGCTCCTTCGCGTGGCGGGGACGGCGCCGCCGGCGCCTTCTCGCGACTTCTGGGCCAGGGTCGCGAAAACCCTTCAGCGCCTCGGCTTGACCGTAGGCCGCGAGTCCGGGTACAACGGGCGCAGACGGCGGATGGGACGTTCGGGACGCGGACACGGCGAACCCTTGACGGGACTACACAGTTGTAACTACGCTGGTGGGTCCCAAGATTTTGTGGCGCTTCCCCCGCCACACCACAACATCTTGTGGGTGTGGACAACCCGGCGCAGGGCGGGCCGGGATCCAGACGGGACGACATCGACGGGCCTCCGGCCCACCGGAACGGGAGGAAGCAGCGGATGACTTCAGCGACCGGACTCCGCATCACGCGGCAGTTCACCAAGGCCGGAGAGGACCCCCTCGACGCAGTCACCTGGAGCACCAGGGACTCTCGCATCGCCAACCCCGACGGGTCGGTGGTGTTCGAGATGAAGGGCGCCGAGGTCCCCGCCGGCTGGTCGCAGGTCGCCGCCGACATCATGGTGTCGAAGTACTTCCGCAAGGCCGGCGTCCCCCAGTTCGACGAGCAGGGCGAGCCGATCCTCGACGCCGACGGCAACCCGGTCCTCGGGCCGGAGCGGTCCGCCCGCCAGGTGATCCGCCGCCTCGCCTCCACCTGGCGCTGGTGGGGCCGGCGCCACGGCTACTTCGCCTCCGACGCCGACGCCGACGCCTTCGAGGACGAGCTGTCCTACATGCTGGTGACGCAGATGGCGGCGCCCAACAGCCCGCAGTGGTTCAACACCGGCCTCCACCACGCCTACGGCATCACCGGCCCGGCCCAGGGGTTCTGGTACGTGGACCCCGACACCGGCGAGATGACCGCCTCCCCCGATTCCTACAGCCGCCCCGCCCCCCACGCCTGCTTCATCCAGTCCATCGACGACGACCTGGTCAACCCGGGCGGCATCATGGACCTGTGGGTGAAGGAGGCCCGCCTCTTCAAGTACGGCGCCGGCACCGGCACCAACTTCTCCCGCCTCCGCGCCGAGAACGAGCCGCTCTCCGGGGGCGGCCGCTCCTCCGGCGTCATGTCGTTCCTCAAGATCGGCGATCGCGCCGCAGGCGCCATCAAGTCGGGCGGCACCACCCGCCGCGCCGCCAAGATGGTCATCCTCGACATCGACCACCCCGACATCGAGGAGTTCATCGACTGGAAGAAGGAAGAGGAGCGCAAGGTCCGCCTCCTCATCGACGCCGGCTACCCGTCCGACTTCAACGGCGAGGCGTACCAGACCGTCTCCGGCCAGAACTCCAACAACTCGGTGCGGGTCACCGAGGAGTTCGTGCAGGCGGTCGTCGACGACGGCGAGTGGGAACTGACCGGCCGCATGACCGGCGAGGTGATGAAGACGGTCCGGGCCCGTGACGTGTGGTCCAGGATCGCCGAGGCCGCCTGGGAGTGCGCCGACCCCGGCATCCAGTTCCACACCACCATCAACGACTGGCACACCAGCCCCGCCGGCGGCGAGATCCGGGCCTCCAACCCGTGCTCGGAGTACATGTTCCTCGACAACACCGCCTGCAACCTGGCCAGCCTGAACCTGGTGGCGTTCTACGACGACGACACCGGCAACTTCGACATCGAGGCCTACAAGCACGCCATCCGGCTGTGGACCATCGTCCTCGACCTGTCGGTGACCATGGCCCACTTCCCGTCGCAGGACATCGCCCAGGGCTCCTACGACTACCGCACCCTGGGGCTCGGCTACGCCAACCTGGGGTCGCTGCTCATGCGCAGCGGCATCCCCTACGACAGCGAGGACGGCCGGGCCATCACCGGGGCGCTCACCGCGGTGCTCACCGGCGACGCCTACGCCGCCTCCGCCGAGATGGCCTCCGTGCTCGGCCCGTTCCCCCGGTACCACGAGAACCGCGAGGCCATGGCCCGGGTGATGCGCAACCACCGCCGCGCCGCCTACGACGCCGACGGTTCCGCCTACGAGGGCGTGTCCTCGTCGGTGATGGGCATCGAGGCCGACCACTGCCCGCCGGCCCTGCTCGATGCGGCCCGCAAGTCGTGGGACACCGCGGTGGAACTGGGCGAACTGCACGGCTACCGCAACGCCCAGGCCACCGTGCTGGCCCCCACCGGCACCATCGGCCTGCTCATGGACTGCGACACCACCGGGGTGGAGCCCGACTTCGCCCTCGTCAAGTTCAAGAAGCTGGCCGGCGGCGGCTACTTCAAGATCGCCAACCAGTCGATCGACCCGGCGTTGCGGGCCCTCGGCTACGACCAGGCCCAGCGCCGCGACATCGTGCGCTACGTGGTCGGCACCAACAGCTTCGACGGCGCCCCGCACATCAACCGCGAGACCCTGTCGGAGAAGGGCCTCACCGGGCCCGAGATCGACATGATCGAGGCGACGCTGCCGGGCGTGTTCGACCTCCGCCACGCCTTCAACGTGCACGTGCTCGGCGAGGAGGCGCTGCAGCGGTTGGAGTTCACCCCGGAGGAGTACTTCTCCCCCGACTTCGACCTGCTGGGGGCGCTCGGCTTCCGGGGCACCGAGATCGAGGAGGCCAACGACGTCATCTGCGGACGCCAGACCATCGAAGGCGCCCCGCACCTGGCCGACGAGCACCTCGCCGTGTTCGACTGCGCCAACCGCAACGGCAAGCACGGCCGCCGCTTCATCCACTACACCGGCCACATCAAGGCCATGGCGGCGGCGCAGCCGTTCATCTCGGGGGCGATCAGCAAGACGATCAACATGCCCAACGAGGTGACCCCCGCCGACATCGAGGCCGCCTACATGCTCTCCTACGAGCTGGGGCTGAAGGCGATGGCCCTGTACCGGGACGGCTCCAAGGCGTCCCAGCCGCTGTCGTCGGCCACCAGCGGCGAGGGCGACCACACCGAGGACGAGGACCACGAGTTGAACGACGCCATCGACGAGACCGCCCGTCTCGTCACCGGCATCCACCGCGAGGTCAGCCCGTCGCAGGCCTACAGCGGCGTCAACCGGCCCCGCTTCATGCTGCCGGCCCGCCGCCGGGGGTGGACGCACGAGGCGCGGGTGGGCGGCCACAAGGTGTTCCTCCGCACCGGCGAGTACGACGACGGCACGCTCGGCGAGCTGTTCATCGACCTCGCCAAGGAGGGCGCCACGCTGCGCGGCATCCTCTCCTGCTTCGCCATCGCCGTCTCCAAGGGCCTGCAGTACGGCGTGCCGCTGGAGGAGTTCGTGGACACGTTCACGTTCCACACCTTCGAGCCACGCGGCCTGGTGGAGGGCCATCCGAACATCAAGATGGCCAACTCCATCGTGGACTACGTGTTCCGCGCGCTCGGCCTGGAGTACCTGGACCGCCGCGACCTGGTGCAGGTGCCGCCCAAGGACAACGAGCTGCCGGAGCCGCCCAAGGGCCTGGCGGTGGACGCCGGGGTGCAGATGGCGCTCGACGAGGACCAGTTGATCTCCACCACCGACCCGGTGGACGAGATCGAGGGCCCGATCCGCGAGGTGGAGGCCATCGCCAGCGAGGTCCGGTCCGGACCGAAGGGCGAGATGCCGGCGACGGCGCCGATCTCGCACCCGGCGGTGTCCCCGGAGCCGGCGGGCGCCAACGGATCGTCGAACGGCAACGGCAAGGCGGCCCGGGTGGCGTCCGGAGCGGTCGGGGGACGGGACGGCGGCGCCGCGACCCAGACCTCGTCGGTCCAGCAGGCGCTCGGCTCCATGATGGGCGACGCCCCGCTGTGCGACACCTGCGGCCACATCACGGTCCGCAACGGGTCGTGCTACCGCTGCCTCAACTGCGGCAACTCGATGGGCTGCTCGT